>CALGPL010000069.1 GCA_937960595.1 uncultured Anaerolineales bacterium | reverse complement strand
GAGATGGTGATGCCTGGGGACAACGTGAACATGACGGTCGAGTTGATCGTGCCGGTGGCGCTGGAGCAGGGTTCGAAGTTTGCGATCCGCGAAGGCGGTCTGACCGTCGGCGCCGGCGTCATCACCAAGATCCTCCAATAGAAAAGGTTGTTGAGCAAGCATGGCTTCGAAGAAAAAAGATATACGCCCGGTCATCATCCTGGCGTGCAACGACTGTAAAGAGCGCAATTACGTGACGGAAAAGAACCGCCGCAACGATCCGAACCGGCTGGAGTTCAATAAGTATTGCCCTCGCTGCCGGAAGCACACGTTGCACCGCGAAACGAAGTAGTCTTGAGTCGGATGGTCGAATAGTCTGATCGTCTGGCGACTATGAGACGAACGACTATCCGACTGAATTCGTAGGCCAGTAGCTCAATTGGTAGAGCTCTCGTCTCCAAAACGAGCGGTTGTGGGTTCAAGTCCTGCCTGGCCTGCCAGTGATCCTGACGCCGTCTATTCAGAGGCGGCGTTTTAACCGTCAAGAAGTTGAAGAAGGAGTTTGCCTTGGCCAGGAAAGATGAAAAACCCCGGCGCGAAAGCGGCATTGCCCGCTGGTGGCGCGAGACCCTCGGCGAATTGCGCAAAGTCAGCTGGCCCACCCGTCAGGAAGCCTGGCGGTTGACGGTCATCGTGATCGTCGTGATGGTCGTGATGGCCTTCTTCTTGTTTTTTGTCGATCATACCGCTACGTTCCTGCTGAGGCTGGCGATCGGCAGTTAACCGTCCGACGGCACGGCAAACGAGGTTTTTATGCTCGAACGCGACCCGGAAGAGCCATTCGAAGAACAGCCCCTCGAACCCGAAGAGGAAAGCCCTCGCTCGGACGAGTCTGTTTCGGGTGCCCCGGCTGTTCCGCCCACCCCCCTCGCCCCCGAACCTGCCGGCGAAGCGCCCGCGGGAGGCCCGGCCTGGTACGTCATCCATTGCTATTCCGGGTACGAGAACAAGGTCCGCCACAACCTCGAACAGCGCATCGAAACGATGGGCATGAAGGACAAAGTCTTCGATGTGGTCGTCCCGACCCAAGAAGAGATCGAGGTGCGGGACGGCAAGCGGCGCACGGTGGAGCGCCACATCTTCCCGGGGTATGTGCTGGTCAACATGATCCTGACCGAGGAGTCGTGGTTCGTGGTGCGCAACACGCCGGGGGTGACCGGCTTTGTCGGCATGGGCAACCAGCCGACGCCGCTGCGGCCGGAGGAAGTGGCCCAGATTCTGAAGCGCATGGAAGCCGAGGCGCCCACTGTGAAAGTCACTTTCAAGGTCGGCGAGCGGGTGCGCATCATCGACGGGCCGTTCAACGACTTCCGCGGAGTGGTCTCTGAGATCGACATGGAGCGCAGCAAGGTGCGCGTGATGGTGAGTTTCTTCGGGCGCGAGACGCCCGTCGAATTGGACTTTCTCCAGGTGGAGAAAGCCTAACGATAACGGTAGCAGGCTGGAGGTCCCGGCCTGATGCAGTGGGAGGGTGGCCCTTATCACCCGCTAAAACCACACCCTGTTCCTGCGTTCCAGGTGCAGGCAAAGGAGTAACTTATGGCAAAGAAAATCAAGGCAATCGTTCGTCTGCAGATCGAGGCCGGCAAGGCCAACCCGGCGCCGCCCATCGGCCCGGCGCTGGCCGGTCATGGGATCAACATCATGGCTTTCTGCAAGGAGTACAACGCCCGCACGTCTAATCGTCAGGGCGAAATCCTGCCGGCCGAGATCACCGTCTACACCGACGGGTCGTTCACCTTCGTCCTGAAGACTCCGCCGGCGGCGGTCTTGCTACGCAAGGCGGCCGGGGTGGAGAAAGGTTCGGGGGTCCCGAACCGTGAAAAGGTCGGCAAGGTGACGCGGGCTCAGATCCGCGAGATCGCCCAGTTGAAGATGAAAGACCTGAACGCCATCGATATTGAGGGCGCGATGCGCCAGATCGAAGGCACCGCCCGCAACATGGGCATTGTCGTTGTCGATTAACCCGGTGGGAGGGCTGTCTGGCCCGTTTGTACCACGAAGGAGAACTCATGGCTAAACACGGAAAGAAATACCTGGCCGCGGCGGCCAAGGTGGATTCAGGAAAAGAATATACGCCCCGCGAGGCGGTGGCGCTCGTCAAGGAAACCTCGTACACCAAGTTCGATGCCAGTGTGGAAGTGCACATGCGCATGGGCCTCGACCCGCGCCAGGCCGATCAACAGGTGCGGGATGTGGTCGTCCTGCCGCATGGATTGGGCAAGGAAGTGCGCGTCCTGGTATTTGCCCAGGGCGAAGGGGCCATCAACGCCCGCAACGCCGGCGCGGACGTCGTTGCCGATGACGATGAAACCCTGAACAAGATTCAGGGCGGCTGGCTGGATTTCGATGTCGCCATCGCGACGCCCGATATGATGGGCAAGGTCGGCCGTTTGGGCCGCATCCTGGGCCCGCGCGGGCTGATGCCGAACCCGAAGGCCGGCACGGTGGTGGCGCCGGAGGATATCGGCCGGGCCGTGACGGAGGCCAAGGCCGGCCGGGTCGAATTCCGCCTGGATAAAACGGCCAATATTCATGTCGTGATTGGGAAAGTCTCGTTCGATGAGACTAAACTGTACGAGAATTTTTCTGCGCTGATGGATGCCATCAAGAAGGCCCGCCCGGCGGCGGCCAAGGGCAATTACATCAAGCGCGTCACTCTGTCCACAACGATGGGGCCGGGCATTAAGGTCGATGCCAACCTGGCCCAGTCGATGGAGGCGGTCGAGTAAGTCGATTCGCCGCCCGAGATATGTTCCTTCGCCGAAGACAGCAGGCGCCCTTCGACGGCCTTCCGCCGGGGGCTTAATCTCCTGCCCAGGTGAAGACCGGTGGAAACACCCTCCCTTTCCGGGGAGCAGCCCCTGACGGGGCAAAGTCTTTGCCTGGCACGACTCGGGCAAAGACTTTTGATTGGAAAGGAGGTGAATTTCTTTGGCAAAATCAAAGCAACAGAAACAGGCCATGCTGGCTGAATACCAGGACTGGCTGGGCAAGAGTCAGGCCGTCATCCTGGTGGAATATACGGGCGTCAAGATGGCCGACCTGGATGTGATCCGTGCCAGGGCGCGTGAGGCGGGCGGTGAATTTCACATCGTCAAGAACACGCTGGCCAAACTGGCGCTGGAACAGGCCGGTCTGAACGTGCCGGCCGGCGCGCTCGAAAAGAGCACGGCGATCGGCTTCGCCTTCAGCGATGCGGCTGCCTTTGCCAAGGCGCTGGGCGAAGCGACCAAGTCCATGGAAGCCATCAAGATCAAGGCTGGTTTCCTGGGCACCAATGTGCTCAGCGCTGCCGAGGTCAAGGCGCTGGCCAATTTGCCGCCCCTGCCGGTCATGCGCGCCCAGTTGCTGGGCGTCCTGCAGGCGCCCGCCGGCAAACTGGTCCGTTTGCTGGCCGAACCTGGCCGCCAGGTGGCTTCTGTGCTCAAGGCTTATTCTGATCAGGCCGCGACCGCTGCGGCGTAACCGGTCGGTGCCGCCTGCATGGCTGCACCTTTCAATAAAAAACTAAACTTTCTATATTCGTAAGGAGAATCGAAAATGGCTGATTTGGAAAAACTCGTCGAGCAGTTGAGCGCCCTGAGCGTTCTCGAGGCTGCCGAACTGGTCAAGAAACTGGAAGAGAAGTGGGGCGTTTCTGCGGCTGCTCCCGTGGCGGTGGCCGCAGTGGCCGGTGCCGCCCCTGCCGCAGGCGCGGCTGAACCCGTCGAGGAGAAGACCGAGTTCGACGTGGTCATCAAAGATGCCGGTCCGAAGAAGATCGAGGTCATCAAGGTCATCCGCCAGTTGGTCAACCTGTCGCTGACCGAGGCCAAGACGTTGGCCGAGACCCCCGACGGCAAGGTGCTCTCCGCCGTCGGCAAGGACGCCGCCATGGATGCCAAGAAGAAACTCGAGGAAGCCGGCGCGGTCGTCGAAGTCAAGTAATGGCTTTTGCGCGTCCGATGAAAACAGCGACCCTCTGCAGGGCCGCTGTTTTTTATTTCGGCGACAGGGGAATAAATAGTTTACTGCCGGAAGGGATCCACATCCGGGTTGGTGCCGGCCCACCTGCAGGCGGCCTGTTGCATTTGATTGCAATAGGCGCCATGCGAACAGCGCAGGGCGCGGACGCGCGGCGGGTCGGGCAGGAAGTCGATCGGGTAGATGACCTCGGCCTCCAGCGCCACTTCCTGCCCAACGTGTTCACAAAAGCAGACTTTGGCGACTTCCCAGGTTTTGTGTGCCATCGGTACCTCCAGAGTCCATTCCAGTTTACAATCACGAAGGCTGCTTTTCCAGTGACAAGCATCCTGATTGACGCCGATTAATCGCGCATATTGGATGACATAAGTCTGAAAATGGGCCGCCGGCCTACTCTTCTTCCGGTTCGTGAGCCTGTGCCTCGACGATTTCGCCGGTTTCGGGAGCGTCGCGCCAGGCGCCGGCAATCACCTTCTGCAAAGCGTTCAGATGTTCGCGTACCACTTCCTCCGGGCAGAGGTTGATGAACAGCGTCGAGCCCAGCCAGAGGACGGCGGCGTCGTCCAGCACGCCGATGACCGGCAGGCTGATGGCGTCGATCGGCCAGATGAGATAGATCAGCGAGGCCACCGGCAGGATTTTCAACAGAAAGTTGACCCGCCGGTCGGCCATCAGGCGCCAGATCAGTTTGAGACGCAAGATCAGGTCCTGGAAGAAACCGCTGTTTTGGGTGGCCAGCCAATCACTCTTGTTTTGACTCATGGTTGCATTCCTCTCTCTTTTGCAGACAGCGCCGAAGGGGACGACCGCCCCAGGCACTCTTATATACGAATAAGCCGTTCTTCTGCCTCGACCGCCTTGCTCCCTATTATAAGTCATTTGGACTGTGCAATCTCGAAAGGAGTGAGTACAATTTACCCATCCCAGACTTCGAGGTCTTCCATGCCCCTGCACGTTTCCCGCATCCGCGCCCTGTGTTTCGATGTAGACGGCACGTTGAGCGATACCGATGATGTGATGACCCACCGTCTCGCCCGCCTGCTGAGGCCTTTCCACTTCCTTTTTCCCAAAAAAGAAATCCTGCACGTGGCCCGTCGGCTGGTGATGGCCAGCGAAGCGCCGGCCAATTTTCTGATCGGCATCCCCGATGTGCTGGGCCTCGACAAACCGATGTTCGCCCTGGCCGATTTCCTGGCGCGCGCCAGTCACCACAGACCTCGCCATTTCCAGATCATCCCCGGCGTGCAGGACATGCTGGCGCGGCTTGCCCGGCGTTACCCTCTGGCGGTGGTCAGCGCCCGCGACACGCGCACGACGATGCTCTTCCTCGACCGCTTCGAACTGACGCCCTTCTTCCGCTGCATCGCCACCGCCCAGACCTGCCGGCACACCAAACCCTACCCGGACCCGGTCCTGTGGGCGGCCGAGCAGATGGGCGTCTCCGCCGAGGAGTGTCTGATGATCGGCGACACGACGGTGGACATCCGCGCCGGCAGGGCGGCGGGCGCCCAAACGGTCGGGGTGCTGTGCGGCTTCGGCGAGGAGGCCGAACTGCGTCAGCGCGGAGCCGACATGATCCTGGCCACCACTCCCGAACTGGTCGAAGTGCTCGAAGCCTAGCCGTTCTGCCCGAGGGCCGGGTCTACACAACGGCCTGCGAGGGCGATATCTCTCATAAATCTGACAAAAATCGGAGTAAAAGGTCATATTTTCGGTATGACCTCCATCACTTGCTGGATCGAAAGGCTTTTACTAAAATTAAACCGATAAATTGTATCTAGATTACCAGAGAGGCTTCTATGCAGATCACAAGACAGGCTGATTATGCCATTCGCGCTGTTCTCTATCTTGCCCAATTGGGTCCCGAGCAGCGCGCTGCTACCAGCGTGGTCGCTCAGGAAAAGCGCATTCCTCCCTCGTTCCTGGCCAAAATCATCTCGCAACTCTCGATCGCCGGTCTGCTGCACACCTCGCGCGGGGCGCGGGGCGGCGTTTCGCTGGCCCGCCATCCGAAGGACATTTCTCTGCTCGATGTGGTCGAGGCCATCGATGGGCCGATTCTGCTGAATGAGTGCGTCAGCGACGCCGGGAACTGTGTATTCGAGGATGAGTGTCCCCTGCACCCGATCTGGAAGGAAGCGCAGATGCAACTGGTCGAGCGGCTGCGCAACACCCATTTCGATCAACTCAGCCAGTGAGTTCCCTGCCAGAAAATTTGCACTTCCTCACCCGCCGGGGTGAGGAAGTGGCTTTAAAGGAGCGGATTACCAGTTTTGAGACGTTGGGTTGGTTCAAGGGTTGATCCGCCGGAAGACGCCATAATCCGAGAACGTTGTAGGCCGGGGGGCGTCAATGCTCGCATTTTCCAAATGCATCGTGTTGGAGTCGGTGAACTCGAAGATGGTATATACGTGCACTCCGTCATCATATAGCAAATCGAGTTGATAGGGCGTGGTAGCGTAATTCACCGTATAGCGCCCCTGTCCGGCGCTGCTTCCATTGATCAAGATGCTGAAATCGCCGTCACTTTCGAAGACAAAGCCGATCCGGTCGCCGCGGTAATTTGCCTCCCAATTGCCCACAATGCTCGGCCCGCTGCTCAGGCCGGGAATCGCGCAGGTACAGGCGACGCTGACAAAGACGAGGACGGCAATGGCCAAACGAAATAAGGTGCGTTTTTGTTTCATGCTAACCTCCTTAAGGAATGAATGACGGGTTGGTTAAACAGAAAAGCCTTGCAAAGGTTCTTCAATGTTTCCTGGCCGGTTTCAGCCAAGAAAAGATGAGCCTCGCATGGCTTGGCTGAAATAATGAAACCGATCTCATTATAAAGGTCTTTTGGGAAAACTGTCCAGCCGAATCTGCTCATTTTCGGTCCGTAAGAGCCGCGGCGATTGGCAGGCCTGGCGTATAATTGCAAGCGGAAGATATTCCCCTCCATACGAAGAGGACAGGAGGAAATTCTCATAAAGGAGAGAATCATGTCCACCCCTCGCACCGTCCGCGCCCCGCGCGGCACGCAACTGACCTGCAAGAACTGGCTCATCGAAGCCGCCTACCGCATGATTCAGAACAACCTAGACCCCGAAGTGGCCGAGCGCCCCCAAGACCTGGTCGTCTACGGCGGACGCGGCCAGGCGGCCCGCAACTGGGACTGTTTCGACGCCATCCTCGACTCGCTGCGCGCCCTCGAACCGGACGAGACCCTGCTCGTCCAATCCGGCAAGCCGGTGGCCGTCTTCAAGAGTCACCCCGACGCGCCGCGCGTCCTCATCGCCAACTCCAACCTCGTCCCACACTGGGCCACCTGGGAACACTTCGATCAACTGGCCGCCAAAGGCCTCATCATGTACGGCCAAATGACCGCCGGCTCATGGATTTACATCGGCACGCAGGGCATCCTGCAAGGCACCTACGAGACCTTCGGCGCGCTGGCCAAACTGCGCGGCTGGGGCTCGCTGAAGGGTAAATTCGTCCTCACCGCCGGCCTGGGCGGGATGGGCGGCGCCCAGCCGCTGGCCATCACCATGAACGAGGGCGTCGGCCTGATCGTCGAGGTGGACCCGGCCCGCGCCAGGCGCCGCCTCGAAATCGGCTACGTGGACGAGGTGGTGGACAACCTCGAGGAGGCGATGACCCTGGTCGAGGAGTACCGCGACAAAGAGAAGCCGCACTCCATCGGCCTGATCGGCAACGCCGCCGACGTGTATCAGGAACTGGTCCTGCGCGGCGTCGTCCCGGATGTGGTCACCGACCAGACCTCGGCCCACGAGGCGCTCATGTACGTGCCGACCGGCCTCTCGGTCGCCGCGGCGGACGAGTTGCGCAAATCCAACCCCGAGGAGTACAAGCGGCGGGCGATGGCTTCCATGGCGCAGCACGTCCAGGCCATGCTCGAATTCCAGCGCAAGGGCGCGGAGGTCTTCGACTACGGCAACAACATCCGTCAGCAGGCCTACAACTACGGCGTGACGGATGCCTTCGAGTTCCCCGGCTTCGTCCCGGCCTACATCCGCCCGCTCTTCTGCGAGGGCAAGGGGCCGTTCCGCTGGGTGGCGCTCTCCGGCGACCCGGAAGACATCTACCGCACCGACGAGGCGGTGATGGAACTCTTCCCCGAAGACGAGCACCTGCGCCGCTGGCTGACGATGGCGCGCCAGAAGGTGCCCTTCCAGGGGCTGCCGGCGCGCATCTGCTGGCTGGGCTACGGGGAACGGGTCAAGGCCGGGCTGAAGTTCAACGAGATGGTGGCCGATGGACGGTTGAAAGCCCCCATCGTCATCGGGCGCGACCACCTCGACTGCGGCTCGGTCGCCAGCCCGAACCGCGAGACCGAGGCGATGAAAGACGGTTCGGACGCCATCTCCGACTGGGCGATCCTGAACGCCCTGATCAACGCCGTCGGCGGGGCGACCTGGGTCTCGTTCCATCACGGCGGTGGGGTGGGCATCGGCTACAGCCAGCACGCCGGTCAGGTCATCGTGGCCGACGGCACGCCCGAAGCGGCGCGGCGGCTGGAGCGCGTCCTGACCACCGACCCGGGCATGGGCATCGTCCGCCACGCCGACGCCGGCTACGAGCAGGCCATCGAGGCGGCCAAGCGCCACGGGCTGAAGATTCCGATGCTGAAATAGAACGGCTGACCAGACGCGTTCTTTCTCTTGGCAGACGAATTCGCGGTACAATTCGCCCTCAGTATTTTGCAGGAAGAAGGGAACCATGACCGCACCCAAACGCATTGCAGTTCTGACCAGCGGCGGGGATGCTCAGGGCATGAACGCGGCCCTGCGCGCCGTCGTGCGCACCGCCCTCGACAAGGGGGCCGAAGTCTACGCCATCACCGAAGGCTACCAGGGCCTGGTCGAAGGCGGCGAACGCATCCGCAAAATGGACTGGGATTCGGTCGGCGGAATCATGCACCTGGGCGGGACGATCATCGGCACGGCCCGCAGCGAAGCCTTCCTGACCCGCGATGGCCGCCGGGCAGCCGCCCGCAACCTGATCGCCAGCGGCATTGACGGGCTGGTCGTCATCGGCGGCGATGGGTCGCTGACCGGCGCGCACGTCTTTCGTCAGGAATGGCCCTCGCTGGTGGCCGAACTGTCCGAGCGCGGCGAAATCACCCCCGACCAGGCGGCTGCCTATCCGCACCTGAGCATTGTCGGGCTGGTCGGTTCGATCGACAACGACTTCTCCGGCACCGACATGACCATCGGCGCCGATTCGGCCTTGCACCGCATCGTCGAGGCAGTCGATGCCATCACCAGCACCGCGGCCAGCCACCAGCGCACCTTCGTTGTCAAAGTCATGGGGCGCAACTGCGGCTACCTGGCTCTGATGAGCGCCCTGGCCTGCGGCGCCGATTGGGTGCTCATCCCTGAAGCCCCGCCGGATGTGGACAACTGGGAAGATGTGATGGCCGAACGCCTGCGCGCCGGACGCCGCGCCGGGCGGCGCGACAGCATCGTCATCTTGGCCGAGGGCGCCCACGACCGGCACGGCAAGTACATCGGCAGCGGCGATGTCCAGAAGGCGCTCGAAGAACGGATGGGCGAGGAAGTGCGCGTCACCGTGCTGGGCCACGTCCAGCGCGGCGGCCGTCCCTCGGCCTACGACCGCATCCTGGGGACGCTGGTCGGCCATGAAGCGGTTGTCACCCTGCTGGAGGCCCACCCCGAAGACGAGCCGGTGGTCATCGGCATCCGCAACAACCGCCTGACGCGCCTGCCGCTCATAGAATCCGTCCAGCGCACGCGGGCGGTGGCCGAGGCCATCGCCGCCTGCGATTACGAAAAAGCCATGAGCCTGCGCAGCACCAGTTTCAAGGATGCCTTCAGCACCCTCAAGACGATGGTGCGCGCCCTGCCGCATCCGCCCGACCCGGCCCGCAAGCACTTCCGCATTGCCGTGATGAACGCCGGCGCGCCCGCCCCCGGCATGAACACGGCTGCGCGGGCCGCCATCCGCCTCGGCCTGGATCGCGGCCACATCATGCTCGGCATTCGCAACGGCTTTGAGGGCTTTGCCAAAAACGAGATCGAGGAAATGAACTGGATGAGCACCAGCGGCTGGGCGGCGCGCGGCGGGTCGCTGCTCGGCACCAGCCGCGTCGTTCCCCAGGGCCCGGACCTCTATGCCATCGCCCGCGCTATCGAGACCCACCAGATCGACGCCCTGCTGGTCATCGGCGGCTGGAGCGGCTACGAGGCAGTTCACATCATGACCGAGAACCGCCCCAACTTCCCGGCCTTCAATTTGCCGATCGTCTGCCTGCCGGCCTCGATCAACAACAACTTGCCCGGCTCCGAACTGAGCATCGGCGCCGACACCGCCCTGAACAGCATCGTCGACGCGGTGGACAAGATCAAGCAGTCGGCGGTGGCCACCCGACGTTGCTTCGTGGTCGAGGTGATGGGCCACTGGTGCGGCTACCTGGCCCTGATGAGCGGCCTGGCGACCGGCGCCGAGCGCGTCTACTTGCACGAAGAGGGCGTCACCCTCAAAGACCTGGCGGTGGATGTCGAAAACCTGAAACGCGGCTTCGAATCGGGCAAGCGCCTCGGCCTGATGATCCGCAACGAATATGCCAACCCGGTCTACACCACGCAGTTCATGTGTGCCTTGTTCGCCGAAGAGGGCCGCGGCATCTTCGACGTCCGCCCGGCCATTCTCGGCCACTTGCAGCAGGGCGGCGATCCCTCTCCCTTCGACCGCATCCAAGCCACCCGCCTGGCCCGCCTGTGCCTCGAGTTCCTCATCGAACAGTGCGAGCAGGGCGGCACCCAAAGCGCCTTCATCGGCTTCCAGCAGGGACAGTTGAAGTACAACGACATGCGCGACTTCGAGCGCATGATCGAGGCCGAGTTCCAGCGTCCGAAGGAGCAGTGGTGGCTGGGGCTGAAGGAGGTCGCTGCGCTGCTGGCCAAACTCGGTCCCGGCGCGGGGGGATACCATGCCGTCTGACACGCAGGTCATCTACTCGATGTACCGCGTGGGCAAAGTCGTCCCGCCCAACAAACAAGTCCTGCGCGAGATCTCGCTCGGCTTCTATTACGGGGCCAAGATCGGCGTCCTCGGCCTGAACGGGGCCGGCAAATCCACCCTGCTGCGCATCATGGCCGGCCTGGACAAAGACTACCTCGGCGAGATTGCCATGAGCAAGGGCTACACGGTCGGCTTCCTGCCCCAGGAACCCGAACTCGACTCGCAAAAGACTGTCCTCGAGGTCGTCCGCGAAGCCGTCCAACCGACCCTCGACCTGCTGGCCCAATACGAAGCGGTCAACGCCCGCTTCGCCGAACCGGACGCCGACTACGACGCCCTCATCGCCGAGCAGGCCCGTCTGCAGGAAGAACTCGACCGGCGCGATGCCTGGAACCTCGACTCGCACCTCGACCTGGCGATGGATGCCCTGCGCTGCCCCCCGCCCGAGACGCCGGTGCGGGTCCTTTCGGGCGGCGAGCGCCGCCGCGTCGCCCTGACCCGCCTGCTGCTGACCGAACCCGACATCCTCCTGCTCGACGAACCCACCAACCACCTCGACGCCGAGTCGGTCGCCTGGCTGGAGCATCACCTGCGCGACTACAAAGGCACGGTCATCGCCGTCACCCACGACCGCTACTTCCTTGACAACGTCGCCGGCTGGATTCTCGAACTCGACCGCGGCCACGGCATCCCCTGGAAGGGCAACTACTCTTCCTGGCTGGAGCAGAAGCAGGAGCAATTGCGCCGCGAAGAGAAGGCCGAGTCCAAGCGCCAGAAGACACTCGAACGTGAACTGGAGTGGATTCGTATGTCGCCCAAGGCGCGCCAGGCCAAGGGTCAAGCGCGCCTGACCGCTTACGAAAAACTGCTCTCCCAGGAAGTCGAAAAGTACCGCGGCGAACAGGAAATCTACATTCCGCCCGGCCCGCGCCTGGGAGAGGTGGTCATCGAATTCGAAAACGTCACCAAAGGGTATGGCGATCGTCTCCTGCTGGAGAACTTCTCGGCCAAGATTCCGCCCGGCTCCATCGTCGGCGTCATCGGGCCGAACGGCGTCGGCAAGACCACCCTCCTGCGCATGATCACCGGTCAGGAACAGCCCGACAGCGGCACGATCCGCCTCGGCGAGACCGTCAAACTGGCCTATGCCGATCAGTTGCGTCCCCTCGACCCGGAGCAGACCGTCTGGGAGGCCATCAGCGGCGGCGAGGAGGAACTGCTCTTGGGGGCGCGGCGGATGAATTCGCGCGCTTATTGCGCTTCCTTTAACTTCACCGGCTCTGATCAGCAAAAGAAAGTGGGGAGTTTATCGGGCGGCGAGCGCAACCGCGTCCACCTGGCGCGCACGCTCAAAGAGGGCGCCAACGTCCTCCTGCTCGACGAACCGACCAACGACCTGGACGTCAACACCCTGCGGGCGCTGGAGGAGGCCCTGGAGAACTTTGCCGGCTGCGCCGTCATCGTCAGTCACGACCGCTGGTTCCTCGACCGCCTCTGCACCCACATCCTGGCCTTCGAGGGCGAGAGTTCGGCGCGCCTCTTCCTGGGCAACTGGTCGGATTACGAGGCGCATCTGCGCGAGCAATATGGCAGAGAGTTCACCCCGCGGCGGGTCAAGTACCGCATGCTGAAGCGGTAGCGGCGCGTTTTCCTCGAACGGGCATTTCTCGTCTTCATCCTCGCTTAAGGTAGGCGCAATACAATCGCCCTATGCTGCGTCCCAAATCGCCCTTTTTCTGGTTCCTGCTGGCCCTGCTGCTCGCCGCCGGCCTGACCGCCATCGGTCCGCAGGAACGCGCCTTGGGCGCCAACGTGCGCATCGTCTACCTGCACGGCGCCTGGCTGCTGGCCGCTGAGATGACCCTGGGCGCGGCTGGCGTGGTCGGGCTGCCGGGCTTGCTCTTTCGCCGTCCGTCTGCCCATCGCTGGTCGGCGGCCCTGGGCCGCAGCGGCATTTTCTTCTGGATCACCTCGCTGCCGCTCTCGTTGTGGGCCATGCAGACCAACTGGAATGGCCTGTTCCTGGCCGAACCGCGTTTCCGCCTGATCGTCATCTTTGCCATTGCCGGCGTTCTGCTCCAGATCGGCCTGGCGCTGATTGCCCATCCGGTGCTTACCTCGCTGGTCAACGTGCTCTTTGTCGTTGCCTTGCAAATCGGCCTTTCACAGACCGATTACGTCATGCATCCCCCGCCCTCGCCGATCTTCGGCTCGGCCTCGACAGCGATCCAGTTGTATTTCATCGGCCTGGTTTTTCTGATTCTATCAGCAGCCTATTACCTGACGAGATGGTGGCTGGCGCGGTGAAATCCCTGCGGCTTCAGGTTCTCGTCTTCCCCCTCATCTGGACGATTTTCGCCCCCCTGCATCGGATGGTCTATCCCTTCCTGGCCATCTTTGCGCGAACGTGCCTCCGCCGCCGGCCGTGACCCTCGCATTGGATTAAAATAGCCCCATGCTTCTCCATTCCGCCCCCCAACTCCTGACCCTCGCCGGCGGCCCGCAGCGCGGCGCCCGGCTGGGCGATCTCGGCCTGATCGAGGACGGCGCCGTCCTCATCCGCGGCGAGACGATCGCCGCCGTCGGCCCCAGCCGCGACCTGCTGGCCGCTTACCCCCACGAACCGCGCCTAGACGCCTCCGGCTGCGCCGTCCTGCCCGGTTTCGTGGATCCGCACACGCATCTGGTCTGGGCGGGGGACCGCGCCGCCGAGTTCGAGAGGAAAATGGCCGGCGCCAGGTACCTCGACATCCTGGCTGCCGGCGGCGGCATCCTCTCCACCGTGCGCGCCAGCCGCGCCGCCTCGCTCGAAGACCTGCTGGCGCAGACGCGGCCGCGCGCCCTGCGCATGTTCGCCCACGGCACCACCACCGCCGAAGCCAAGACCGGCTACGGCCTGGAAACCGCCGCCGAATTGAAACTGCTCGACGTCCTCCTGCGTCTGGACTCGGAAGGGCCGCTCGAAATCGCGCCGACCTTCCTCGGCGCGCATGCCATCGCTCCCGAATTCAAAGACGACCCCCAAGGCTACACCGACCTGATCTGCCAGGAAATGCTGCCCGCTGTTCGCGACGGATGGCACAGCCGACCACTCAGCCGCCGGCGCCCCCTGCCCTTTGTGGACGTGTTCTGCGAAACCGGCGCTTTTGACCTGGCCCAGAGCGAACAAATCCTGACCCGCGCCCGCGGCCTGGGCTTCCCGCTCAAAATCCACGCCGACGAGTTCGACAATTTGGGCGGGGCCTCGCTGGCCGTCCGCCTGGGGGCCGCCTCGGCCGATCACCTGGTCAAGACATCTGCGGAGGACATTGCCGCCCTCGGCGCTTCCGAGACGGTCGCCGTTGCGCTGCCCTGCACCCCTTTCGGCCTGGCCGAGACGGAATACACCCCCGCCCGCGCCATTCTGGAGGCCGACGGCCTCCTCGCCCTGGCGACCGACTGCAACCCCGGCACCGCCTGGAACGAGTCGATGCAGTTCGTCATCGCCCTGGCTTGCCGGACCCTGAAACTGACTCCCGCCCAGGCCATCGCCGCCGCGACGATCAACGCGGCCCACGCCATCCGCCGCGCCGATCGAATCGGTTCGCTCGAAGCCGGCAAACAGGCCGATTTGCTCGTTCTTTCCGTCCCCGACTATCGTCAGTTGGGCTATCGCTTTGGCGGCAACCTCGTCCGGTTGGTGGTCAAGCGCGGCCGGGTCTATGAAGTCGCGGCCGGAATCCGGCCCTGGCAGGGCTAACAAGACTGAGAGGCGCTTCTCTTGCCCTGTTGTCCAAAGCAGACTAAAATAGTAGTGCTATGAACATACCTTACGGCCCCATCCTCGTCGTCGAGGACGTTTCCAACGTCCTGGAATTGCTCGAAGTCACCCTGCGTTTCAAGGGCTATCCGGTCGTCACCGCCAAGAACGGCCAGGAGGCGCTGCTCATGATCGAAAAGGAGCGCCCGGCCCTGGTCATCACCGACATCCTGATGCCCAAGATGGACGGTTATGCCCTGGCCCATCGCATCCGCTCCGACCCGCAGACGCGCGATTTGCCGATCATCTTTCTCTCGGCCACCTACGTCACGCCGGAGGACAAAGATTTCGCCATCAGCCTCGGGGCGGCGCGCTTCATCGAGAAGCCGATTGACACCGAGGAATTCCTCCTGACCGTCGCCGAACTGCTGACGGCCGGCCCCGAGCCGCCGCGCCAGCCGCTGGGGGAACGCGAGTTCTATACCGGCTACCGCGAGCGCCTGGAGCACAAACTGCGCCACAAGAACACCCAGATCTCGCGCACCGAGCGCCTCTTGACGACCCTGCCGCCCAATCAGCGCCCGGCGTTCGAGGCCCTCCTGCAGCAGGCCAAGAACGACCGCGACGAGATTCAAGCGGAACTGGCCGAAATCCACCGCATCCTCGAAGAGACCAAGAGCGCAAAATAGCCGTATGCCGCCGACGCTAGACGTGTTGGAAGAACTGGCTCGCGCCGCCGGCGAGATTCTGCGCGCCGGTTACGAACAGGATTTCCAGATAGACTACAAAGGCGCAGTGGACCCGGTCACCGAAGTGGACCGCCGCTCGGAGGCCTATCTGCTGGACGAGATTCGCCGCCGTTTCCCGAACACCCGCGTCCTGGCCGAGGAATCGGGGGCCAGCGGGGCAGGCAGCGACGGCTTGTGGTACATCGATCCCCTCGATGGAACGGTCAACTACGCCCACGGCGTGCCGATCTTTGCCGTTTCGATTGCCTATGCCGCGGCGGGCGAGGTGACCTTGGGCGTGGTCTATGACCCTCTGCGCGACGAACTCTTCCGCGCCGAACGCGGCCGCGGCGCCTGGCTGAACGACCGCCGCCTGCAAGTCTCGTCCCAGACCGAATTGCGGCGCAGCCTGCTGGTCACCGGTTTCCCCTACGACATCCTGCACACGCCGCGCAACAATTTCGATCACTTTGCCCATCTGGCGCGGCTGACGCAGGGGGTGCGCCGCCTCGGTTCGGCGGCCCTCGACCTGTGCTACGTGGCCGCCGGCCGTTTCGACGGCTACTGGGAACTCAAACTCAGTCCCTGGGATCTGGCCGCCGGCGGCCTGATTGCGGCCGAGGCCGGCGCCCTGGTCACCGATCTGGAGGGCGGGCCAGATTATCTGACAACCTGCTCGCTCCTGGCCGCTCCGCCGCGGCTCCACCCGCAAATCCTGGCGGCCTTGCGCGCCTGTGAGAAAAGAGACAATCGGGTATAATTTACCTGTCCGAGAGAGGAGGCCTCTTTGGTCGATCCACGCGTTGAAAAACTTGCTCACATCCTGGTTGACTATTCGGCCAACATCAAACCGGGCGACCGGGTCGCCATCGAGGCGACCACCGCTGCCATCCCGCTGGTGCGCGCCGTCTATACCCGCGTCCTGGAGCGCGGCGGCTATCCGGCCCTATTGCTCGACCTGACCGACCAGGACGAAATCCTGTTTGCCAAAGCCAGCGACGAACAACTCGATGACATTCCTCCCTTCCGCAAACTGGCCTACGACCAGTTCGAGAGCCGCATTCGAATCGCCTCGGCCACCAATCCGCGCGCCCTCTCGCATGTCGATCCGGCCCGCCAGAGGCGGCGGCAGAAAGCCCTGGCCCCCATCCTCGAAGCCCAGATGCGGCGCGGGGCGGAGGGCGCTTTCAAATGGGTCAGCACACTCTTCCCGACCGAAGGCTACGCCGTCGAAGCCGAGATGAGCCTGCGCGAGTTCGAGAACTTCGTCTACCGCGCCTGTCATGCCGACCAGGACGATCCGGTCGCCTATTGGACACAGGTCAGAGACCTCCAGGCCAAGATCATCGGACGCATCGAGGGCCACCATCAGGTCATCCTGCGCGGCCCCAACGTGGATCTCACCCTGAGCATCAAAGGCCGCAAGTTCGTCAATGGCTGCGGGGCTCACAACATGCCCGACGGTGAGATTTACACCGGCCCGGTGGAGGACTCGATCAACGGTTGGGTCAACTTTTCCTTCCCGGCCATTTACAATGGCGTGATGGTCGAGGGGGTGGAGTTGACCTTCACCAACGGCAAGGTCGCCCAGGCCAAGGCAGCCAAGAACCAGGCTTTTCTGCTGGAAATGCTCGAGGCCGACCCTGGCGCCCGTTACGTGGGTGAGTTTGCCATCGGCACCAACATGGAAGTCGATCGCTTCTCTCACAACATTTTGTTCGACGAGAAAATCGGCGGCTCGTTCCACATGGCGTTGGGGGCAGGCTATCCCGAAACCGGCTCGAAGAACAAGTCCATCATCCACTGGGACATGATTTGCGGCATGCAGGAAGACGCCGAGATCGTCGTGGACGGCGAGGTCATCTACCGCAACGGCCACTTCGAACTGTGAAGGAACGTCTGCGAATCGAGAAGCGCAACCGCCGCCGGTTGCGCTTCTTTGTTTGTCGGATCTGATTGGCCGCTTGACTACGCTCGCCAGAAGCCGCGCCGCAGCGGACGCACCTCTTCGGAGGTGATGAACGCCTCGGCGTCCGTCTCGCGGACGGCCTGTTCGGCCCTGGCCACGTCCTTACGCTGCAGGCTGCAACTCAGCAGGCTGACCATGCCGTCGCGGCCGCGCGCCGGGATCTCGGTCACGGCGAAACCGGCCTGACGCAGGGCCTGGGCCACCGCCGCCCCGCGCCGCGGGCTGATCACGCTCAACTGGACGTGTCCGATCGCCAGCCGTTCTTCGATCCACATGCCGACCACGTTGCCGGTGGCGAAGCCGGCCGCGTAGCCCAGGATGTTGAGGGGGTTATCGAGGTGGCTCAACACCGAGGTGATGGCGATCACGAAGATGACCGATTGCATGAACCCCAGCCCCCAGGCAATTCCTTTGCGGCCGCGCACCACGAAGAGCATGCGCAGGGTATCGAAGGTCATGTCGGTGACGCGCAGGGCGAAGATTCCCAGCGCCCCCAGCCAGGCAGAGAGGGAGAGCAATTGAGTCCACATGAGACGCTCCAAAAAACGAGGCCTGGCCTCTCATTTCAGCGCCGGCAGGTAGAGGCGCTCGACGTATTCCTTGAGCATGCGCCGCGTGCTGAACAAAGGCGTAATCGTGCGCATGGACTGTTTCATGCGCGCCACCCATTTGCGCGGCATGTCATCCACGCCGCGTTCGTCGTAGTAGAGCGGGACGATTTCTGTTTCCAGCGTGTGGTACAGGGCTTCGGCTTCCTCGTCGTCATCGGGATCCTCTTCGGGGCCGGCGTCTTTGCCGATGGCCCAGCCGTTCTCGCCGTTGTAGGCCTCCCGCCACCAGCCGTCGAGGACCGAGAAGTTGAGGACGCCGTTCAGGGCGGCCTTCATGCCCGAGGTCCCGGAAGCCTCGTTCGGGCGGCGGGGCGTGTTCAGCCAAACGTCCACACCCTGGACCAGGTAGCGGGCCAGGTTCATGTCATAGTCTTCGAGGAAAACCAGCCGCCCGCCGTTTTCGGCCTTTTTCACCGCCCGATAGACTTCCTGGATGAGCATCTTGCCGGGCTCGTCGGCGGGATGGGCCTTGCCGGCGAAGATGATCTGCACCGGCCGGTTGGGTTTGTTGATGATTTCCAGCAGGCGGTCGAGGTCCGACAGCACCAGGTTGGCGCGCTTGTAGGTGGCGAAGCGGCGGGCAAAGCCGATGGTCAGGGCGTAGGGATCGAGCATCACGCCCGAGGCGATGACTTGGACGGGATGAAACCCGCCCTGCCTCCAGCGTTTGCGTGCCCGATCCATGATGTAGAAGGCCAGTTTGCGTTTGAGGTGATTGTGGACGGCCCACAATTCTTGGTCGGGAATCAGGTCGATTTTCTCCCAGGTCTCCGGATCGTCGAGATGTTCGAGCCAGTCCTCGCCCAGGTAATGATCGTAGAGGGCGCGCAGACGGCGCGCCATCCAACTGGCGGTGTGGACGCCGTTGGTGATGTAGGTGATCGGCACCTCGTCTTCGTCTTTGACTTCGGGCCACAGGAAGCGCCACATCGCCCGCGAGACATGTCCGTGCAGTTCGGAGACGGCGTTGCGGCCATCCGAGAGGCGCAGGGCCAGGATGGGCATGCTGAAGGTCTCGCCCCAGGACTGGCGGTTGCGCGCCAGGTCGATGAATTGGTCGGCGGTCAGGCCCAGGTCGGGCCACAGCATCGAGAGGTACTTGTCCACCAGCCAGAGGGGGAATTCGTCGTTGCCGGCCGGGACGGGGGTGTGGGTGGTGAAGACGTTGTTTTTGCGCGTCTGGGCGATGGCCTGCTCGAAGGTCATCCCCTCGGCGACCCGTTCACGCGCCCGCTCGAGGGTCAGGAAGGCGGCGTGGCCTTCGTTCATGTGCCAGACCTTCGGCTCGAAGCCCAGGGCGCGCAGGACGCGCACCCCGCCGATGCCGAGCACGATCTCCTGCAGGATGCGCAGGTCGAGGTCCGACCAGTAGAGGCGGGTGGTCAGACGGCGGTCGGCCGGGGCGTTGGCCTCGATGTTCGTATCGAGCAGGTAGAGCGGAACGCGCCCGACGCGCAGTTCCCAAACGTGGAGGTTGACCTGCCGGTCGGAAAAATCCACCTTCACCGTCAAAGGCTGACCGTTCTCGTCCAGGACTTTCAGAACGGGCAGTTCCTCGAAGTTGAGCGGATTGTTGATGGCATCCTGCCAGCCGTCTTCCGAGATGCGCTGGGAGAAGTAGCCCTCGCTGTACATGAATCCCACGCCGACCAGCGGCAGGCCCAGGTCGCTGGCCTCTTTCAGGTGGTCGCCGGCCAGCACGCCCAGCCCGCCGGAGTAGATCGGCAGGATTTCGTGCAGGCCGAATTCCATCGAAAAGTAGGCGATCTGATTCTTGCAGCGGCCCTTGTAAGTGCGGGTGCACCAGGTGTCGCTGGCTTTGAGATAGGCGTCGAAGTCGGCAAAGACCCGGTCGTACAGGTCGAGGTAGAGCGGGTTTTGGGCGGCCGCGTTCAGTTCGGCGCGGCTGATGGCGCGTAGAAAACGCAGCGGGTTGTGGTTGACGCTTTCCCACAGAGCGAAATCGATGCGCGTGAACAGGCGCTGGACGGTCGGATTCCAGGCCCACCATAGATTGTAGGCCAGTTCCCGCAGCCGCCCGATGCGCCTCGGCAGGTCAAAGTGATTGGGGAGTTTGGTGCGAAACGTATTCATAACTTTTCCTTTGCGGCGGCAATCATACCATGAGATTCGAGATTTGGAGGCTGCTCGTCACCCCCCAAGCCTCACATCTGACACCTGTCAACCAGGAGCGGCTAGGATACAATGAAAGCATGCCCGAAACCGTTCAACTTTTCATCACCTGCCTGATCGACTCCTTCTTCCCGCACATCGGCGAGGCGATGGTGAGCGTGCTGAACCGCGCCGGCGTGTGGGTCGAATTCCCCGCCGAGCAGACCTGCTGCGGACAGCCGGCCTTCAACGCCGGCCTGCGCGCCGAGGCGCGACCCTTGGCCTGCCGCCTGATCGAAATCTTCGAGCCAACCCGCGGCGAGATCATCGTCCCCTCCGGCTCGTGCGCCCACATGATTCGCCACGGCTACGTCGAGCTCTTTCGCGATGATCCCCCCTGGCGGGCGCGGGCCGAGGCCCTGGCCGGCCGCGTCCACGAGTTCAGCGAGTACCTGGTGGACGTGCGCGGCGTGACCGACCTGGGGGCGCGCTGGCCCGGACGCCTGACCTACCACCCCTCCTGCCACCTGCTGCGCGGTCTGGGCGTGGACCGTCAGCCGCGCGCCCTCCTGGCCGCCGTCCGCCAGGCCGAGGTGGTCGAACTGCCCGAGCGCGAGGATTGCTGCGGCTTCGGCGGCGTCTTCTCGCTCGAACATCCCGAACTCTCGGCAGAATTTCTCAAGCGCAAGATCGCCAACCTCGAGAAGACCGAAGCCCCCACCCTGGTGGTCGCCGACACGGGCTGTCTCATGCACCTCCAGGGCGGACTGATGCGGCAAGGCAAAGGTCAACGGGTTGTGCATATCGCCGAAGTCTTGAACCGGAGATAACCAGAGATAACCAGAGATAAACAGAGATAAACAGAGATAACCAGAGATAAACAGAGATGAACGTAGATACTTTTCGAGAGCGAATTCGCCGCTCGCTGGATGATGCCAATCTGCTAGCCGCGTTGGACGCCAACGCGGCGCGCCGAAAAGCCGGACGCCTGACCGCCTTTGCCGCCCTCCCCGACCACCAGGAACGTCGCGCCCGCGCCCACGCCGTCAAGGCCGAGGTGATCGTTCATCTAGATGATTACCTGACGCGCTTTATCGAACGGGTCGAAGCCAACGGCATCCACGTCCACCGCGCCGCCGACGCCGGCGAGGCCGTGCGTATTTTCCTGGAAATCGTGGAAAAGCAAAAAGCAAAAAACAAAAATCTGCGCCCCTCTGCGTCCTCTGCGGATGCCCTCATAATCGCTAAATCCAAGAGCATGGTCTCCGAGGAAATCGAACTCAACCATGCCCTCGAAGCGCGCGGCTACCGCGTCGTCGAGACCGATCTGGGCGAGTACATCGTCCAACTGCGCGGCGAGCGCCCCAGCCACATCATCACCCCGGCCGTCCACCTGCGCCGCGGCGACGTGGGGCGACTCTTCGAAGAAAAACTCGGCCTGCCCTACACCGAAGACATCCCCACTCTCACCAACGCCGCCCGCCGCCTCCTGCGCGAAGTCTTCCTGACTGCCGAGGTGGGCGTCTCCGGCGTCAACTTCGGCGTAGCCGAGACAGGGACGCTCGTCCTCGTCACCAACGAGGGCAACGGGCGCATGGTCACCACCCTGCCGCCGCTGCACATCGCTCTGATGGGCATCGAGCGCCTCGTCCCCACGCTGGACGACCTGGCGCTCTTCCTCTCGCTCCTGCCGCGCTCGGCCACCGGACAGAAACTGAGCGTCTACACCAGCCTGATTCACGCCCCGCTGCCCGGCCAGACCCGTCACCTGATTCTGCTCGACAACGGCCGCTCGGCCCTGCGCGCCTCGCCGCTGGCCGAAAGCCTCTTCTGCATCCGCTGCGGCGCCTGTCTGAACGCCTGCCCGGTCTTCCGCGAACTGGGCGGCCACGCCTACGCCAGCATCTACCCCGGCCCGATCGGCTCGGTCGTCTCGACCGCGCTGGTGGATCCGCAATTCGACTACCTGGCGCAAGCCTCCTCGCTGTGCGGCGCCTGCCGCGAAGCCTGCCCGGTGGACATTGACCTGCCGGGGATGCTGCTGCGCGTCCGCGCCGGCCAGACGCCGCAGCCCGGTCGGGAGGGACGCAGCCTGCCCGCGCCCGTCAAAGCGGGTCTGCGCGCCTTCCGCCTCGTTGCCTCGACCCCGCGCCTGTTCGCCGTTTTCCAGAGTTTGGGCGGCCTGCTCAGCCGCATCCTTTCCCCCCGCCGCGCCTACCTGCGCCTGCCGGCCTGGACCGGCTGGGGGTACAGCAAAGACTTCCCGGCCCCGGCGGCCAAACCGTTCCGGGCGCGTTGGAAACATCTCCACCAAACCGTAGGACAGCCTTTCGAGGCTGCCCAAGGACAGCCTTTCCAGGCTGTCAAATCGGAACAGTCTTTCCAGACTGCCCAAGTGGGACAGCCTTTCCAGGGTGTCGAATCGGAACATACCCGCCCCGAAGAAATTCAATCGCCTCCCCTGCCCGCCGCTCCGCCCCCGCAGGACCTCATCGAACGCTTCTGCCGCGAACTGACCGCCCTGGGCGGCGCGGTGGAACGTCTCTCCGCCGCCGATCTGCCTGCCCGCTTGCAGGCCTTTCTGGCCGAGAGGGGCGCCGCCCAAGCCTTGAGCGACGACCTGGCTGCCCCCTATTTGCGTCAGGCCGCCGTCCTGCGTCCCGACCCTTCCCTGCCGGTCGGCGTGACCGGCGCCCTGTGCGCCGTCGCCGAGACCGGCTCGCTCGTTCTGACCAGCCAGAGCGCCAACGCCCTGACCGCCTCGCTCCTGCCGCCGGTTCATGCCGTGATTTTGAAGGCCTCGCAGATCGTCCCCGCCCTGGCCGAGGCGCTGGCGCGGCCCGAAGTGCGCGCCGCTGCGGCGGGCGTCATCGTCACCGGTCCCTCGCGCACCGCCGACATCGAAATGACCCTGACGATCGGCGTCCACGGGCCGGGAGAACTGACCGTGTTTCTCGTTGACGATTTATGAAACTGTGATAAAATCAGCCCGCTAAAAATGAGCCGCCCCCATCGTCTAGCGGCCCAGGACGGGGCCCTCTCAAGGCCCAAACAGCGGTTCGAGTCCGCTTGGGGGCACAGAAAGCGCCTGAAAGGGCGTTTTTTGTTTTGCCAAACCGCGGCCCTCGTAAGGGGAGGATATTCGAGTCCGCTTGATGGCACAGAAAGCGCCTGAAAGGGCGTTTTTTGTTTTGCCAAACCGCGGCCCCCGCAAGGGGAGGATATTCGCGTCCGCTTGGGGGCACAGGAACATATAGTCCATATGTTCCATACAGTACTTTCTCGTCTACTACACTCTGCTTTCAGAGCGTAGTCTATTTTAAGAAAGAGCGCTTGATTTTTGAATTGTTATCTGATATACTGTAATTGCAGTATTTCTGCATTAGCAGATATACCTACAAAGGAGAGATATGGAAATCACAATTCAAGTCCGAGAACGTGGTGTGATCACGCTCCCTGCTGAACTGCGCGAAAAGTACAACATTGAAAACGGGAAGATCTTCCGCCTGGTGGATCTTGACGGCATCTTTGTATTTGTCCCGATGGTGCCGATGGTTCCGGAGCTGGCTAACGAGATCGAACGGATCCGTCTCGAAGCTGGTGTGAGCGTTGATGAACTCTTGGAGGATCTCCGCAAGCAACGCGAGCGTTACAACAAGGAAAAGTATGGCAAACAACCCGCCTAAGCCCCGCATTTTCGTAGATGCTGATGTGCTTTTTGCGGGTGCGGCTTCACCAAATGAGCATAGCGCCAGTTTGGTGATCCTCCGTATGGCAGAGATCACATTGATCGAAGCAGTGACCAGTGAGCAGGTTATCACCGAGGTGGCACGAAATCTTGAAGAAAAGATGCTGGCTGCCATGCCGGCATTTCAGATGTTGGTGAGCCGTTGTCTCCGTGTGGTTTCAGATCCGAGCATGGCCGAAATCAAGGCGTTGTCACACGCTGCTGACCCCAAGGATGTTCCCATTTTGGCTGCTGCTGTGCGCGAAGGATGTATTTACCTTACCACACACAATATCCGACACTTTCAACCCGGCGTAGAATCGGTCACGGTGCTAAAACCCGGTGATTTGGTACAGCGTATACGGTATCTCCTGGCCCAGATGTCTTCAGAGTGATCGAATCCAGAACTGAGATTTGGCCATACTGGCTCAATGAACTCTAGGGCGGTTTGAGATCCAAATCTCGAGTCATGTCGGTCTTTGCCCCCTCTCGCCTTTCTATTTATCCGTATATAAAGCCCCCCTTGGGGGCACAGAAAGCGCCTGTAGGTCGGATTGTCGCCTTCGGTGCAGGGGTTTTCAGGCGGCGGCGCGCTGGAGAAGAAGCCACCAGCGACGCGCCTGTTCTTCGATGTTGCCGGCGTTTTCTAATCGTATCGTCTCTTGCACCGGCAGACGGGCGCGGAGCAGGCCCTCCAGTTCCGGGCGGACGACGACCAGGCCGAGGCGCAGGTCAGGGCGGAGGAGGGCCGCCAGGCCTGCAGTCCAGCCCTCGCCGCGCAGGAGTTCGAGGGGGCCGATCTCGTCCACGATGAGCAGGTCGCAGGGCGGGCAGTCTTGCAGGATTCGGTTGCCCCAGCCCAGGACGGTGGGATCGAAGAACCAGCGGCCGAGGGGCAGATCGAAAGGCGGCCGGGGAACGGCCGACGCCAGGGGACGCGCCTGGCCGCTGACCAAATCCTCGACCAGGATGCCGGTCTTGAGACCGGCCTGGAAGACGGCCGGCGAAAGCAGACCGGCTACCCGCCAGCCGGCGGCGCGGGCGTAGTCGGCCAGCAGGCGGCACAAGGTCGTCTTGCCGGCCCCGCGTTCGCCGGTCAGCAGCCAGAGCGGCGGGGTCTCTACGTCCATAGCACCTGTTTGCGGCCGTCGATCTCCACCAGGCGGACAGGCAAACGGTAAATGCGGCTGAGATGTTCGGCGGTGAAGAGTTGTCCCAGCGGGCCGGCCTGCGGCGGTTGACCGGTTTCCATGAGGAGGACATCGTCGGCCAGGGCGAGGACCACGTCCGGTTCGTGATTGGTCATCAGCAGGGTGACGCCGTCGGCGCGCAGTTGACGCAGCAGGTCGAGCAGGCGCGCTTTGTTGTGCAGGTCGAGGTGGGCGGTCGGCTCATCGAGCAGGAGCAGGCGCGGGGTCTGGACGATGGCGCGCGCCAGGAGCATCAATTGGCGCTCGCCGCTGCTGAGTTGTGGCACAGGCTGGGCGGCCAGGGCGGTCAGGCCGACTTTTTCGAGGGCCTGCCAGACGATTTCCTGATCGTCCGGCGAGGGCGTTCCAAGCGGCGGCAGGTGCGGGGCGCGGCCCATCAGGACGTATTCGAAGACGGTGTAGTCGAAGGGCGTGCTTTCACTCTGTGGGACGAGCGCGATCCGGCGGCCGCGTTCCAGGCGCCCATAGCCGTTCAACGGCTGCCCCTCCAAAAGAATATCGCCGCTCCAGGCGGTCAGCCAGCCGAGAGCGAGGTAGAGCAGGGTGGTTTTGCCGACGCCGTTCGGGCCGACGATGGCCGTAATCCGGCCCGTCAGCAGGTCGAAAGAGACCCGGTGCAGGATCGGCTGACCGCGCCGGTAACCGAAATTGACGTCGCGAAACGAGAGGAGCGGGGTGCTCATTTTCTGACCTTCGGTTTCTGGAAAATCATCAGCGCCAGGAAGATCAGGGCACCGAAGAGGGCGGTCAGGACGCCGAGCGGAATCTCGCCGGCCAGGAGGAGGCGCGCCAGGTCGTCGCATAACAGGACGAAAAATCCGCCCAGCAGCATTGAGGCCGGCAGGCTGAAGCGGGCCTCGGCCCCGAACAGGCGGCGGGCGATGTGGGGCACGATCAGGCCAACCCAGCCGACCATGCCGCTGATCGAGATGAGGGCGGCAGTCGGCAAGACGGCGGCCAGGATCAGCAGCCAGCGTTCCCGCCCCGGCGCGGCCCCCAGCGAAAAGGCGGTCGCTTCGCCGAGCGAGAGCAGGTTGAGCCGCCAGCGGAAGAGCAGCAGGAGCAGCAGGCCGGGCAGAGTCAACGGCAGGACGGAGAACAGGCGCTCCCAGGTGATGCCGGCCAGGCCGCCCAGCAGCCAGAAGGTCAGTTCGGGCAACTGGCGCAGCGGGTCGGCCAGGTATTTGAGCAGGCCGACGCCGGCCGAAAACAGCGCCGAGACGGCGATGCCCGCCAGCACCAGGCGCAGGACCCAGCCGCCGTAACGCAGACGGCGCGCCAGCAGGGACGAGAATCCCAGCCCGGCCAGGGCAAAGACCGCCGCCGAGATTTGAACCGGCACCGTCGCGCCGCCCATCAGCACGATGACGAACGCGGCCCCGAAGGCGGCCCCCTGCGAGACGCCCAAAAAGCCGGGTTCGACCAGCGGGTTGTTGAATAGATACTGGAAGACCATCCCCGCCCCGCCGAGCGTCATGCCGAGCAGAATGGCCGTCAGGAGACGCGGCAGGCGCAGCCCGAAGACCAGCCGCACCGCCAGATCGTCTTCGGCCAGGCGCGGCAGGGGGATCAGGCCGGGGGCAGGGTAGCGGCCCGCCAGCAAAGAGACGACCGCTGCCAGGACCAGGGCCAGGAAGGAGAAGAGTAAAATGATCCGACGGCGGCGGTCGCGCTCGGCGGAATGGGCGGCGGAGACAGCGGTCATCAAGGCAGGTCGCCTTTGAAGGTCGGCAGGATGTTTTCTACGAAGAAGGTTTCGTCCAGCCCGTAGAGGGTCTGATAGAAGGTCTGGGCTTCGGCGGTGATGTCGAGGGCGGGGAACTGCTCGGGGTGGAGTTTGCCCGCCAGCCAGAGCAGGCCGAGGATCCAGCGCGTGTCGGGCTGGTCCCAACTGTAGAGGTCGGCGGCGAAGGCGTGCAGGCGGCCCTCTCGGACGGCGCGCAGTGCCTGCCAGTTCGGATCGGCGCGCAATTCGGCGGCGACCTCCGATGGGTTGCGGTTGTAGGAGATGATGAAAATCTGGTCGGCGTCCCAGGCGGCGATTTGTTCGAAGGTGACCTGCGTCCAGCCGCCGCCGGGGTTGGCGTCTGCCCAGACCGGCTCGCCGCCGGCCATCTCGACCAGGCGGGTTTGCATCCAGGCCAGGGGCGGGACGTTGAAGGCCACGTTGCCGTCGCGGCTGGTGTAGTAGAGCAGCAGGACGCGCGGCCGGTTTTCGACGCCGCTGACGGCCTGCTGGACGCGGTCGATGACGGATTGGTAGTAGGCCATCACTTCCTCGGCGCGGGCTTCATCTTGGAAGATCTGGCCGAGGATGGCAAGGTCGCGGAAGTATTGTTCGGGGGTCTCGAAATCCACGTAAATGACGGGGATGCCAATGGCCTCGAGCGGTTGGCCGGTCGTCTCGGCCAGGTAACTCTTGAGAATGACCAGGTCGGGCTGGAGGGCGGCGATCTGTTCGGCCGCGGCGTCGCGTTCCAGGACGGCTTTGGCGGCATAGTCTGGGTCGATCAGGGAAATGAAGTTGCTCGTCCCCTGGCCGGCGTCGCCCAGGCCGACGATGCGCCGGGGGGCTTGGGGGAAGAGGTAGGCGGCGTCGGCAATCATGATCAGCGCCCGGCCGGTGATGACGATGCGCTGTGGGGCGGCGGGGAGGACGACTTGGCGGCCGAGGGCGTCGGTGATTTCGATCGGGCCGGGGGGAGTTGCCGTTGGGGCGGGGAGGGCCGTCGCGGCTGTGGTCGGCGTCGGGGAGGTCGGGGCGACGGTCTCCTGGCCGGGCAGGCAGGAGGTCAACAACAGAGACAACGCGAGGAGAGGGAGCATTAAACGTTTCATGTAGAAATCTATCTCCTTGTATGGGGAAAATGACCGCTCAACTTCGAGGCGGGTCTTCGGTTTGCAGCGTTCGAGCAAACGTTTCGGCGTATTCCTCCAGCCATTCGAGGATGGAGCGGAGTTGCCGGAGGCGCAGTTGCAGGCTCAGGCGGTTGATCTCGCCGCCGGCAGGCAGGCCGGCCCAGCGAGTTTCCAGGCGGGCGATGGTGTGATGCAGATATGCGATTTGATCGGCCAGAATCGCCGGGATGCGGGAGGGGTCGAGCCGGCGGGCGAAGTACAGGCGGGTGAGAAAATCCAGCCGGACGGCGCGCACGCTGCCGCCGGTCGGCGCGGCGAGCCAGGCTTCGAAGCGGGCGCGCCCGGCGGGGGTGAGTTCCAGCGTTTGCATGGCAGGCAGTTTTTCTTGCGTCACCCGCCTGGCCGTCAGATAGCCCTGCGATTGCAGCCGCTTCAGGATGTTGTAGGTCTGGCTCTGGCTGACATGCCAGATTTCGCCGAGTTCGGCCGAAAGCCGGCGGTGGAGGTCGTAGCCATGACCGGGCTGGAGGTAGAGAAATCCCAGAAGGGCAAATTCTGGCGAGGAGGGGCGGCGAGGGACGAAAGAGGTAGTCATCTATACTCACCGAGTGAGTATAGCCGATATGGCCAGAACAGGCAAGATAAAAATGCCACCTTCTGGCTGTCAATTTTGCAAGGCAACGATGCTTTTCACCCAAAAAGCCTGAGGACTGTGGAAGCCTGTTCGGGCGGGCGCTGGCGCGGCTGGAAATGTAAACGGGACAGGCTCGCCGCCTGTCCCGTTTGTTTACGCCACCACTTCCCCTTCAACCACTTCCACCCCCTGTGGCGCAAGTCTGAGACTTGCGCCAC
>CALGPL010000068.1 GCA_937960595.1 uncultured Anaerolineales bacterium | reverse complement strand
CATCTTGCCAGAAGCGGATCGGGAACAGGCGGATGAGCGTATCGGAATACAGGAAAATCCACGAATCGCCCTCGAAGAACAGGGCATGGAAGAGCGTGAAGAACTGCCAGAAACTGACCACCGCACCGAGGGCGATCAGCGCCACCAGCCCGACCGTCAGCCAGCCCCCGCGCCGGACAGCGCCCGCATACCCCGGCCACCAGCCGCCGAAGAAGGCCCACAGACCGAGGGCCGCCGTCAGCCCCCAGGCCAGGCAGCCCGCCTTCAACGCCGGTCGGACTACATTCTTGACGTCCACCATGTGGCTCAATTCGCGTTCGTTGAAGACCCGACCGCCGTCCGCGAAGCGCAAGTCGCCCAGGTAGGAAATATCGGCGTCGTTGAGCAGATACTCCAGGGCAAAGCGGGCATAGTGCAGGCGTTCTTCGAGGCTAAACCCATATTGATCTGCTGGAAAGCCCGGCAGGCGGTACTCGAGGTGCAGGAAAACCGGCGTCAACAGCAGGCGCAGACTCAGAGAAACCAAAGCCACGGGAATGAGGAGGGTCACCCCCCAACCCAGAACGGCATGAAGTGTCTTCATTGGCGAATCACCTCCACTCCGCTTTCGAGCAGGAAATTGAGAATCAGGTTGTTGGTCAACCACTCGATCGGCGCCCGGTCATCGGTAAAGACCATCGTCTCCGCCGGAGGCGGTTGCAGGTTCGACCAGGTCAGCCAGAGCGACTCGATCAGCAAGGGATGCACATCGCCACGGACGGCCAGGGCATAGGTATTGGCCTGCAGCGCCGCCGAGTCGCTCGGTTGGAGGGTCGCATAGACCATCGAATTGTAGGTTCCAGGAACATCCATCACGTAAATTGACGGAAAAATCGTCCGCAGGGTTGTAGCCAAGCCGTCGATCAGCCGGCGGTCGCCGGGGGCGCGTCCGACATTGATGACCAGGACGCCGTCGGGGGCAAGATGGTCGGCGGCGATCTGGAAAAATTCCCGGGTGGTCAGGTGCGGGGGAATGTAAGGCGGCCGGTAGGCGTCTACGCAGATGAGGTCATAAGTGTAGGGACTGTGCTCGAGGCCCCAGCGTCCATCCTGAACGTACACGTTCAGGTTGGGCAGGTTCATCTCGAAGTATTCACGACCGACTGCCACGATTTCGGGATCGATTTCCCAGCCGTCGAGGATCACGTTCGGGAAGACGGCATCCGCCTGGCGGGCAGTCGTCCCGGCAGCCAGGCCGACGATGGCGATCCGCCGGACGTCCTCCGGCTGGCGGCCAGGGTAGAAAAACGGCCCGGCCAGGAACTGCTGCCAGGGGCCGCCATAGGCGAGGGTGGTCGGGTCGTACTCGGAATGCACGCCCTGTCCCTCATTGAGACGCAGATAGCGGGTGCTGCCAAACTCCAGCACCTGAATGTAGTTATAGGCCGACTCGGTCTCATAGATTTGCCCGCTCGATTGCTTGATGCCGCTGCGGCCCCCAAAGGCAGCCAACAACGCCAGGACAACCACCATCCCCAGATAAGGCAGCATCTTCTTCGGCCCGGCGCTCAATCCCAGACCGGCCAGCGCCACGCACAGCAGGAGCAGGCTGAACACGAGGAAGGTGCGCGTCGTCCCGATGGTCGGGATCAGCACCAAGGTCGGCAGAAACGTGCCGATGAACGAACCAATCGTCGAGATGCCGTAGATCGTCCCGGCGACGTTGCCGGCCCGGGCCGGATCTTCGACACTGATGCGGATGGCAAAAGGCGAGATCATCCCCAGCAGGGTGATCGGGATGGTGAACAGAATCAGCACGCCGACGAATGCCCCCGCCAGCACCCCCACCTGGACGGTGTCGAAGGCTTCGGCTGCGGCGCGCAAAACCGGACTGGCAACATAAGGCACCAGACCGAGCGTGAACGCCCCCCAGGCCAGAATGGCATACATCGTCCGCGCATGAGGAGAGCGGTCGGCCCAGCGCCCGCCGATGAAATAGCCGGCCGTCAGGTAAATCAGGATCAGGCCGATGATGGCCGCCCAGACCAGGTTCGAGGTCCCAAAGACGTTGCCGAGCAGCCGCGAAGCGCCGAACTCGCCGGCCAGGGTGGTCATGCCAGAAATGAAAACGGTGAAATAGAGGTATTTGCGCATGGCGGAATTATAACGCCCCTCGAAGTTTTTCCGGCAGGCAACCGATCGCCAGGGCGAGGAGTTCGGCTTGTGGTAAACTCCATCCGGATTCGAAATATGGAACGTTACTTTGCCGTTTGCGCGCCGGGGCTGGAAACCTGGACAGCCCTGGAATTGCAGAGGCTGGGCCTGTTGGGCCAAGCGCCGCCCGATGCGTCTGCCGAACGAGGGCCAGACGCCCGCTCGGGCGAAGACGCCTCTCCGCCGACCGCCGCCGGCGGCGTGGGCTTCGACGGCGACCTGGCCGCCCTCTACCGCGCCAACCTACACCTGCGCACCGCCAGCCGCGTCCTGGCCCGCCTGGGCATGCCCTTCCTGGCGCGTGACTTCGACGAACTGCGCGCCAAAGCCGCCCGCCTGCCCTGGGAACGCTTCCTCAGCCCCGGTCAGCCCATCGCCCTGCGCGTCACCTGCCGCAAGTCGAAACTGTACCACTCGGACGCCGTCGCCCGCGCCCTCGCCTCTGCCCTGGCCGAGCGGCTGGGGCAGCCCTCCCCGCTCGTCAAAGCCGACGAAGAATCCGAGCAGCCGCCGCAGTTGATTGTCGTCCGCTTGGCCGAAGACCGCCTCACCGTCAGCGTGGATTCCTCGGGGACGATTCTGCACAAGCGCGGCTACCGCCTGGCGGTGGCAAAGGCCCCCTTGCGCGAGACCCTGGCCGCAGGCATCCTGATGGCCTCCGGCTGGGATCAGCACGCCCCCCTGCTCGACCCTTTCTGCGGCTCCGGGACGATTCCCATCGAGGCCGCGCTGATGGCGCTCGGCATTCCGCCGGGAGTCGGGCGGCGCTTTGCCTTCATGGACTGGCCGGGGTATGACGAGACGGTGTTCAGGGAGCAGTGTTCCGTGTTCAGGGAACAGGGGGCAGGAGGCAGAGAGAGGCCGGTAATCCTGGCCTCGGACCGCGACGCCGGGGCCATCCAAATGGCGCGCCAGAACGCCGAACGCGCCGGGGTGGCAGACCAGATCGAATTCAGCCAACGCGCCGTTTCGGCCATCGAACCGCCGGCGGGGCCCGGCTGGGTGGTGACCAACCCTCCTTACGGGGAACGCCTGCGCGGCGGACGCGACCTGCGCGACCTCTACGCCCGCTTCGGCGACGTCCTGCGCGCCCGCTGTCCGGGCTGGCAGGTTGCCGTTCTGTGCAGCAACGCCGCCCTGCTCGGCCAGATGCGGCTCGAACTCGACACCTCGCTGGCGCTGGTCAACGGCGGGATTCGCGTCCGGCTCGGGCGCGGCGTGGTCCGTCCGCGTTGACCGCCGCGCCCTCCTGCAGGCCGCACAGGCGGGCCGAAATCTCCCACAAACGGCGAGCAGACTCGAGGTCCCGCGCGGCCGGATCGGGGGCTTTAGGACGACCGTGCTGCCAGTAAATTTCGGGAGCGGTCTGAATCGACGGTTCGGTGGCCAGAAAGACAATCCCGGCCGCCGACTCCGCAGGCGTGATCCCGCTCCGCCGGCGCAGGGCCCAGATCCAGCGCACGAGGGCGGGGTTGTCCTTGAAGCCCATCTCGGTGAAGACCAGGCCGGGGTCGGCGGCAAAGGCCTGGACGCGGCTGCGGCGGCGCAGTTCGAGGGTGAAGAGCACGTTGCACAACTTGGTCTGTTTGTAGGCCAGCAAACCGTTGTAGAAACGCCGCAACTGCAAATCGTTCCAGCGCAGGCGGGTGTGATAATGCGACCCCGAACTGACGGTCACGACCCGCCCCATCGGCGCGGCAGAAAGCAGCGGGAGCAGTTCGTGGGTCAGCAGGAAAGGCGCCAGGTGATTGACCGCCCACTGCCTCTCGAACCCTTCGGCCGTCAGGAGACGATGAAAGGTAAAGGTGCCGGCATTGTTGATCAGCCCGTCGAGCCAGTCCCTGCCGGCCGCCGCGACTTCAGCCCGCACCGCCGCCGCCAGGGCGCGGACCTCCGACTGGAGCGCCAGGTCGGCGGTCAGACTGCGTACCCGCCCCGGCAGCGCGCCGCCCCCCAGGCGGGCCTCCAACGCCGCGCCGCGGCCGGGGTCGCGTCCCACCCCGATGACGAACGCCCCCTGACGGACGAGCGCTTCCACCACCGCCAGGCCAATGCCAGAAGTAGCGCCGGTGACCACGAAAATCCGCTGCATCCTCGCCTCCTCCATGAACATAAGCGCAAGGCCCTTGCCCAGAAGAAAATCGCAGGCACATCCAACCTACCCTCCCATTCTACCAGGAACACTTCCCCCCTTTCCAGGAAATACCACGGCGCGGTCTGTTATAATTTCCTACCAACATCTACTTTACGGGAGAAATCATGATGGCTTTCAAAATCACCTTCGGCACCGACGGCTGGCGCGGCGTCATCGCCGAGGACTACACCTTCGACAACGTCCGCCGCGCCGCCCAGGGCTACGCCGCCTACATGCTCGAACAGGGCCACGCCGGCAAGTGGATCGTGGTCGGCCACGACAAACGCTTCGCCAGCGAACACTTCGCCGCCGCCGTGGCCGAAGTGCTGGCCGGCAACGGCTTCAAAGTCTACCTGACCCAGGAGGCCACCCCCACCCCGGTCATCGCCTACGCCGTGGTGGAGAAAAAAGCCTGCGGCGCGGTCAACATCACCGCCAGCCACAACCCGCCCACCGACAACGGCTTCAAAGTCCGCAACCAGACCGGCGGCGCGATTGACCCGGCCGGCCTGAAGCGCATCGAAGCCCTCATCCCCGAAGACGTGCAAACCGTCAAACGCAAAGCCTACGCCGAAGCCGAGGCCGCCGGCGAAATCGTCAAATTCGACGCCGCCGCGCCGTACCTCGAACACATCCAGAAACTCATTGACCTCCAGCCCATCAAAGACGCCGGCCTGACCGTCTTGGTAGACGCCATGTGGGGCAACGGCGCCGGCTACTTCACCCGTCTGCTCGAAGGCGGCAAGACGCGCGTCCTCGAAATCCACAACACCCGCAACCCGCTCTTCCCGGAGATGAAGCGCCCCGAACCCATCCGCCCCAACATTGACGTCGGCCTGCGCGCCACCCGCGAACACGGCGCCGACGTCCTGCTCATCCTGGATGGCGACGCCGACCGCTGCGGCATCGGCGACGAAAACGGCGAATTCATCAACCAGTTGCGCGTCTACGCCCTGCTGGCCTACTACCTGCTCGAAGTGCGCGGCGAACGCGGCGACATCGTCAAGACCCTCTCCACCACCACCATGCTCAACAAACTCGGCCAAATGTACGGCGTGCCGGTGCACGAGACGGGCGTCGGCTTCAAGTACGTCGCCCCCAAGATGACCGAGACGAACGCCCTCATCGGCGGCGAAGAGAGCGGCGGCTACGCCTTCCGCGGCAACGTCCCCGAGCGCGACGGCATCCTCGCCGGCCTGTACTTCCTCGACTTCATGGTGCGCACCGGCAAAAAGCCGACCGAACTGCTGCGCCAACTGTTCGACAAACTGGGCGCCGAATACTACTACGACCGCATTGACACCCCCTTCAAGGGAGACCGCGCCGACCGCGAAGCCGCCATCCTGGCCGCCAAGCCCGAAACCATCGGCGGGCTGCGCGTCACCGAACTGGTCACCGTGGACGGCTTCCAATTCCGCCTCGAAGACGGCGGCTGGCTGCTCATCCGCTTCAGCGGCACCGAACCCATCATGCGCGTCTACTGCGAGACCACCCACAAAGACAAAGTGCAGGCCATCCTCCAAGATGGTTTGAAAGTTGCGGGTTTGAAAGTTTAAGCCGACCGACCTTCCGACCTTGAGACTCACCGACACCCACTGCCACCTCGACTTTCAAAAGTTCGACCCCGACCGCTCCGCCGTGCTGGAACGCGCCGCCCGGGCCGGGATCGAACGCATTCTCATTCCGGGCATCACCCTGACCTCGAGCCGGGCCGCCGTTAAACTGGCCGAGAGCCACCCGATGCTGTTCGCCGCCGTCGGCGTCCACCCGACAGAGGCCGGCACGTTCCAGGTCGGCACGTTGGAGGGTTTGCGCGAACTGGCTGCCAGTAACAAAGTCAAAGCCATCGGCGAAATCGGGCTGGATTACTATTGGGACGCCGCGCCCCACGACCTTCAGCAGCGCGTCCTGCGCGAGCAACTCGACCTGGCCGCCGAACTCGGCCTGCCGGTGGTGATTCACTTGCGAGAACAAGGCGACGCCCCCGACGGTCCCTGCGCCGCCGACCTGTTGAAATTGCTCGCGGACTGGGTAGCAGGCCTGAGGTCCAGAAACGACCCGCTGGCCGAGCGCCCCGGCGTGCTGCACTCGTTTTCCGGTTCTCTGGCAACGGCGCAGCAGGCCATTCGTCTCGGCTTCTACCTCGGCGTCACCGGGCCGGTCACCTATCGCAAGGAACGTCAGGAACTGATCGCTGCCCTGCCGCTCGACCGTCTGCTCATCGAGACCGACTCGCCGTTCCTGGCCCCGGCCCCGCAGCGCGGAAAGCGCAACGAACCTGCCTTTGTTGGCCGGATTGCTGATAAAATAGCAGAAATTCAATTTTATCGTGCGGAGGAAGTCGCGGCGCAGACGACAGTCAACGCCGGGCATCTCTTCCGCTGGAAAAACCCGCTTTGATCGCTCAATCGTTCTTTGCCCCCGTCCAGCGCGAACTCCAGGAAGTGGAGGCGCTGCTACATTGTCAGGCGAACGACGCCCACCCAGACCTGTGCGCCGCCCTCGACCATCTGCTCTCTTCCGGCGGCAAACGCATCCGCCCGACCCTCGGCCTGCTGTGCGGGCGAATGCTGGGCGCTCCCCATGACAAGATCATCATCCTGGCGGCGGCCGTCGAACTGCTCCACACCGCCACCCTGGTCCACGATGACCTGATTGACGGCGCCCTTCTGCGGCGCGGCATCCCGACCCTCAACGCCCAGTGGTCGCCGCCGGCCACCGTCCTGACCGGCGATTTCCTCTTTGCCCGAGCCGCCAAACTGGCCGCCGAAACCGATCACCTGGCCCTGATGAAACTGTTTGCCGATACCCTGGCCACCATCGTCAACGGCGAATTGACCCAGTTATTCCAGGCGCGCGGCCTGGTCAGCCGCGAGAACTATTACCAGCGCATCTACGCCAAGACGGCTTCGCTGATGGAAATGACCGCCCGCGCCGCCGCCATGATCAGCCCGGTAGACGAGGCCATCGTGGAAACCATGCGCCAGTTCGGCTATGAACTCGGCATGGCATTCCAGATGGTCGATGACATCCTCGACTTTACCGGCGAACAGGCCGAGGTCGGCAAGCCGGTCGGCTCGGACCTGTTGCAAGGGCTGATTACGCTGCCGACCCTTTACTACATCGAGACCCATCCCGACGACCCGGATCTGAACATCCTGCTGGAGGGGGAATACAGCGCCGAACCGCAGCACATGGAACGGCTGGTGCAGTCCGTGCGCGCCAGCCAGGCCATTGACCAGGCGCTGAGCGAGGCGCGCCAATCGATCGAGCGCGCCCTGGCTTGCCTGGCAAATATGCCGGCGGGCGCCGAACACCAGGCTCTGCAAGCCCTGGCCAATTACATCGTAGATCGCCATTTCTGAGCCGTCTGGCCCGCTCCCCCTATTGAGGCTTCATTTGTTTTTGAGCATTTTCAGGAATGTCTCAACGACTCGCGGATCGAATTGCTTGCCGGCATTCTCCTGCAGATACTCGATCGCCGCTTCCCTCGTCCAGGCCTTGCGGTAGGGACGGTCGGAGGTGACCGCGTCCCAGACGTCAACCACGGCGAAGATTCGGGCCGCCAGCGGAATTTGTTCGCCTTTTAGACCGCGCGGGTAACCGCTCCCGTCCCAGCGTTCGTGATGACAATAGGGGATGTTGATCGCCAGCCGCAGGTAACTGATCGGGTAGAGCATTTCATAAGCAAAGGTGGGATGCTGGCGCATGATCTCCCATTCCTTCTCGCTCAACGCGCCGGTCTTGTGCAAAATGGCATCGGGGATGCCCATCTTGCCGATATCGTGCAACAAAGCCCCGCGCCGGATGTGAACCAGTTCATCATCGGGGACGCCCATGGCGCGGGCCAGTTCGAGTGTCATCTCCACCACGCGGCGGGTGTGACCTTCCGTCTCGCGGTCGCGCAGGTCGAGCGCCTTGGACCAGCCCTCGATGGTGGCATCGTAGGCCAGCGAGAGGTCCAGGTTCGTGCGCTGGAGTTCTTCGAATAGGGAAGCATTGTCAATCGCAATGGCGGCCTGGCCTGCCAGCGTTTCCAGAAAACTCAACCATTCGCTGTCGGGGTTGAGGGGAGTGCGATGAAAGATCTCGATCACGCCTTTGGTCTGTCCCTTGGCAATCAGCGGGGCGCCGATATAAGAGACAAAAGCCTCGCCGGCCAACAACTGCCGCCGTTTGAAGAGATCGCTTGTTCCAAGGTCAGGGATATGCACGATCTTGCGCTTCTGAAGCACGCGGCCGGGCAGGCCTTCGTTCATGTGCAGACTCGTGCGCTGGATGGCCTCGGTGCGAAAGCCGCTCGAAGCCGCGAACTCGAGCGTCTGAGAGCGGGGATTGAGCAGCAAGACATCCACAGCGTCGACGTTCAACTGAGCCATAATGTGATCGAGCAGGATGCCGAGAGTGACGCGCACATCCAGGATCGAACTGATGGCCATGTCGATGGCCCGCAAAGAAGCCATGCGCTGTAACTGACGCCGAGTCTGCTGGTACAGGGTGGTGCGGTGGATGGCCGTCCCCGCCAGGTCGGCCAGGGTGGTGAGCAGATTGACTTCCTCCTCGCTCATCTGACGCGGCAAGCGCAACGAAATGAACAGGACTCCAAGCACTGCCTGCGACGTGCGGATGGGCACGCATGCCCCTCCCCAACCCGCCGGAATCTGGGCGCGCATCTCTTCGCTCAGGCGCGGGTCAGAGGCGAACTCCCTCGAGACCAACGCTTCGCCCGTTTGGAAGACCGTCCCGGCAAGCCCCTCTCCTGGTTTCATAGCAGCCATAGGGATTTGAGCAAGCCAGCCGCGCGAGAAGACCCGGATCAAGTCGTGTCTCTCCGGATCGTACAATTCGATGCGCCCCGAGCCGCTGCCGATTAGTTCGAGAGTCTCGTCCAAAAAGCGCGGCAGGATTTCGTCCACGGTCTCGGCCAGGCGCAAGATGCTCGAAATCCGGTCAACGGCCTCGAGTTCCTTCAATCCTTCGAGCATCTCGGCATACAGGCGGGCATTCTCGATCGCCACCGTGGCGTGGGCTGCCAGCATTTCAAGCAAAGCCTGGTCTTCGGAATCGTAAGCGCCGGGCCGGTAGGATTGAGTGGACAACATGCCGATGATCTTGTCCCCCGATTGCAAGGGGACGGCCAGAATCGAGCGGACCTCCTCGCTTTCTCCAAAATGGATACCGGGCGGCTGTTCCTGTGCGGCCAGATCATTGACCAGAATGGAGCGACCGCTGGCAATGACTTGCCCCGAAAGACTGTGTTTGAGATCGAAGCGCATCCCTGGCCAGCGTCCACCCTTATCCATCAGATAGACCGCATCCACATCCTGGCGGGTCTCATCGAGCAGGGTGATGACAAACGCCTCGGCCGGCATGAGCCGCGAAGTTGCCCGATGAACTGCTTCGTATACCTGCTCCGGGTCCTGACCGGCGCTGGCAATTTCCTGGCTGGCCTGATGCAAAATGGCGCTCCGCTCCGAAGAACGCACGGCCTCCTGATACAGGCGGGCATTGTCCAGGGCGATGGCGGCCTGCTGGGCAAACGTCTGAGCCAGGGCGGCCGATTCCTGATCGTAAGCATTCGGCTGGTGATGGTCGAGGGTGATGTAACCGATCACCTCGTCCCGCACGATGAGAGGCACGCCCATCCAGCCATGAACGTGGGTCGCATTTCCCCATTTCTCATAGCGGTCATCCTGCTGCGCATCGGCGAGGATAAGAGGCCGTTTTGTTTGACCGATCTGGTGGATGAGTTCATTACCGGCCGGGAAGACCTCTCCCGTGATCTTTTCAGGGGCTTCGAATCCGCGGGCGGTGGTCAGGCGCAGAGTATCTTTCTCCTGGAGGAAGATACTGGCGCTATCATATGGGACAACTTGCCGAAGCGCATCGAGAATGGAATCCAGGACGGTGTGCAAATCCAACGAGGAGGAGACTATTTCGGCCGCCTTGCGCAAGGTCTCCGCTTCCTGGCGGCGCAAACGTTCGGCTTCCAGGAGACGCATTTTCTCGATGCTGACCGCCATTTGGCTGGCAATGGTAGAAAGCAAACGTTCATCCGCATCCGAGAAAAATCCTATCTGCGAACTCTCGGCGTTGATGATGCCGATCACGCGCTCGCCGACTTTAATCGGCACGCATAATTCTGCACGCGTCGTCGGATCATGGCCGATATAGTGTTTGGATTTTTTGACATCCGGCTCGAGAATCGGCTGGCCATGGGCAGCCACCCAGCCGGCAATGCCCTCCCCAAGAGGAATCAAAGACGGTATGTTGACTTCGGGAGCGCGATGCTGATAAGAAGGATGTGGCACCAATCCCTGGCGCTGCTCATCCAGGAGGGCAACCCCAAAACTATCCGGATAGAGCGTCTCGCCGATCAGGTGGGTGATGCGCGTGATCAAGTCATCGATCGTTTCTGCCTCGACGCTGGCAGTAGCCGCCGAATGCAGGACGGTCAATTCCTTCAAGCGGCGCTGCAAAGCCTGGCTGGCCCGCTTCTGGTCAGTAATGTCCTCGTAGGTTCCCAACACGCCGCGCACCTGTCCGCGCGAATCGATCAACGGTACTTTGCTGGTGCGCAGCCAGATCAAATCGCCGGAGGGCGTCGTCTGCGGCTCCTCGTAATTCAATTTCGGCTTGCCGCTCTGAATGACGGCAAGATCGTCGGCCCGGTACAGATCGGCCTGTGGCGCCCATCCCATTTGGTAATCGTCCTTGCCGATCAACTCTTCTGGCGATTGCAGCCCTGCATCCAGCGCAAAAGGCCGATTGGCTCCCAGGTACTTGAGGTCGCGGTCTTTCCAGAAGACGCGCACCGGAATCGTGTCCAGGATGAGGCGCAACATCTGCTGCGATTCGCGCAATTGCTCGTCCGAACGCTTGCGGTCGGTGATATCCCGGAAGAAGACCGCCATGCGGTTGGGATCGGTTTGGACCGCAACGATGTCGAACGCGCCCGAGATTCGCCGGTCACGATATTCGATCTGCTCCTGCTCGAACGGTTTACCGGTCTGCGCCACGAGCCGGTAGGCATTGGGGATCGGACTTTCGGCCAGCGCCGGGAAAGCCTCCTCGATTGTCTTGCCAATCAGGCGCTTGTGCCGGATCCCCAAGATTCGATCTGCCGAGCGATTGGCCCCCACAAAAATCAGGCGGCCGTCTGGCTGCAATTCGTATTGGTGGACGCCAAAAGGAGCGGCATCGAGCAAGACCTGTAAACGCTTGCGGGTGTCGTCATACTCCTTCTCGACGCGCCGCGAGGCAGTAATGTCCTTCAGCGTCGCAATGACGCCTTCCACCTCCCCCTTCTCATCCAGGAGCGGACTGGCATCGGCCGACAGCCCAACTCGCCGCCCGTCCGGCCACTGAATAGCATAGATGAAATCATAGACCGGCTGACGGCTCTGCAGGACCCGCCGGAAAAGTTGCTCCGCTTCCGGAAGAGGGCTGCCCCGTTCGTCCGTCACCTGCCAGGCAGGTTCTTGATAGCCCGCCGCCGGGAACTTGTTCCTGACCAGCCCGAGAAGCCTCTCCGCCTGCGCGCTGGCATACACGATCCGTCCCAGCCGATCGAAGACCGTGATCGCCGTCGGACTAGCCCGAACGATCTTTTCCAGGAAATCTTCTGGCTGGCGCTTTTGCAGCCGAAATTTTCCGGGGAGGATCCTTTTCATCACCTTGAATTATAGAGCATATTCGAGCGTTGCACCGGTCAATCTCTCCCCCATTTTTCGCGCCGTCCGCCGTCGAAACCTGCCGCGCCCCCCTCGCGGGGGAACCGGAGCAGACAAAAACGAGCCCACCCGGACTCGTCTTATTCAAAGAGGCGTCGACGGGATTTGCCGCGCCCC
>CALGPL010000067.1 GCA_937960595.1 uncultured Anaerolineales bacterium | reverse complement strand
TCCGCGTGACCGTTTCGGCGGGCGGCGAGATGAAAGCCCTCGAGGCCGAACAGGCGCTGGTGGCGGTCGGTTTCCGCCCGAACTCGAAAGGTCTGGGGCTGGAGGAAGTCGGCGTCCAGGTGGACGAGCGCGGCTTCATCCAGATTGACGAGCGCATGGCGACCAATGTGCCGGGCATTTGGGCCATCGGCGACGTGACCGGCAAACTGATGCTGGCGCACGTCGGCTCGGCGATGGGCATCGTCTGCGCCGAAAACATCGCCGGGCACGAGACGGTCAAACTGGACTATGAGATGATGCCGCGCGCCACGTACTGCTCGCCGCAGGTGGCCTCCTTTGGGCTGACAGAGGCGCAGGCGCGGGAACGCGGCTACACCGTCAAGGTGGGGCGCTTCCCCTTCCAGGCCAACGGCAAGGCGCTCGGCCTGGGCGATTACGGCGGCTGGGTCAAACTGGTGGTAGATGAGAAATACGGCGAAATTCTGGGCGCCACGCTGGTCGGCCCCGAAGTGACCGAGTTGCTGCCCGAACTGACCCTGGCGCGCATGATGGAACTGACGCCGGCCGAGATTGCCCGCAACGTCCACGCCCACCCGACGCTTTCGGAGACGCTGATGGAAGCGGCGCACGCGGCGGAGGGCAGCGCGATCCACATTTGATTTCTTTTGCCAGGCAGACGGAGACAACAAGGGCATTTTGACATTGCAATCGCCGAAAGAAGGCGTCTGTGAAGGACGGCTAGAGTCTCTCCGCCACCCAGAAGTGCGAAAGTCCCAGCCCCTTGAGGGGCGTCTTCTCGAGGAATTGCAGGATGGCGCGCAGGGCTTTTCCTGCCGGGCCAAAGCGGGCAATGAGGTTGTCGTAAGCGCCGAAGATGACGGTCCGCTCGACAAAGCGAACCGGCAGACCGGCAAACAGGCGCGTCAGGTCACGTCGCGAGTAGACGCGCACGTGCGGAGCAAGCCTGTCCCGCCAGCGGCGCGGCAGATAGTTGACCAGCGGGATATTGCCGAACCTGTACTTTCCGCGCCAATAGATGCCGTGCGTCTCGAACGGGTAGCCCCGGTTGGGAACGAACAGAATCAGCCGTCCGCCCGGTTTGAGCACCCGCACGATCTCCTCCAGCGAGCGCCGGTCGTCCTGGACGTGTTCGAGGACCTCGTGGCTGAGCACTAGGTCGAAGGTCCCGGCCGGGTAGGGCAGATTCTCGCCGGCGGCGTTGACGACTGCTGTGGCGCGGCGGCGTGCTTGGGCGGCGCGGTCGAAGTCGAATTCCAGTCCAAAGGCCCGCCCGCCCAGGGTCTGCAGGCGCTCGAGGTACATGCCGACGCCGCAGCCGTTCTCCAGAATCCGCCCGCCGACCCGCGCGCCAGCCGCGCGAACGATCATCTCCAAACGGCGCTGCTGTCCGGCCCGCCAGACGTAGGAGGGTTCGCCGCACAGAGCGGCTTTGATGAGATCGCGTTGTGTCATGCCGGCGATTATACCTTGCACATCTGCCGCTTGTGTGCTAGAATCTGGGCCGTTCGTAACCCGATACCGCACGCACCGAAAAGTGGGCAGCCCCCACTTTTCTGCTTGTAAATCCCGACGGAGCAAGAGAGAATGAAGAACGACTTTGCGCTGGCTTTCAACGAAGTCCTGGAAGAGAAACAACTGCCCAAAGAGGTCATCCTGGCGGCGATCGAGTCGGCCATGGTCTCGGCCTACCGGCGGGCGGTCAATGCCTCGAACGCCCAGCACGTCGAAGCCAAGGTGGACCCCGAGACAGGCCGGGTCACCATCTACGCCGAAAAAGAGGTGGCCGAAGAGGTTCAAGACGAGCGCACGGAGGTCTCGCTCGAAGAGGCACGGCGGATCAACCCGGAGGCCAATGTGGGCGACATGGTCATTGTCGAGTCGACGCCCAAAGATTTCGGACGCGTGGCAGCCCAGACGGCCCGCCAGGTGATCCAGCAGCGCATCCGCGAAGCCGAGCGCCAGGTTCAGACCGATTATTACGCCAAACAGATCGGCGAAATCATCAGCGGCGTGGTTCAGGCCGTCAGCATGACGCAGGGCGTGACCATCGGGCTGGAGATGAAAGCCGAGGGCATCATGCCGCCCAATCAGAAGATTCCGGGCGAGCGCTTCAAAGTGCATGACCGGGTACGGGCGATCATCCTGGAAGTCAAAGACAGCCCGCGCGGCCCGCAGATCATCCTCTCGCGTTCGCACCGCAATTTCCTGCGCCGTCTGCTCGAGAACGAGGTGCCCGAAATCTATCACGGCATCGTCGAGATTCGGGCCATCGCCCGCGAACCCGGCCAGCGCGCCAAGGTAGCGGTCTCGGCCACCCAGCCGAATGTGGACCCGGTGGGGGCCTGCGTCGGCATCCGCGGCGTGCGCATCCAGGCCATTGTCAAGGAATTACACGACGAGAAAATCGACATCATCGAGTGGAACCCCGACCCGGTGATTTACATCTCTAAAGCCATCAGCCCGGCGCGCGTTTCGGGTGTCTATCTGAACGAGGCCGAGAAGACCGCCACTGTGGTGGTTCAGGAGGATCAATTGAGCCTGGCCATCGGGCGAGACGGACAGAACGCCCGCCTGGCCGCCAAACTGACCGGCTGGCGCATCGACATCAAGTCGCTGACCGAGGCCGCCGCCGACGCGCTGGGCAAACTGCAGAGCGATCCGGCGCTCGAATCGCTGCGCGAAAAGGAGGCCGAGCACGTCGCGGCCATCGAGGCCATCCTGGCCAAGAAGGACGAGGGACGGCCGGTCACGCCCGAGGAATATGCCCTGCTGATTCAGTTCATTGACCGTGTCGAGCGGCGGACGGTGGAGCAGAAGCGCGCCGAAATTGCCGCCGAAGAGGAACGTCTCCGCGCGGCCCGCGCCGAGATTCCGGCCGCCGCCTTCGAGACCGACCTGGCCGCCCTCAACCTGCCCGAGCACGTCTACGCCATCCTGACCGAGGCCGAGCACCGCACCGTCGGCGACCTGATGCTGGCAATGAAACTGGACCGCGACAGCGTCCTGGGACTGGCCGGCATCGGGCCGAAGGCCATGCAGGCCATCCAGACCGCCCTCGAATCGATCTCGTTCCCGGAGGCAGAGCAACCCGCCGAGGCGGAGGTCGCGCTGCCAGTCGAAGAAGCGCCTCTCGAAGCCGCGGCCGAGGCGCCGGTCGCCGAACAGGCCGCCGTCGAGACGGAGGTCGAACCAGTCCCGGCCAGCGAAGAGGCCGGCATCGAAGATTTCGAGAAGATGTTCTCGCTGGAAAACATCACCATCCAGCCTGCCGTGGCGGATATCGGCGCTGAAGATAAGAAAGGCAAGAAAAAAGCCAAGAAAGACCGCGCCTTGGAATTCGACGAGGAGCGCGGCGAGGTCGTGGCCCGCAAGAAGCACAAACGCGGCGAAGAAGGCTGGGAAGAAGACTGGTAGCCTTCCGCCTGCAACGGAGCCGGCGACCGGAAGATCTCGTCAAAAGAAAATAAGGTGTCTGGCAAAACTGCGAAACGACCCAAACACATTCCTCAGCGGACCTGCGTGGGCTGCCGAAGCGTGCTGCCCAAGCGGGCGCTGATCCGCCTGGTGCGTCGACCGGAGGGCGTCCAAATCGACCCGACCGGCAAACTGGCCGGGCGGGGGGCGTATCTACATGACCGTCGTGCTTGCTGGGAGAGAGGTCTGCGCGGATCCCTCGCCCACGCCTTGAAAATCGACCTGACGCCTGCCGATCTCGAACGCCTCCAGCAATTCATGGCTTCCCTGCCGGAGGAAAACGAGGCGGAAGGCGCCGACCGGTAAGGTCTCTATGGGCTGACACCCCCCATTCGCTCAGCAGGCACGCTCTCTCCCAGACACACACCGCTGGCCGGCCCCCACCGGCGGCGATATTTCTGAAATTATGAGGTGCACGATGAGCGATAATGGGCACAAAAAAATCGAAATTCCTGCCATGATCAGCGTACGCGACCTGGCACAGAACATGGATGTCAGTCCGATTCAGATTATCAAGAAACTGATGAACAACGGCGTGATGGCCAGCATCAACCAGACGATCGACTACGATACGGCGGCTATCGTCGCCGCCGAATTTGGGTTCGAGGCCTCTCTGGAACGCGAACCGGCCAGCGAGGAAAAGGAAAGCGGCGAGGTGCCGGCCTGGCGTCAGATGATTGCCGATGAAGACGAAAAATCCCTCATTCCGCGCCCGCCGGTCGTGACCATCCTCGGTCATGTCGATCACGGCAAGACCTCGCTGCTCGACGCCATCCGCAATGCCAATGTGGCCGCCGGCGAAGCCGGCGGCATCACCCAGCACATCGGTGCCTATCAGGTAGAACTCAAAGGCCGGCAAATCACCTTCCTGGATACGCCCGGCCACGCCGCCTTCACCGCCATGCGCGCTCGCGGCGCCCAGGGCGCAGATATCGTCGTCCTGGTGGTCGCCGCGGACGATGGCGTGATGCCCCAGACCAAAGAAGCCATCGCCCACGCCAAGGCCGCCCGCGTCCCGATCATCGTGGCGCTCAACAAAATCGACAAGCCCAACGCCAACCCCGACAACGTCAAGAAGCAACTCGGCGAAAACGGCCTGGTGCCAGACGAATGGGGCGGCAATACGATGGTCATCCCGGTCTCGGCCAAGCAAAGACAGGGCATCGAAGACCTGCTGGAGGCCATCCTGCTGGTGGCCGACAACAGCGACATCCGCGCCAACCCCAAGGGCGCGGTGATCGGCACGGTCATCGAGGCCCAACTGGACAAATCGAAGGGACCGGTGGCCACCCTCCTGGTCCAGAACGGGACGCTCGAGACGGGCGACATCGTCGTCGCCGGGACGACTTTTGGGCACCTGCGCGCCATGTTCGACTTCCGCGGCCGCAAGGTCCAGAAAGCCGGCCCTTCCGTCCCGGTCTCGGTCATGGGGCTGGACGATCTGCCCTCGGCAGGCGACCTGTTCCAAGTGGTCGAATCGGAACGCGAAGCCCGTCGAATCATCCTCGAGCGTCAGGAGAAAGCCAGAAAAGAGAGCATGGCTCAAAAGAAAGCCAGCCTGGAGGAGTTGTTTGCCCGCTTCCAGGCCGGGCAGGCCAGAGAATTGAACCTGATTCTGAAGGCCGATGTGCAAGGCTCGCTCGAACCGATCGTCAACGAGTTGAACAATCTCAGCAAGGGCGAGATCAAGATCAACATTTTGTACGCCGAAACGGGCAACGTCAGCGAGAACGATGTCTTGCTGGCCTCGGCTTCCCAGGCCATCATCGTCGGCTTCAATGTGCAGGCCGAAGTCTCTGCCCGCCGTCTGGCAGAGGCCGAGGGCGTCTCGATCCGCCTCTACGACATCATCTACCGTCTGACCGAGGACATCGAAAAGGCGCTCAAAGGCATGCTGGCTCCCGAGTTCACCGAAAAGGCCATCGGCAAGGCGGTCGTCTTGCAAGTCTTCACCCTTTCACGCGGCAACCGCATCGCCGGCTGCAAAGTGACCGAGGGCGAGGTGCGCCGCAACAGCAAAGTGCGCCTGCTGCGCGGCAAGGACATCGTCTTCGAGGGCGAGGTGGCCTCGCTGCGCCATGAAAAGGAAGACGTGCGCGAAATGCGCCAGGGCTTCGAGTGCGGCATCGGCCTGAAGAATTTCAACGACATCCAGGTCGGCGATGTGATCGAATGCTACGTTCTGGAAAAGACCCGTCTCGAATAGCGCGCCCAGCCATCGGAAGTACCCTACCGAATTATGCCAAGCAAAGTTAGACTCCAGCGTATCGCCGATCGCATCCGACAGGACCTCTCGGAACTGCTCATCCAGGAGATCCACGACCCGCGCCTGCATCAGATTTTCGTCACCGACGTGCGCGTCGACCGCGAACTGGCCTACGCCGACATCTACGTTTCGGCCGTCGAGGGCGCCGTCCGCAGCGCCGAAGTCCTCGCCAGCCTCGAGCATGCCAGCGGCTATCTGCGCCGCGCCCTGGCCAGCCGCATCGAACTGCGCGTCTTCCCCCGCCTGCGCTTCCACTGGGACCCCACCCCCGAGAACGCCGACCACATCGAGCGCCTGCTCGCTTCCTTGCGCAAGAATGACTGATCTCAACACCGCCATTCGAGAAAAACTCCAGGCCGCCCATCGTATCCTGATCCTTTCGCACATCCGCCCCGACGGCGACGCGATCGGCTCGATGCTGGCCCTCGGCCTGGCGTTGCAAGACGCCGGCAAGCAAGTCCAGATGGTGCTGAGCGACGGCCTGCCGGCTGCCTTCAAACACCTGCCCGGCGCCGAACAGATCCGCACTCAAGCGGAAGGCGAATTCGACCTGGTGATCACCGTTGACTGCTCGGACGCGGCCCGCACCGGCGGCAGTCTGCCTGCCGGCCGCCGGCCCGACCTGGTCATCGACCACCACATCACCACCGAAGCCTTCGGCAGCCTCAACCTGATCGACCCGTCTGCGGCCGCCACCGCCTCTCTGCTGACCCGCGTCCTGCCCGCCTGGGGCCTGACCATCACCCCCTCCATCGCCGCCAACCTGATGACCGGCCTGGTGACCGACACGCTCGGCTTCCGCACCTCCAGCACCACCCCGGAAGTCTTGCGCCAGGCCGCCGACCTGCTCGAACTAGGCGTGGACATGAGCGCACTCTACTTCCGCAGCCTGGTACGGCGGACTTTTGCCGCCGCCCGCTATTGGGGGGCAGGCCTCTCGCGCCTGCAGCGCAGCAACGGCATCGTTTACACCTCCCTGACCCTCGCCGATCGCCAGGCAAGCGGCTATTCCGGCCGCGACGACGCCGATCTCATCACCGTCGTCTCCTCGATCGACGAGAGCGAGGTGGCCATCATTTTTGTCGAACAGGACAGCGAACATGTCAAGGTTTCCTGGCGGGGGCTGAAGCCGTACGTCGACGTGGCCCAGATCGCCCGGCAGTTCGGCGGCGGCGGGCACCGCGCCGCGGCCGGGGCCGAGGTGCGCGGCAGTTTGGCCGAGGTCCAGGAACGCGTCCTGCGCCTCACCCAGCGGGCGCTCAATCACCCGTAATCAATCCGCCCGCGCCCCCACCGGCGCGCCGCGGTCAGTTTCCTCAGGAGGAATTGCAAACATGGAAAGCCAAGATATCAAAAACGCCGTCTCCGGCATCCTGGTGGTGGACAAACCGGTAGGAATGACCTCTCATGACGTGGTGGAAATCATCCGCAAAGGGACCGGAATCCGCCGCGCCGGCCACACCGGCACCCTCGATCCGCGCGCTTCGGGCGTGCTGGTGATCCTGATCGGGCCGGCGGTGCGCCTGAGCGAATTCGTCTCGGCCTCCGACAAGCGTTACCAGGCCATCCTGCGCCTCGGCAGCACCACCGACACCTACGACGCCGACGGACGATTCACCCGTCAGGCGAGCGCCCCCGTCAACGTGACCGAGGCCCAGTTCGAGGAAGTGCTTCAGCGCTTCGTCGGCGAAATCGAGCAAACCCCTCCGCCTTACTCGGCCGTCAAAGTCCAGGGCCGCAAAGCCTACGAAATGGCCCGCCAGGGAGAGCAGGTCGAACTCGAGCCGCGCAAGATCACCGTCTATCACCTCGAAGTCCTGGAATGGGCGCCGCCCGAAGTGGTCATCGACGTCCACTGCTCGTCGGGTACTTACGTCCGCTCGCTGGCCAATGACGTCGGCGCGGCCCTCGGCTGCGGGGCGTACCTGGTCGGCCTGCGGCGCACCAAGTCGGGGCGCTTCAGCCTGCGCGACGCCGTCCCCCTGCGCAAACTCCAGGAGGCCTTCGTCGCCGGCAACTGGTATCAGTACCTGATCCCGGCCGCCGAGGCGCTGGCCGAATGGCCGGCCGTCGAACTCAACCCCGACGAGGTCGAGGAAGTCAAACACGGCCACCGCGTCAAAGCCGTCCCCGATTCCAAGCCCGGCCTGGTGCGCGGCGTCTCGATGGCCGGCGAATTGATCGCCATCATGGACCTGGCCACCGGCGAAGATGGTTCCCCCGAGTGGCAACCCAAGAAAGTGTTCTTTTCCTGAACCATCCACCTCACGACGCGAAGGACACAAAATCGGAAACGAGAACCGGAAGCGGCGAAAGAACGTCTGGGCAATCACCGCCACAGCCGCCACCCACAACCTGCTCTCGCTTCCCCTTTGTGTCCTTCCTCTTTCCTTCCTGGAAACCAACATGCCTCATTACCGTTCCCTCGACGGCCTGCGCCTCGAAAATACCTGGCTGACGATCGGCATCTTCGACGGCGTCCATCGCGGCCACCGCGCTCTGCTCTCCCGCCTGGTGGAGGGAGCGCACGCGGCAGGCTGTCCGGCAGTCGTGCTCAGCCTCCATCCGCATCCGGCCGTCGTCCTGGGCGGACGAACGAACTTCGCCTATCTGACCCCGCCCGACGAAAAAGCCGAACTCCTGACCTCCCTGGGCATCGAGGCGGTCATCACCCTGCCCTTCAGCCTGGCCCTGGCCGCCGAGAGCGCCGAGAAGTTCATGGGCCGCCTGGCGCCCGCCCTCGGATTGCGCCATCTTCTCATCGGCTACGACTTCGCTCTCGGCCGCGGCCGCGAAGGCAACGCCGCCCGCCTGGCCGAAATCGGTCAGCGCCTCGGCTACACGGTCGAGACCTTCGCGGCGGTGCGCCAGGGAGAGAAGATCATCTCCTCGAGCGCCATCCGCGCCGTCCTGGCCGCCGGCGAGGTCACCGAAGCCGCCGGTCTGCTCGGCTACCCCTACGCCTTGCGCGGCCCCATCGTCCACGGCGACGGGCGCGGCCGGCATATCAACATTCCGACCGCCAACCTGCAAATCCCGCCGGAAAAACTCATCCCGGCCAACGGCATCTACGCCACCTGGGCCTGGGTGGGCGGGGAGCGTTTCGCCGCCGCCACCAACATCGGCATCAACCCGACCTTCACGCCCAGCCGTCAGACCGTCAGCGTGGAGACCCATCTCCTCGATTTCTCCGGCGACCTGTACGGTCAGGAAGTGCGCCTGGAATTCATTGCGCGGCTGCGCGGCGAGCAGAGATTCCCCTCGGTGGAAGCCCTCCTGGTCCAGATCCAGGCCGACATCGCCCAAACCCGAAAGATTTTGTCAGCATCTCCCCGCCCCGGTTGACTCCTGGGGCGTTTTCGTCTATAGTTCGCCCATGTCTAACCGCCGAATTTACCTCCTCTCCCCCAAAGAACTCTCTCCCGAAACCATTGCCGTCGCCTTTGCCAAGACCTCCCGCTCGCCCGAATCCTTTCGTGAAATTGCCGCCGAATTGAACGAGGCAAAAGCGGCCCAGTTCCATGAGAAATGGGTGGTGGGCTACGGCCACGCCTCGGTGGCCGAACACGCCGTCTTGCACATCGCCATCGAAAACGTCAGCCGGCTGGCGGTCGAATGCATCGAATCGAACCGGCTGGCCTCCTACACGGAAAAATCCACCCGCTACCAGAAATGGGACCCGCAGGCTTTCTTCACCCCGCCCGAACTGGACGGCCACCCCCTGCACGGCCTCTACACGCGGACCTGCCGCCTGCTGTTTGATACCTACGCGCAATCTCTGCCGCCGGTCAAAGCGCTGGTCGAGAAACAGATCCCGCCTCAGCAGGGCGAACCGGACGAGGCCTACGACCGGCGCATCCGCTCGCAGTATGTGGATGCCTGCCGCTTCCTGCTGCCGGCCGCCTCGCTCGCCAACCTGGGCGTGACCGCCAACGCCCGCGTCCTGGAGCACGCCATTTGCAAAATGCTGTCTCATCCGCTGGCCGAGGTGCGTCAGATCGGCGAGGAGGTGAAACGCGTTGCCCAGGCCGAGGTCCCCACCCTGGTCAAGTACGCCGATGCCTTGCCTTACCTGAAAGAAACCGCCGAAGATTTCAGCCGGCTGGAAATCGTCGGCCGGATGAGCGCCGAACCAACCACAGACGACTGGTGTGTCCTCCACGATTACGACCCAGAAGGCGAGACCAAGGTGCTGGCGGCGGCGCTCTTCCGTTTCGGCGAGATGTCCTTCCGCGAGGCGCTGGAGACCGTCCGCGCCGCGCCCATGGACGAAAGGAAAAAACTGGCCGAGGTCCTCCTCGGCCGTCTCGGCGAACACGATACCCCCCTGCGCGAACTGGAACACACCACCTACACCTTCGATCTGATTCTCGATAACGGCGCCTATGCCGAATTCAAACGCCACCGCATGATGAGCCAGACGCCCCAGGGGCTGACGGCCCGGCTGGGCTACGCCGTCCCGCGCCGGATCGTGGAGGCCGGATTCGAGGCCCCCTACCGGGCAGCGATGGAGGCGGCTGCCGAGGCTTATGAGCAACTGGCCGCCTGGAACCCACCCGTGGCCGCCTATCTCGTCCCCAACGGCTTTCACCGGCGGGTATTGTTCACACTCAATTTGCGAGAAGCCTTTGCCTTCTGTCGTCTGCGGGCCGCGCCCAATGCTCACTTCTCGATGCGCCGCGTCGCCCGGCGCGTGGCCGAGGCGATCGGCCGCGTCCACCCCCTGTTGGCCGACTCCCTGCGTTTACCGGAAGGCGAAACCTGGCAGGAGATCGAGGAAAAGTATCTGTAAAACCAACCGCCCCGGACAAGCGCCGGGGCGGTTAGGGTCGAGCGGATCGTCACATGTTTGCCATGACGTTGACCAGATTGACGCCAATGATGGCGCAATATCCCAGCAAGAACAAGGCGCTGAAGACGATTCCCAAGATGCCAAAGATCTTCTTGGTATTCTTTTGCGTCACCGCGCCGATGCCCAGGCCAAGAGCCACAAGCGCCGTGATCCCGCCCAGGCAGGAAAGGACGGTATCAATCCATCCATAGGATTGATTCACCGTGAGGCCGCCGCTCAAAGAGAAAACCAGCACCAGATCGAAGCAGATGATCAGCATGGAAAGGATCGCCAGGACGAACGAGAGGATGCCCAGCGTAGAGTGCTTCTCAGGCACAGGTTCGACGGGCGGTTCGGTTGGCGGGGGAGGGGAATAGGACAGATTCGAGTCGTACATAAGGTCTCCTCTGAGTCAAAAAGTGAGGGGTGAGAAATTAGAGCAAGTATATCTCAAAATGATTGTCAGAACAACCTTCTTCCCTGGTAATGTCCACATTTTGGCATTTGACCAATCGACAGATTTTTCGTAGCAAAAGAGAACCGGCGGGCAATCATCCCTATTATTGAAGTGATTTAAACTTTCAAGAAACCATTCGGTAATTCTCATAAACCACAGATCAACGCGGATGAAAAGATGAACGTTTCTCTATTAGTCAACATACTTCGCCGAAATCAAAGATTCTGTGACGTTTATCAAACCAATCT
>CALGPL010000066.1 GCA_937960595.1 uncultured Anaerolineales bacterium | reverse complement strand
CGCGCTGGCGCCGTGTGGTGCTTGCTAAACGCCTCAACCTGATCGGCGGTTTCCTGTTAGTGGGCTGGATTAATCTGCTGTCCCTCGGCGCCACCGACCCGCTCAACATGGGCGGCGGCTACAACGCCCTGGTCATGCTCTCCCTGCTCCTGCTCGGCGGCGGGTACTGGTCGCTGCGCCGCAAACGCGACCGGGCGGAGGAGATTTTCCCGTAACAGAGAGCAAGAGAGACCGGGTTTCTTTAAGAAGCCTGGTCTCTCCGGTCTTGTGATAAACTTATCCGCATGACCCCCAAAATCGGCAAACCGGCCCCCGACTTCGCCCTCCCCTCGCACCTCGACCGCCCCGTTCGTCTACGCGACCTGCGCGGCCGCAATGTCGTCCTGGCCTTCTTCCCGCTGGCCTGGACGCCGGTCTGAACGGCGCAAATCCCCTCCTACCAGGTCCTGCTCGACCGGTTCGAGGGGATGCAGACCCACGTGCTGGGTCTTTCGGTGGACAGCGTCCCGAGCCTGAAGGCCTGGGCCGAGAGTCTGGGCGGCATCACCTACCCGCTGCTGAGCGACTTCTATCCGCACGGCGCAGTCGCCAAAAAGTACGGAGTCTTGCGCCGCGAGGGTTATGCCGAGCGCGCCATTTTCGTGCTGGATAAGGGCGGCATCTTGCGCTGGGCCAAAATTTACGATATTGATACCCAGCCGGACAACGATGAACTGCTGCGCGTCCTGGGCGAGGTAGACCCCGCCGCGGCGGCCTGGGCCGCGGCGCGCCCGCTGACCGGCGCGGGGTCCGCGCCCGAGGCGGAGGTGGTGATGTATTGCACCTCGTGGTGCCCGGGCTGCCGGCGGGCGCGCGTCTATTTCGAGTCGCGCGGGGTCGAGTACGTGGAGATTGATATCACCCGCGACCGAGAGGCCGCCGCCCGTGTGCGCGCCTGGGCAGGCGGCAACGAGACCACGCCCACGTTCAACATCCGCGGCAAAATCCTGGTCGGCTTCGACGAGCGCCAACTGGACGAGGCGCTGGGGTTCCTGCGCTAAAGTCAGGCGCTCTCAACGCACGCTGCCAAAAAACGGCGGCCGCTCGATGCAGCGACCGCCGTTCGCTCATTTACCCTGCCCACATGTCCATGGCAAACAGATAGGCGTTGATGCCCATGAGCAGCAAACTGGCTATCGTCCAAGCCCGGTCGAAGGCCTCGTTGCGGCCCAGTTTGCTCAAGAAGAGGAATAGGGACGGCGCCGCCAGCACATACCGGTACATTCCCTGGATGTCGCCGCTGAACAGCGCAAACAGGATCACCGTCAGGCTGAAGAGGGTGATTTCAGGATGCCGCCTGAAGGTGAAAGCACAGGCCGCTAGCGCCACGACCGAGAAGAACATCTCCATCATGTGATAGGCCATGCTCGGCCCGCCGCTGTGAAAGGCCTGGTCAAAGGCGTACTTCCAACTGTCCCATGACTTGCCCAATTCGAGGAAACCGCGCCCAAACCAGGCGGCCTGGATGATGTCGAAGGTTTGGCCGAGCGGAGAGACCTTCCAGGCCAGAAAGGCCACCAGCGGCAAAAGGGTCAGGCCCACTTTGCCGAGGTAGGGGGGCGTCAACAGCGCTTTCAGATGGCGCAGACCCACCTCGCGCAGGAGAATCATGCCCATCGGGACGACCAGGGCCACGCCCACCGAACGGGTCAGGGCCGCGCAAACGGCCAGAATCGCCGCCCAGACCCATTTGCGCCTCATCAGCAGCGCCAGCGAGCCGAACGCCAGCCCCACGAACAGCCCCTCGGTATACACCATCGTCAGGAAAAAGCCGCTTGGGAAGATGATCAGATAGAAGGCGGCCCGCCAGGCGCCGGAGTCCTCCAACTCGCCGCGCGCCAGGTCGTAGAGGGCAATCATCCCGCCCAGCGCTCCCAGCGCCGAGACGACAACGGCCGCCAACGTCGCCGTCGCGATGGCGTTCATCCCCAACAGTTTCAGCGGCCAGATGAACAGCCAGATCATGGCCGGGTAGAAAGGGAAGAAGGCATAACTGAGCGGAATCGCGCGCATGTTGCGCTGATAGTCGTTCAGCGGGTCAGCGTCGAATTGATTCAGGTTGACCTGGGCCTTGGTGACCAGCGGATCTTCGTAACCGGCAACCGCAATCGAGAGATAGAACTCCGAATCCCAGCAGACTTGCTGGTTCATGAACGGTTCGAGCAGGTAAGGTTTGCCTGCCTGGGCCAGGGCGGTGGTCTCGTGAGGAGTCCAGAACGGCCGGGCGTAATCGGGACGTTTGGGCTGCATCCTTGCCCCCGCCCAGGCTTGATAGCCGATGACGATCAACACCCAGGCCAGCCAAAGGAAAACGAGATTGAGAAGGGTCTTGTTCTTGAACATAGGATCGTTCCTGGAAGGAATTGGTGTAACCGGTTACATTATACTCAGATTTGGCCCCCCGCGGGGCCTGCGCGCCCGCGCAAAGTTTGCAGCCCAGGAGTTGGATTACAGAAGCGGGGAAAAGGCGGCGTCAAGCCGCTCGAGAAAGGCCCGCGCCTCGGTCTGCTGGAGGATTTGCGTCCGCACCGGACGCGGGATGTTCTGAGACTTGAGATATTGGAGGGCGTGCTTGCGGAACCAGAGCAGCCCCTTGCGTTCCCCATAGAATTGCAGATTGCGCTGCAGGTGACGGTGAATTATCTGGCGGACCGCTTCGGGCGGGACCTGGTGCCGGTCGAGGCGGGCGAAAATCCAGGGATGGCCGATGGCGGCGCGGCCGATCATGACCGCCTCGCAGCCGGTGTGACTCTTCATCCGCTCGATATCGGCGACGGTGCGCACGTCGCCGTTGCCGATGACCGGGATTCGCACCGCCGCCTTGACCTCGGCAAGCGCGTCCCAGTCGGCTGCCCCGCCGTAGCCCTGTTCGCGCGTCCGGGCATGGACGGCGATCGCCGCCGCCCCGTTTTCCTCCAGGATGCGGGCAATCAGGCGGTAATTGCGGCAATCGTCCCAGCCCAGGCGAATCTTGGCCGTCAGCGGCACGTCCAGAACGGCGCTCAATTTGCGGAAAATGCGCGCCACCTTGAGCGGCTGACGCAGGAGGGCCGCGCCCGCCCCGCCCTGGTTCACGCGCCGGTCCGGGCAGCCCAGGTTGATGTCGATGGCGTCGGGGCGTTTCTGTTGGACGCGCAGGGCGGCGCGCAGCAATTCGTCGGGGTCGTTGCCATAGAGTTGAATCACAACCGGCCGCTCGTCTTCCTCGAAAGCCAGGCGCGGCTGCATGGGTTCGAAGGCCATCCCCACAAACTCGGCCTTGACGAATTCGGTGTAGCACAACGCCGCGCCCAGACCGCGGCAGATGGAGCGGTAAGGCCAGTCGGAGAAGCCGTCCATCGGAGCGAGCAGGGCATCACCATAGACCGGGACGCGGCCGATGAAAAAGGCGGGAGTGAGAACAGAGTCCATCCGGTCAAGTTTACCCCAAGTCGTCCCTTTCGAGGGCGGCGCGCCAAAAACCAGTTCGAGGCCGCCTCACCCGGCAGCCTCGAAGCGTGTTTTGCAGCAGCATGGCAACTGCCTACCCTCAGGTGATGCAGAGACCGTCCACGAATGCTGGCCACGAATTCACGAATGCGCCCCACCTGCCAAAGCGCTTTCATGACCTGCGCGCTCGTTGTATTCGAGCATGCTTCGATAAACTCAGCACAAGTTCGTGACGATATTCGTGCTATTCGTGGACGGTTTTCCCCGCCCAAAGCGACAGCTCAGCGTAGCGCATCAATCAGGGTAGGCTGTTACGCAGCATGACTTTCCGCCCTACGACTTCAACCTGGCGGCAAACGCCTGGCGGAACTTGGCCACTTTGGGCGCAATCACCACCCGGCAGTAAGGCTGCCAGGGATTCTTCTTGAAATACTCCTGATGATAGTCCTCGGCCGGGTAGAAGGCCTCGAAAGGCTGGAGTTCGGTAACCAGCGGCGCGCCCCAGATGCCGGAGGCCTCGATCTCGCCCATCACCTCCTCGGCGACGCGCTTCTGCTCCTCGTTGTGGTAGAAAATCGCCGAGCGATACTGGGTGCCGACGTCATTGCCCTGACGGTTGAGCGTGGTCGGGTCGTGAATAGTAAAGAAGACGGTCAACAGGTCGCGGTACGAAAGCCGGGCAGGATCGAAGGTCACCTGCACCACCTCGGCGTGACCGGTCTCGCCGTCACAAACTTGATGATAGGTGGGGTTGGGAAGGTGGCCGCCCGAATAGCCCGACGTCACCGATTGCACCCCCTGGAGTTCGTCGAAGACCGCCTCCAGACACCAGAAACAACCGCCCGCCAGTGTGGCTATTTCGCCTTGATGTTTGCCCATAAAATGTCTCCAAATACCGATCGCGCCGGTTACGCCACTGCTTCGGGCGTCTTTTCTTTCTTTTTTGTTTCTCTGTCGGTCGAAACCGCTCGCAGGACGATTTCTTCGCCCTCGGCTTCGATCTCGATGGTGTCGCCCTCCTGAAACTCGCCGGCCAGCAGCCCATCCGAGAGCGGATCCTCGACCTTGTTCTGGATTACGCGCCGCAGAGGGCGGGCGCCCATCTCCGGGTCGTAGCCTTGCTGGGCCAGCAGTTCGAGGGCGGCTTCGGTCGCCGTGAGGGTGACGTTGTGTTCGACCAGGCGCTCGGTCACCTTGGTCAGTTCGAGGCCGACGATGCGGCGGATGTCGTCGCGGTTGAGCGAGCGGAAGACGATCACGCTGTCGACGCGGTTGATGAATTCGGGGCGGAAGGTGCGCTTCAACTGTTCGGTCAGTTTCTTGCGCATCTCTTCGTAACTGAGCTTTTCCTCGGTCTTCTCATCGCGCTGCAACTTGAAGCCCAGGGCAGTCTGACGGCGAATCTCCTCGGCGCCGACGTTGGTGGTCATGACGATGATGGCATTGCGGAAATCCACCTGGCGGCCTTTGGCATCCGAAAGATGGCCCTCCTCCATGATTTGCAGGAGCATGTTGTGGACTTCGGGATGGGCCTTCTCGACCTCGTCGAAGACGATGATCGAGTAGGGGCGGCGGCGCAGGGCCTCGGTCAACTGGCCGGCATCGTCGTAGCCGATGTAACCGGGCGGCGCCCCGACCAAGCGGCTGGCAGTATGGCGCTCCATGAACTCGGACATGTCCAACTGAATGAGCGCTTCCTCGCTGCCGAACATGAACTTGGCCAGGGCCTTGGTCAGTTCGGTCTTGCCGACGCCGGTCGGGCCGAGGAAGATGAACGAACCGATCGGGCGGCGCGGGTCCTTGAGACCGGCCCGCGCCCGCCGGACGGCTTTCGAGATGGCGCGGATGGCCTCGTCCTGACCGATGATGGCCTTTTGCAGTTCGGCCTCCATTTGCAGCAGGCGCTGGCTCTCTTCCTGGGCAATCTGCATGACCGGCACGCCCGTCCACATGGCGATGACTTCGGCGATGTCGTCGGCGGTGACGACGGGGCTGCTGGCGCGGTCCCAGCCCGATTTCATGCGCGCCAGTTGCTCATTGAGTTCGGTTTCCTTCGTTTCCCACAGGCGCACATCCTCGGCCTTGCCTTCCTCCTGCGCCAGGACACGATTCTGGCGCACTTGTTTCAACTGGGTGTACAAGTCCTTGGCCGAGCGGGCGGCGTCGGACTTGTACATGCGCACCCGCGAGGCCGATTCGTCGATCAGGTCAATGGCCTTATCGGGCAGGAAACGGTCGGAGACGTAACGCGCCGAGAGGCGGGCGGCGGCTTCGAGAGCCTCGTCCGAGATGACCAGGTGATGATGCTCCTCGTACATCTTACGGATGCCTTTGAGAATCTCGATCGTCTCCTCGACCGAGGGCTCCTCGACCAGGATGGGCTGGAAGCGGCGCTCGAGGGCCGCGTCGGACTCGATATGCTTGCGGTACTCGTCCAGGGTGGTGGCGCCGATGCACTGCAACTCGCCGCGCGAGAGCGCCGGCTTGAGGATGTTGGCGGCGTCCACGGCCGATCCGGCCGATCCGGCCCCGACCAGCATGTGGAACTCGTCAATGAAAAGAATCGAGCCGGTGGACTTCAACTCGTCAATGACCCGTTTGAGGCGTTCCTCGAACTGGCCGCGGTACATCGTCCCGGCGACCAGCGAGCCGACGTCCAGTTTCAAGACGCGCTTGTTGAGCAGCGGGGCGGGGACATCGCCCTCGACAATGCGTTGGGCGAGGCCCTCGACGATGGCCGTCTTGCCGACGCCCGGTTCGCCGATCAGGGCCGGGTTGTTCTTGGTGCGGCGGGCCAGAATCTGGATGACGCGCTCGATTTCCATCTGGCGGCCGATGACCGGGTCGAGTCGGCCCTGCTCGGCCAGGGTGGTCAGGTCGGTGGCCAATTGGTCCACGAGAGGGGTTTTGGCCTCCTGTCGGCCGGGCTGACGCGGCGACTCGGAAACGCTGGCCGGGGTGGGGCTGGTGCTCTCCTGCAAGACGCGCCGCACCTGGCGGCGGATTTGGTCCTCGGTCACGCCCAGTTTGCGCAGCACTTCCACCCCCAGCCCGCCGGCGCGCGCCAGGCCGAGCAAGATGTGTTCCGTCCCCACATAGTGATGGCCCATCGTGCGGGCCTCCTGGAGGGCCAGTTCGAGCGCCTGCTGGGTTTCGGGAGCCAGTTCGATCCGCCCGCCCGGGTAGCGGCCTTCGCCGCCCAAGCGCAGAATCATCTCGCGGACGCGCTCCACTTCGAGGCCCAGTTCGCGCAAAACCCGCCCGGCTACGCCCTCTTCGATGAGCAAACCGAGCAGCAAATGTTCGGTGCCAATCAATCCCTGACGGGCGCGCTCGGCCTCCAGTTGCGCCAGCGAGAGCACCCGCCTTGCCCGTTGTGTGAATTTTTCCATGCTTGCCATAAATGGTTCTCCTGTCGGGCAAGGCAATTTCCCCGCCCAACACATTCGGACAATAAGTGTCTGGTTTGATTCTACCAAAAAGCAGGCTGCTTTTTCGTATGAGGAAGATTAGAGTTTGAACCGGAGATGAACAGAGATGAACGGAGGTGGGAGAGGAAGATCGGTTGGTCGTCAGCCGTTCATTGACTCCCTGTTGATCACCGTTCATCGCCGACCAATGCTATCGGGTGTCGCCGTCGCCGCCGATTTTGCCGCGCGCCAGGCGGTCGGACAACTTGGCGAGGTTGTGTTCGGCCACATCGTCGAGCGAGAGATCCAACTCGGTGCAGACCTGGGCCAGGTACCACAAGACGTCGCCCAGTTCGCCCGCCAGCGCCTGCCGGGCATCTTCGTCGATCACCCCCTGGTGGTCGCGGAAAATCTTCTTGACCTTGCCGGCCACCTCCCCGGCCTCGTTGGCCAGCCCCAGCACCGGATAGATGACCGGATGGCCGATGGGCGGATATTGGGCGGTCTTGCGGGATTTGGTTTGATAGTCTCGAAAGTCCATGATCGGTTCACCAGGCGGGTCAGGCAGGACAAGAAGGATCGCCCTACAAGACCGCTTTACTCTTCCAGCAGATAGGCCAGAATCCACTTGGTGGTCGCCACCAGCGCCTCGGTGTGGGTACGCTCGTAACTGTGGGAGGCGTCCACGCCGGGGCCGATGAGCGCCACGGCCACATCGCCGCCGGCGCGCCAGAAGGCCTCGCCATCGGAGGTGTAATAAGGATAAATGTCCACCCGATGGGGAATTTGATGACGCTCGGCCAGGGCGCGCAAGCGGCTGGACAGGCCATGATGGTACGGCCCGCCGCTGTCCTTGACGCACAAGGAGGCCGAGAACTCGTCCGAGTTCTGGCCCTCGCCGACGGCGGCCATGTCCACGGCCACGAGTTCCTGCACCTCTGGCGAGAGGCCCTGAGCCGCGCCATGCCCCACTTCCTCATAATTGCTGAGGAGAAAATGGGTGGTGTGAGCCGGATTGAGGCCGGCATCGCTCAACGCCTTGATCGCCGCGACGATTGCCGCCACGCCGGCCTTGTCGTCCAGGTGACGGGCGCGGACGAAGCCGGCGTTGATCTCCAGGCGCGGATCGTAGGCGACGTAGTCGCCGACCTCGATGCCCAGGTCGCGGGTCTCGCCCTCCAGGGTGGTGCGGGCGTCGAGACGGACTTCCAGGCTGTCTTCGTCGCGCTTCATCTCGCCGACCTCCTGCCCGAAGATGTGGGTGGAGGCCTTGGTCAGCAGGATGGCGCCGCGGAATTGCCGTCCGCTGCGGGTGAAGACGGTGCAGCCCTCGCCTTCGATCGAGTTCCAGGCGTAACCGCCGATGCGGGTCAGTTTCAGCCGTCCGTTGGGCTTGATCTCTTTGACCATCGCCCCGAGGGTATCCACGTGGGCGGTCAGCGCCCGCTGGCCGTCCTCGCGCCCCCCGCGCCAGACGGCCAGCAGCGCGCCTTTGCGCGTCCGCTCGAGGCTCAGGTGCGGGAACGCCTGGAGAGTCTGCTCGCACAGGGCCACCGCCGGCTCGGCCAAACCGGTCGGACTGGGGGTGTTGAGCAGTTTCGTCAAGAAGTCGAGCAAGTAAGCGGTGGGCACTTCGGGCAGGTGAGACATACCTTCTCCACGAGATAGAATCATACCGATTATAGCACGGCGAAGTTGCGCCAAGAATACCCGCCGTCATCGCTGACGTTGTCCTCGGCCAACGCGTGCGCCGTCTCCGTCGCTTCGAATAGCCGTGTCGGCAAACCCTCCAGCAACGGAGGTCATTCGAGCAAAGTGCCGCGGCAAGTCCTGAAGGCATAAAAACTACCCGCATCCAACGACGCAAAATCGGTTAGAATAAATGTGCTATGAAAATCGTCCGCGCCTCCGAGATCGGCACCTACCTCTACTGCGCCCGCGCCTGGTGGTATCAGAGACAAGGCCTGGACTCCTCCCACCAGGCCGAAATGAGCGCCGGGACCGAACTGCACCGCCAGCACGGGCGAACGGTCATCGCCGCCGGCCTGACACAGACTCTAGCGCTGATCTTTCTCCTGGCCGCCCTGCTCCTGGTGGTCGCCTACTGTACCGCCCGGCTTCTCTGAGCCAAAATGACCTCCCTCTACGTCGCCCTCTTTCTCTTTCTCCTGGCCCTGCTCTTGTGGTTGATTGCCGCCCGCCAGCGGCGCGCCGCCCGACTCCCCGGCGGACGCCTCCTCTACACCGACACGCGTCCCTGGGGCCGACCGGAAAAGCCGCTCTACGACCAGGACCTCGGCCTGACCGGCAAACCCGACTATCTCATCGAACAGGACGGCCGCCTCATCCCGGTCGAGGTCAAGACCGGCCGGACGCCCGAAGCGCCCTACGACTCGCACATCTTTCAACTGGCGGCCTATTGCCTGCTGGTCGAGAAGACCTACGGCAAACGCCCCGCCTATGGAATCATCCACTACCCCGGCCGGGATTTCGCCGTGGACTACACCCCCGCCCTCGAATCGGCCCTGCTCGACCTGCTGGCCGACCTGCGCCGCGACGAACTGCGCAGCCAGGTTCACCGCTCGCATGAGGACGAGCGCCGCTGCCGGGGCTGTGGCTTCCGCGCCGTCTGCGAGGAACGCCTGGCATGAAGGGGTGTTCTCCTCTCACGAGCAAGCCGCGAACCCGCCTCGCCGCGAGGAAGGTATAATTATCGAGTGCCATCCAATCCTCCTCTCCACCGCGTCATTGTCGCCGCGCACCCCAAGATGCCGGAGGCCTTGCCCGAGGCCGAAAGCATCGCCGCTTACCTGAGGGAGCGCGGCCTGAACGCCGCCGCCGGCACGTTGGATTCCGCCGACCTGCGCAAGCGCGTCCGCACCGGCGAGTTCGACCTGCTGATCGCCGTCGGCGGCGACGGGACAATGCTGCGCGCCGGTCACCTGTGCGCGCCGGTCAAGGTCCCCATCCTGGGCGTCAACCTGGGGCGATTGGGCTTCCTCATCCAGGTCGGGCGCGACGAGTGGTCTGCTTACCTGGAACAATTGCTGGAGGGCAAGCACTGGCTCGAGCAGCGCATGATGTTGCGGGTCGAACATCTCCGTTCCGGCGAGTCGCTCGGCCTCTGGCAGGCGCTCAACGAGGCGGTCGTCTCGCGCGACGCCTCCGTCCGCCCGGTGCGCGTCGTCGCCACCGTGGACGGTCAACTGCTGACCACCTACGTGGCCGACGGCCTGATCGCCGCCACCCCCACCGGCTCGACCGCCTACGCCCTGGCCGCCGGCGGGCCGATCCTGCCGCCGGAACTGCGCAACATCCTGCTCATCCCGATCGCCCCGCATCTGTCGGTCGACCGCGCCGTCGTCCTGTCGGAAGGCTCGTCGGTGCGGATGACCCTCCAGCAGGGCAATGCCGTCCTGTGTGTGGATGGGCAAATCCCCATCGGCCTGGCCGAGAACGACGAGGTGGACGTCCGCGCCGGGGAGCACACCGTCACCTTTGTCCGCTTTGGCGATCCTGGCTATTTCTACCGCAACCTGACTGCCCACATGAACCAGAACCCGACCATAGGCCTGCCGCGATGAACGATTTGCCGATCCTAACCTGTGCCAACCACCCCGACGTGGAAACCAGCCTGCGCTGCAACCGCTGCGGCAAGCCCATCTGCGCCAAATGCGCCGTGCGCACCCCCACCGGCTACCGTTGTAAGGAATGCGTGCGGGCGCATCAACAATCTTTCGACTCGGCCTTCAGCAACGCCCACTGGTACGACCACCTCATCGCCCTGCTGGTGCCTGCCGCCCTCTCGCTGGTCGTCAGCATCGGCGTTGCCTTCCTGACCCTGTTCGTCTGGGGACTGATCGTGTTGATCCTGGCTCCCTCGGCCGGCGAACTCATCGTCCGCCTGACGCAAGCCGCCCTGCACCGCCGGCGTTCGCGGACGATCTACCGGCTGGCCGCGGCCGGCGTCGTCCTGGGCGCGCTGCCCGTCAGCCTCTTCATGCTGATCACCGGCGGCTGGTTCATTCTCATCTGGGAAATCCTCTATCTGGTGATTGCCGTCCCGCTCGTCTACTACCGCATCTCCGGCATTCGATTGAGTTGACATGCTCACCGAACTGCGCATTCATAACTTTGCCATCATCGAGGCCCTCGAACTGCAACTCGGCCCCGGCCTGCTCGTCTTCACCGGCGAGACCGGCGCGGGCAAATCCATCATCATGGACGCGGTCGAGATGCTCCTCGGCGGCCGCGCCGACCCCACCCTCATCCGCGCCGAGGCCGACCTGGCGCGGGTCGAGGCGACCTTCCAACTCGCCGGCCCCGAAAAAGACGCCGTCCACGACATCCTGCGGCGCGAGGACCTGCTCGACGACCCGCACTTCCTCACCCTCAGCCGCGAGATCCGCCGCGAGGGCCGTCACATCGCCCGCGTCAACGGCCGCACCGTCAACCTGACCCTGCTCAAAGAACTGGGCAGCCTGTTGGTGGATATCCACGGCCAATCGGAACACCTCTCCCTGCTCGATGTCCGCGCCCACCTCAGCCTGCTCGACCGCTACGCCGGCGTCGAAACACGGCTGGACGATTACCGCAAAACCTATCAGAATCTGCTGGCCATCCGCCGCGAATTGAACGAACTGCGCGCCGCCCAGGCCGATGCCGACCGCCGCACCGAACTGCTCACCTACCAGGCCGAAGAAATCGAGGCCGCCCGCCTGCGTCCCGGCGAGGAGGAGACCCTGCGCCAGGAACGCGACCGCCTGGCCAACGCCGAGAGCCTGGCCGCTCTGGCCCAACAGGCGCTGACCGCCCTCGACGAAGGCACCCCCGACTCGCCGGCCGCCACCGACCTGCTGGGCGAGGCCTCCCAGGCGCTGGCCAAACTCGCCGGCATCGACGCCGCTCGCGCCGCCCTGGCCGAACAAGCCGCCGCCGCCGAGGAGACGCTCGCCGATCTGGCCCGCAGTCTGCGCAATTACCTCGAAACCATCGAATACAACCCCAAGCGGCTGGAAGAGACCGAAGAACGCCTCGACCTGATTCACCGCCTGACGCGCAAATACGGCGGCAGCATCGAAGCCGTCCTCGACTTCGCGGCCGAGGCGCGCCGTCAACTGGAGACCATCACCGGCGCCGCCGAGCGCATCGCCGAACTCGAAGCCGCCGAATCCGCCGCCCTGACCGAACTGGCCGAGCGCGGCCTGGCCCTCTCCGAAAAACGCCGCCAGGCCGCCCAACAACTGAGCCAGGCCATCGAGGCCGAACTGGACGACCTGCGCATGGCCTCCGCCCGCTTCGCCGTTGACTTCCAGCGCCGCCCCGACCCGCACGGCATTCCCCTCCCCGACGGCGCGCGCCTCGCCTTCGACGCCAACGGCCTCGACCGAGTCGAATTCCTGGTCGCTCCCAACCCCGGCGAAGGACTCAAACCCCTGGCCCGCATCGCCTCCGGCGGCGAAACCTCGCGCCTGATGCTGGCCCTCAAGAACGTCCTGGCCCGCGCCGACCAGGTGCCGACCCTCATCTTCGACGAAATCGACCAGGGCATCGGCGGGCGCGTCGGCGGGACGGTCGGCGAGAAGTTATGGAATCTCGGCCGCGCCCACCAGGTGCTGGTCATCACCCACCTGCCGCAACTGGCCGTCTTCGGCGACAGCCACTACCAGGTGCAAAAAATCGTCCGCGACGGCCGCACCCTGACACGGGTCGAAAAACTGGACGGCGAACCGCGCACCCTCGAACTGGCCCAGATGCTCGGCGAGGTGACCGAGGGCACCCTCCGCTCGGCCCACGACATTCTCCAATCTGCCCAGGCCTTCAAAGCCAGCAAGACATGAAGCCGATCCTTTCGGAGCGCTGCGATGCTGTCCATCCGGCTGCTGGGGCCCCCGCTCATTGAACACCATGATCAGCCGTTACGCATCCAGCGGCGGATTCCGCGCGCCCTGCTCTTCTACCTGGCCACCATCGGCGGCCCGGTCGGGCGCGGCGAACTCCTGTTCCTGTTCTGGCCGGAAGAAAACGAAGAGAAAGCCCGCGAACACCTGCGCGACAATCTGGCCAAACTGCGCGCCGCCCTGCCCGACCCCGACCTGATCCAAGCCTCGCCCGAAACGGTCGGCCTGGAATTCTCGCGCCTGAGGGTGGATGTGCTCGAATTCCGCCGCCTGATCGAACAGGCCGGGCCGCTGACGCGCAAACTGTCTCAAGGCAGCCTCCTCTCGGCCTCGGCCTACTACGCCCTGTCCGAAGCGGTCCATCTGTGGCGCTCGCCCAATTTCATGGCGGGCGCCGACTTGTCGATCTCATCCCCCTTCGACGAATGGCTATCGCGCACCGATCACGTTCTGCAACTCGCCTATCGGCATGCCCTCGAACGCCTGGCCGATCAGGAAATCGCCACCGGCAACAACGAGAAAGCGGTCGAATGGCTGCGCCGCGCCCTCGAACTCGACCCATACAACGAAGACCTGCACCACCTGCTGCTGACCACGCTTCTGGAGATGGGCGCCCGCAACGAGGCCGCCCTCCACCTCGCCTCGCTCAAAAACCTCCTCGACCGCGAACTGGGCGTCATGCCCTCCGAAAAAATCCTGCTCCTCGAAAAACGGTTGAGCAAGTTCGTCGCTCCCGTCACCGGGCCGCTCAAGGCAGCCTGGCCGCTGCGCCCCACCGTCCAGGTGCCTTTCGTCGGTCAGGCCGAAAATCTGGAGCGCCTGCAGCGCGCCTACCGCAAAGGCGGCGGCGTGATCATCTTCGGCGAGGCTGGTGCCGGCAAGACCCGCCTGGTGCAGGAATTCTATCAGCGCCTGAAGGCGACCCCCCGCTTGCTGATCGCCTCCTGCCGCCCCACCGAGGTCAACCTGCCCTTCCAGCCCTGGATCGAACTCCTGCGTCACAACGTCAGCCGCGACGAATGGCTGCAGGTGCCGTCTGTGTGGGCCAGTCGCCTTTCGCTCCTCCTGCCCGAACTGGTCGCCCTACGCCCCGACCTGACTGCCGTCCCCGACGCCAGTTCCGACCAAATGCGCGCCGTTCTCTTCGAGGCCGTGCGCAGCCTGCTGGTCAGCCAAGCCCGCCGATGGCCGATGCTGCTCTTCTTCGACAACCTCCACTGGGGCGACGAGGCCAGCCTCGACCTCCTGGCCTACCTGCTCGAACGCGGCGTCTTCGGCGCCGGAAACGGCCTGCTGGTAATGACCGCCCGCACCGAGGAAACCAACCCCTTCCTCGACCGCTTCCTGCTCTCGGTTTCCCCGGCCTTCCACCTCGAAACCGTCGAGGTCAGCCGCCTCGAGGTCGAAGAAATTGCCGAACTCGCCCATCACGTCTTGGGCAGGCGGCCGCCGCCCCGCCTGGTCGAGCGCCTGGCGCAAGACACCGGCGGCAATCCCTTCTTTCTCCTCGAGACCCTCCAGGCCGTGCTCGACCTCTCGCCGCAACTCGACCTGGAAGCGGTCGACTCCCTGCCGCTGGCCAGCAGCGTCCACCAACTGATTCAGGCCCGCCTCCAGCGCCTGCCGCCCCAGACCCGCGAACTGCTGATGGCCGCCGCCGTGCTGGGCAGCGAATTCCAGGTGACTCTCTTGGAAAAAGTGTCTGACAGTTCGCCCGAAGAAATCGCCCGCGCCCTAGAAGAATTGGAAAACACTCGCCTGCTGCACATGACCAGCAGCGACGACGCCTTGGCCTATGCCTTCAGCCACGAGAAGATCCGCGAGAGCCTGTTGCAGGAACTCAGCCCGGCCCGCAAGCGCGTCCTGCACCTGCGGACGGCTCGCGCCCTGGCCGAACACTTCGGCGTCGAGAAAGAACGCTTCGCGGCCATGCTCGCCTCTCATTACGAGGAAGCCCTGGCCTTCCCCGAAGCCTTCGACGCTTGGGTGCAGGCCGGTCAATATGCCCAGCGTCTGTCCTCCTTTGCCGACGCCTCCGCCGCCTTCCAGCGCGCCGAACGTCTCATTCCCCGCACCGCCTCGCTCGGCGACGGGCAAATTCACCGCCTCTACCTGGAATGGGGCGCCATGCTCAGCGAGATCAACGACACCCTCACCCTGCGCCGCATCTACCAGACCCTGATGCGCCTCGCCGCCGAACGGCACAGCGATCTGCTGACCGGCAAAGCCCTCGACGGCCTCTCGGAAGCCTGTTTTACCGTCAACCAGTTCGAAGAGGCCCTGCAATACAATTCCCAGGCCCTGCCCTATTTGAAGAAAAGCGGTCACCTCTTCAGCCAGATGGAGGCCCTGACCCACCGCGGCTTGTATCTCTACATGCTCAACCAAGTAGAGGAAGCCCAAGAAGTCTTTCGTGAGGCGCTCGAAATCGCCCCGCACAGCGAAGACCCCTTGCTCCTGCAGGCCCGCGGCCACACCAACTACCGCATGGCCAGCACCTACATCCTCAGCGGCTGGCCGCGCGAAGCCCTGCAATATGCCGAACGGTCGCTGCGCGATTACAGCCAGGCCGGTCAGAGACACGGCCAGGTGATGACTCATGTCGTCCTGAGCATGGCCAATCATTTCCTCGGCGACTTCGCCATCGGGCGCACCATCGCCCAGGCAGGGATCGAACTGGCTGAACGCTTCGCCAGTTGGCGCATCCTGGGCGATCTGCACCTTTGCAGTTCCTTCAACGAACTCGATTTGGGCGAACTGGGAGCAGCCTGGCAGTCGGCCCAAAAAGCGCTCGCCCTCGGCACCAAACACGGGCATCACGACATCGTCGCCGCCGCCTACCGCGCCTGCGGCGACCTCTACCGCCATCTGGGCGCCTTCAACCAGGCCGTGAACATGTACAAACGCGGCCTGGAGGCAGGCGGACAGCACTTCGCCGCCCTCGAGAACCTGCTGCGCATGGGATTCACCCTCCTCCAGAAGGGCGACACGATCGGCGAAGTCTATTTCCAGCAGGCCGCCCGGCGGGCCGCCGAAATGCGCATCGGCATGATCACCTTTTACGCCCGCGGCTGCCAGTTGCTCACCCTGGCCCGGCAAAAGAACTTCGACCTGCTGGAACCCCAATTGGAAAATTTCCGCCAGGAGGCCGGCGCGCGCGGCTGGACACTGTCGCTGGTGACGGAAAAATATCTCCAGGCCCTCCTCGCCCGCGCCAGAGGCCATCTCGAACAGGCCGAAAGCCTCTGCCACGAAATCATCGCCGGCGGGCAAGAGACCGGCTGCCCGCGCGCCGAACTGCGCGGGCTGATCCTCCTGCACCAGGTCAGGCAACAGCAAGGCCGCTCCGGCGAAGAAACGCGCCAACGCGTCCGGGCCCTTCTCGCCGCCATGCAGGCTACCCTGGGCGACGCTCCCCTTCACGACATCTGGGAAGAATACCAACAGAAAGTCCTGGCAGCGCTGCACTAGACCGGGCATTTTGTCCACATTTTGTCCGCGCCCAGATGTTAGAATAAAGTCAATCAGATAGACATCCAGGGCGCGGCGTTAGGGGTGCCGCGCAAATGCAGAAGCCGGGCGTGCGGGGGGAGACCGCGACCGGCTTCTGCATCTCTGAGGATCGCTCCTATCCCGACACCGGCCCAACCACAAATTTTCAGCCCCAAATTTCACAAAATCTGTAAGCGCCTAGCCACCGCATCAGAGCCGCGGCTCGATGCCAAAACTTATCCGCAGATTGCGCAGATAACGACCATGTTTCTCTCCTCTCTGCGCCATCTGCGGATGAAGAGGGAGGAAGTTGCCAAAATTTCCTTTTGCCATGCGCAAACCTTCGCGGCAAAAAAAACTTTTGGGCAATTCCCAAAAATGATTTCTCTTGACCATCCTCCGGTTCTGGATTAAAATCCCTGCGCTTGATTTCAGCCCCTTTAGCTCAGTGGATGAGAGCGTTTGGTTGCGGACCAAAAGGCCGCGTGTTCGAGTCACGCAAGGGGCGCTGGCAGGAGCGGGCCAACCCGCTTCTTTTCTTTCCGAGAGACGATGAAAAAGCACCAAATCCTGTTGACCAACGATGACGGCATCGGTTCGCCGGGACTGTGGGCCGCCGCCCAAGCACTGGCCGCCCTCGGATACGTGACCGTGACCGCCCCGCGCCAGCAGTCCTCGGGCATGGGCCGCAGCCTGCCCTCCACCTCCGACGGCGTCATCCAGCCCCAAGAACTGCGCGTCGGCGGGCAGGAGTGGACGGTCTATGCCGTCGGCGGCAGCCCGGCCCAGGCCGTGCTGCACGGCGTGCTGGAAATCGCCCCGCGCCGGCCCGACCTGGTCGTCTCGGGCATCAACTACGGCGAAAACGTCGGCCTGGGAATCACAACCTCCGGCACGGTCGGGGCGGCCCTCGAAGCAGCCGGATTGGGCATCCCGGCCCTGGCCGTCTCGCTCGAAACCGGCGTCGAACATCACCTCTCCTATTCCACCGAAGTGGATTTTTCGGCCGCCGCCCATTTCACCGCCCTGTTTGCCGCCGCCCTTCTGGAAAACGGCCTGCCCCCCGGCGTCGACCTGCTCAAAGTGGATGTGCCTCGCCAGGCTACGCCGCAGACCCCCTGGCAAATCACCCGCCTCTCGCGCCAACAATATTATCAGTCGACGCCGCCGCCCAAACGTCCCTGGGGAACGCCGGGGCGCGTCGGCTATCGTCAGGCCGCCAACCTGGACTGCGAACCAGACAGCGACGTGTACGTCCTGCGCGTCCGGCGTCAGGTGGCCGTCACGCCCCTGACCCTCGACCTGACCGCCCGCGTCGATTTCGCCGCCCTGGAAGACCATCTGCGTTCCAATTGACGGCCTCTGCGGGGCGTGTTAAAATGGCGTCCGCATGGGCGTGTAGCTCAACGGCAGAGCAGTGGCCTTTTAAGCCATTGGTTGAGAGTTCGAGTCTCTCCACGCTCATTTTTGTTTCCCCCTTCGTGTTTTGCCGCCGACCGGCCGACCAGGCGCGGCCGCGCCTGTTTGCATGAGGAAACACATTTCGGGTATACTCACCCTGAATCTTCTGCCCCCACCTTCCTGCCATTCCTCATTCCATGAAACAACTGCTCCAAAACATCAAAACCGGCGAGACCGCCGTCGCAGAAGTGCCTGTCCCGACGCCGCGCCGCGGGCAGGCGCTCGTTCGCGTATCGGCCTCGCTCGTCTCGGCCGGCACCGAGCGGATGGTGGTCGAATTCGCCGAAAAGTCGCTGCTCGGCAAGGCGCGTGCCCGGCCCGACCTCGTCCGCCAGGCGCTGGACAAGGCCCGGCGCGAGGGTCTGCTTCCCACCTTCCAGGCGGCCTTCAACCGCCTCGATCAGCCCATGGCGCTCGGCTACTCCTCGGCCGGCACGATCGTCGCCCTGGGCGAAGGCATGGACGGCTTCACCGTCGGGCAGCGCGTTGCCTGCGCCGGCGGCGGCTACGCCGTCCACGCCGAGTACAACCTCGTCCCGCGCCACCTGCTCACCCCCCTGCCCGACGAAGTAGACTTCGAGTCGGCGGCCTTCACCACCCTGGGCGCCATCGCCCTGCACGGCTTCCGCCTGGCCGAAGCGCAGATCGGCGAAAACGTGGCCGTCATCGGCCTCGGCCTGTTGGGACTGCTGACGGGTCAAATCGCCGCCGCGGCCGGCTGCCGCGTCCTAGGCCTCGACCTGGACCCGGAGCGGGTGGCCCTGGCCGCCTCGCTCCGACTTTCGGCCTGCTCCCGCGACCAGGCCGTAGAGGCCGCTCAGGCCTTCACCTCCAACCGCGGCTTCGACGCCGTCATCATCTGCGCCGACACCCCCTCCAGCGACCCGGTCGAACTGGCCGGGCGCCTCGCCCGCGACCGGGCGCGGGTCGTAGCGACGGGCGCGGTGGGCCTGACCTTGCCGCGCAAACTCTACTACGAGAAGGAACTCTCCTTCATCAACTCGCGCTCCTACGGCCCGGGACGCTACGATCCTTCCTACGAAGAAGCCGGCCACGACTACCCCATCGGCTACGTGCGCTGGACGGAGGGCCGCAACTTCGAAGCCGTGGTTGAACTGCTGGGAAGCGGAAAGTTACAGGTTCAACCGCTGATTACCCACCGCTTCCCGATCGAACAGGCGGCGGAGGCCTATGCGGTAATTACCGGGAAAAAGAAAGAGCCGTTCCTGGGCGTATTGCTCACCTACCCCAACGCCGCCGAACCCGCCCAAGAGACCAGGATTGCCCTCCCCACCGTCCACCGTCCACCGTCCGCCGTCCATCGTCCACCGTCCATCGTCCACCGTCCACCCTCCACCGTCCGCCTCGGCGTCCTGGGCGCCGGTCTCTACGCCCATGCCACCCTGTTGCCCGCCCTGAAAAAAGTGAGAGACGTGGAACGGGTCGGAATCGCCTCGGCCGGCGGGCTGCACGCCGCGCATGCAGGCCGCAAATTCGGTTTCCGCTACGCCGCCTCCGGCGAAGACGAAATCCTGAACGACCCAGAGATCAACACCCTGGCCATCCTCACCCGTCACGATTCTCATGCGGAACTGGCGGTCAAGGCTTTGCAAGCAGGCAAGCACGTCTTCGTCGAAAAACCGTTGGCCATCACCCCCGAACAACTTGCGGAAATCGAAGCAGCCATCGTCCATGCTCCGTCATCCATCGTCATGGTCGGCTTCAACCGCCGCTTCGCCCCACTTGCCCAACAACTGGCCGCGCACTTTGCAGACCGCACCGAAGCGCTCTACATGCACTACCGCGTCAACGCCGGCACTCTTCCCCCCACCCACTGGCTGCACGACCCGGCCCAGGGCGGCGGACGCATCATCGGCGAGGCCTGTCACTTCATTGACTTTCTGACCTTCCTGGCCGGGGCCGCGCCGCGCCGCGTGACGGCCCATGCCCTGCCCGAGGACGGCAAGTACCGTCAGGACAACGTCTCGCTGACCTTCGCCTTCCCCGACGGCTCGCTGGGTGTGGTGGACTACCTCGCCAACGGCGACAAGTCCTTCCCCAAAGAACGGCTGGAGGTCTTCTGCGGCGGGCGCATCGCCGCGCTGGATGACTTCCGCACCCTGGAACTGATCCACGACGGGCGGCGCAAAACCATCCGACTGGCTCAGGATAAAGGCTGGGGCGGCGAGTGGCGCGCTTTGGTTCAAGCCATCCGCACCGGCGACCCGCCGCCCATCCCCTACGAGCAATTGTTTGGCGTGACGCGGGCCGCCTTCGCGGCGGTCGAATCGCTGCGCAGCGGCCAAAGTGTGGACATCTGAAAAGCCCATCCTGTCATGAAGCCCCTCGCCCGCGCTTTCCTTGCCCTCAAAGCCCTGCGCCAACTGGGACCCGGCCCCCTCGGCCGGTACGGCCTCTATCGTCTGGGCTTGTGGAGCGGTCTCTACCGGCGGGTGACCAGCCGTCCCCTGCCGGTCGGCGAATGGAGCCTGCAGCCGATCCTGCCCCTGCCCCCCGTGTCGGACGTGCAGCGCTGCCTCGACCCGCAAAGCCTGGCCGCCCTGCTGGCCGAGGCCGACGAAATCGCTGCCGGTAAAGTCCGCCTCTTTGGAGGCCCTCCCGCCGACCTGCGCCTGACCTTCGACCGCCGCCTGCAGCACTGGACGGTTTACGAACGCCGCCCGGCCCTGCTGGCCGAGTTCTACACCGACCTTCCAGACGTCAAATTCCTCTGGGAACCGGCCCGCTTCGGCTGGGCCTTTCCGCTCGGACGCGCCTACCTCCTGAGCGGGCGCGAAAAATACGCCGAGACCTTCTGGCGCCTCGCCGAGCAATTCCTGGACACCAACCCGCCCTATCTTGGCCCGCACTGGATGAGCGCCCAGGAAGTCGCCCTGCGGCTGATGGCCTTCGTCTGGGCCGGGCAGGTCTTCGCCGACTCGCCCGCTTCCACGCCGGCGCGGCGGATTCGCCTGGGGCGCGCCGTCGCCGCCCACGCCGCCCGCATCCCGGCCACCCTGGTCTATGCCCGCGCCCAGAACAACAACCACCTGCTCAGCGAAGCCGCCGGGCTGTTCACCGCCGGGCTGGCCCTCCCCTCCCACCCCCAGGCCGCCCGCTGGCGCACCCTGGGCTGGAAATGGCTCAACCTCGGCTTGCAGGCGCAAATCGACGATTACGGCGAATACAGCCAGCACAGTACCAACTACCAGCGCCTGATGCTGCAACTGGCGCTCTGGACCGATGCCCTGCTCCGCCAGCGCCGAGAAACCTGGCCGCGTCCGACCCTCCAGGCCCTCGGACGCGCCACCCTCTGGCTGCTCGGCCTGCTCGACCCCGTCTCCGGCCAGACGCCCAACCTGGGCGCCAACGACGGCGCCTACCCCTTCCCGCTTTCGACCTGCCCCTTCGAAGACTTCCGCCCCGTCGCCCACGCCGCCGCCCGCGCCTTCCTGAACTACCGCCTGCCATCCGGCCCCTGGGACGAGACGGCGCGCTGGTTCGGCCTGCCCCTCGACGATCCGCGCGCCCTCGACCTGCCGCGCTACCCCGCCGACAACCTGACCGGTCGCGCCTCCTGGGCCTGCCTGCGCGCCGTCCGACTCACGACCCGTCCCTCCCACGCCGACCAACTCCACCTCGACCTGTGGTGGCGCGGCCTCAACCTCGCCTGCGATGCCGGCACCTACCTCTACAACGCCCCGCCTCCCTGGGACAATCCCCTCACCTCCACCCTGGTCCACAACACCGTCAGCGTGGACGGCCGCGAGCAGATGACCCGCGCCGGGCGCTTCCTCTACCTCGACTGGGCCGACGCCTACTACAAGACCCTGCTCTCGACCGAGGAAGACATCCTGCAAAGAGCACAGGCGCGCCACTACGCCTACCGTCGGCTGGGAATCCGTCACACCCGCACCGTCACCCTCCACGCCGGCGATCGCTGGCGGGTCGAGGACGAACTGCTCTTCCTGCCCGGCCTGCCATGGAAGCACCGCCGGCGCGCCTTCCGCCTGCACTGGCTGCTGCCCGACTGGCCCTGGCAAATCGAGCGCGGCCAAGACCGAATCGCCCTGAGGCTGGAGTCGCCTCATGGGCCGGTCACGTTGAATGTGGCGACCAACCCGTCCGCCCTGGGTTCTCAGGCGCAGGTCTCTCTCGTCCGCGCCGGAGAGACCGTCCACGGCGCAGACCAGGCCGAGGCCTGGCGCGGCTGGGTGTCGCCGACTTATGGTATAAAGAGACCGGCTCTCTCGCTGGCAGTGATCGTCCCCGCTGCCGAGACGTTCCAATTCATCACCGAATTCAGGTTACCCGAATGAGTACACGTGCAGTCATCATCTTGATTCAAGGCGGCCAGGTGGCGCTGATCGAACGTCACCGTCAGGGCCACCATTACTACACCTTCCCCGGCGGCGGCGTGGACGAAGGCGAGACCCCCGAACAGACCGCCGTGCGCGAGGCCCGCGAAGAACTCGGCCTGGAGGTCATCCTGCGAAAACTGGTGGCCGAGATCTGGTTCAAGGGCAAGCCGCAGTTCTACTACCTGGCCGAAGCCGTCGGCGGGACGTTCGGCACCGGCAATGGGCCCGAGATCACCACCCCTTACCCGGAGCGCGGCACCTACCGCCCGCTGTGGATGCCGATCGAGCGGATTCTCGACGAACCCGTCCTGCCGCGCCCGATGGCCGAACTGCTCGTCCGCGCCCAGCGCGAAGGCTGGCCCGAGCCGCATCCCGTCATCCGCGAAGATCATGCACATCCTGCTCATCCATCAAGCCTTCACGGCGCTTGACGAGCCGGGGGGAACGCGTCATCACGAGTTCGCCCGCCTGCTGGCCGGACGCGGCCACCGCCTCACGGTCATCGCCAGCCCGGTTTCCTATCTGACCGGGCAGGCCTCCTCTCTCCCCGTCACGCCGGACGAACAAGAAGGCCGTATCCGCATCCTGCGCGCCCGTGTCTACGCCGCTCACCACAAATCCTTTGCCCACCGTCTGCTGGCCTTCCTGTCGTTCATGGTCTCCTCGTTCTTCCTCGGCCTGAGCGTGCGCGGCGTGGACCTGGTGTGGGGCACCTCGCCGCCCATTTTCCAGGGCGTCACCGCCTGGCTGCTGGCCCGCCTGAAGGGCGCGCCCTTCCTGTTCGAGGTGCGCGATCTGTGGCCCGACTTTGCCATCGCCGTCGGCGTCCTGCGCAGCCGCCTGCTGATTCGCCTATCGTTCTGGCTGGAACGGTTCCTCTATCGTCGCGCCGATCACATGCTGGTCAACAGCCCGGCCTATGTTGAGCACGTCCTGGGGCGCGGCGCCAAGAGCGTCGACCTGGTCCCCAACGGGGCCGACCCGGAGATGTTCGACCCGGCCGATTCGGGCGCGGCGTTTCGGGCCGCCCATGGGCTGGAAGGCAAATTCGTCGTCCTGTACGCCGGCGCGCACGGCCTCTCGAACGACCTGGGGGTGGTGCTGGAGAGCGCCCGCCTGCTGGCCGATGACTCCCGCGTCCACTTCGTCTTCCTCGGCGACGGCAAGGAGAAACCCGCCCTGCAGCGCCGCGCCGCCGAGATGGGCCTGGCCAATGTGACCTTCCTGCCGCCGGTCCCCAAGTCGGGCATGGCCGCTGCCCTGGCCGGCGCCGACGCCTGCCTGGCCATCCTCAAGCCCATCGAGGCCTACAAGACCACCTATCCCAACAAAGTCTTCGACTACATGGCCGCCGGTCGCCCCGTCCTGCTGGCCATTGACGGCGTCATCCGCCAGGTGGTCGAGGCCTGCGGCGGCGGGGTGTTCGTCCCGCCCGGCGACCCGGCCGCCCTGGCTGCGGCTGTCCGCCGCCTGGCAGCCGACCCTGCCGCCGGGCGCGTCATGGGCCTGGCCGGGCGGCGCTATGTCGAGGCGCATTTCAGCCGTCCTGCCCTGGCCGAACGCTTGGCGGGCATCTTGGAGGGAATGACGAAATGACCCGCCGCCTCGACCTGCGCCTGTGGGCGGCGCGCTTGTTGATTGCCATCGTCATCGCCTGGAACCTGGAATGCGCTTTTGCCTTCCTGCGCCAGCCGCAGGCCTTCGCGCCGGCTTTCGAACTGAGCGGCGTCGCCGGCGCGGCGGCAGTGCGCGGCACGGCCGTCCTCTTCCTGATGTGGAACGTCCCCTATCTGGTCGCCGTCTGGCATCCGCGCCGTGGCCGTCTCTCGTTGTGGGAAGCTCTCGCCATGCAGACCATCGGCCTGTTCGGCGAGAGCCTGATCTGCGCCCATCTGCCGGAAGGTCATGCCGTCCTGCGCGCCTCCCTCCTGCGCTTCATTGTCTTCGACGCTGCCGGCCTGCTCCTCCTGGCCGCTGCCGGCCTGCTCGTCCATCTCAAATTTCCTACGGAGGAAGTCACGCTCTAGCAAAAGGCCCGTTCCCTGGCAGGGGACGGGCCGTCGCGTCTTTCAAGGCAGGGCGGTCGGCACGCCCAGCCTGCCGGGGGGAAGGGTAAAGATGCTCAGGTCGGTGCAACTGGGGCTTGCCGCCGTTGCCGTCAGGCCCTCATCGGAGGTGACAGATACTTCGATGGAGGTATCCACCCGAAAACCGGTATCCACCGTCAACTTGAGTGTCACCTGGTAGCCGTTGGCCAGCGCCTCCACGCAGACGGTCTTGTCGGGGTGGGGGCGGGCCTCATCCGAGGCCGCCAGCGTGGCGCAGACGTTGTGCAGCACGATCCCGCCCGGGTTGGCGACCGTGGCGTAGGCGTTGGTCACCTCGCCCATGCCGTGCCGGACGTCCAGGCTGGTGTTGCAGCCGATCAGGGAGACCGTCAGGGCAGGGGCAGGCGTGGGGGTGGACGCAGGCGTAGAACTGGGCGAGGCCGTAGGAGAGACCGGCAGGGGCGTGTCGGTCGGCGGCGCGAGAGTCGCCGTTGCCGTGTCGGTGGGCGGGAAGAGCAAAACCGGGGTCGGCGTGACAACGCGCGGGGTCGCCGTCGGGCCAGGGGCGGTCGGCGGCACAGGCAAGGGGGTGGCCGTGGAGTCGCAGGCGCTCAGCAGGCAGAGCAGGACGAGCAGGGCAGCCGACAAGCGGGTCATGACTCAGCCCATCTTTCCGGTCAGGTAGGCGTCGGTCAGTTCTTTCTGGGGGCGGGTAAAGATTTCCTCGGTCGGGCCGAATTCGACCAGTTCACCCAGCCAGAACAGGCCGGTGAAATCGGAGACACGCCCGGCCTGCTGCATGTTGTGGGTGACGATGACAATCGTGTAATCGCGCTTGAGTTCGGCAATCAGGTCTTCGATCTGACCGGTGGCAATCGGATCGAGGGCCGAGGTCGACTCGTCGAAGAGAATGACCTCCGGCCGGACGGCAATGGCGCGGGCGATGCAAATGCGCTGCTGCTGGCCAAGCGAAAAGCCCAGGGCGTTCTGCTTCAACTGGTCCTTGACCTCGTCCCACAGGGCCGCCGCCCGCAGACTGCGCTCGACGATCTCGTCCAGTTCGGCGCGGCGGCGCGCCAGCCCCAGGACGCGCGGCCCAAAGGCGACGTTGTCGTAGACCGACTGGGGAAACGGATTGGGCTTCTGGAAGACCATCCCAACCCGCTGGCGCAAGGCGGTGACGTTGAAATCGCGGCCGTAGATATCCTGCCCGTTGAGCAGGATTTGGCCCTCCAGGTGCGCCCCCGGGATGGTGTCGTTCATGCGGTTCAGGCAGCGCAGGAAGGTCGATTTGCCGCAGCCGGAGGGCCCGATCAGGGCCGTGACCCGGCGGGGCTGGATATCCATTTCGATCTTCGAGAGCGCCAGAAACTTGCCGTAATAGAAATCCAAGTTGCGGACGCGGAAGACGGGAGCCGTATTCACGCCCGTAATTGTACCCGATTCTTTCCCGCCTCGCGCCAAGAGACTACCCTGTTAACCGCCTAGCCGCCACATCAAAGCCGCGGCGCGAGGACTAAAAACGCCAACCTTATCCGCAGATCACGCAGAGGACGCCGATTTTCCTCTCTTCTCTGCGCAATCCGCGTAAGAGGGCTAAAAACGCCAATCTTATCCGCAAATCACGCAGAGGACGCCGATTTTCCTCTCTTCTCTGCGCAATCTGCGTAATCTGCGGATGAAGAATCGGGTAGTGACCCACCGTGAGAAAAATCGCTTATAATTCGAGGCGATGCGTTTTCCCCGTCTGTTCGTGTGGCTTTGCCTTCTCTCCGTGCTGGCGGCGTGCGGCAGCCGCCCGGCAGCAGACGTCCCCCCTCCCCAGATAGTCGCCTACATCGAGAACAAAGGCTCCGATACGATGGTCAACCTGGCCCTGGCGTGGGCCGAGGCCTATCAGGGCCTGCACCCCGAGATCAGCATCTCGGTGACCGGCGGAGGCTCGGGGACGGGGATCGCCGCCCTGATCAACGGCACGGTGGACATCGCCAACGCTTCCCGTCAAATCAAAGAGGAGGAAATCGCTGCCGCCCAGGCCAACGGCGTCGAGCCGGTCGAATTCGTCGTCGCCCGCGATGCCATCGCCGTCATCGTCCATCCCGACAACCCCGTCAGCCGGTTGACCCTGCAGCAGATTTCCGACATCTACACCGGCGCCATCAACAATTGGGCCGAGGTCGGCGGCGAGGACCGTCCTATCGTGCGCCTCTCGCGCGAGACCAATTCGGGCACCCATGTTTACTTCCTCGAGACGGTCATCCGCCTGGGGGATCGGAACAGCGATCTCCTGTTCTCGATGGACACGCTGCTTCTGCCTTCCTCCGAGGGCATCATCAACGAAATCCGCCAGAACCCAAACGCCATCGGCTACGATGGTTTGGGATATGTACCGCGCGACCTGAAAGTCATCGCCGTCGCCCGCCAGGAGGGCAGACGCTACGTGCGGCCGTCGATTGCCTCCGTCAACGATGGCTCGTATCCGATCGCCCGCGACCTGTACATGTACACGGCCGGCGAACCGAGCGGGGCGGTGCGCGACTATTTAGAGTGGATCATGGATTCCCCCGAAGCCCAGGAGATCATCGCCGATCTGGGCTTCGTGCCCATCTTGCGCTACAATCCCTGAAGCCTATGAAAAACAAACGCTCCGATTGGCAGGAATTCCTCATCCCACCTCTGATCAAGGCCTCCGGTTATTCGGCCATCTTGTTCGTCGTTCTGATCTTTTTCTTTCTGTTGAGAGAAAGCCTGCCCACCTTGGGCGAGGTCAGCCTCCGCCAACTGTTCAGCCAACGCTGGTATCCGATCGAGGCGCATTACGGCATCCTGCCGCTCATCACCGGTTCGCTGCTGGTGACCATCGGGGCCATGCTGGTGGCATTTCCTTTCGGCATTGGGACGGCCATTTTCATCTCGGAGATCGCCCCGCGCTGGCTGCGGGAGGTGCTCAAGCCGCTGGTCGAACTGCTCGGCGGCCTGCCGTCGGTGGTGCTGGGCTTTCTGGGGATTCTGGTGCTGGCGCCCTTTCTGCGGCGCTTCCTCGACCTGCCGACGGGTCTGACCGCCCTGGCCGGTTCGCTGCTCCTGGGCGGCATCGCCGTCCCGACCATCGTCTCGATCGCCGAGGATGCCCTGGATGCCGTCCCGCTTGCCTATCGCGAGGGGGCCTGGGCGATGGGCGCCACCCGCTGGCAGACCATCTGGCGGGTCACCCTGCCGGCTGCCCGCTCCGGCGTCCTGACGGCGGTCATGCTCGGCATCGGGCGCGCCATCGGCGAGACGATGACCGTAATGATGGTGACCGGCAACGCCCCGGTCCTGGCCACCCGCCTCGACTCGTTCTTCCGGCCCGTGCGGACGATGACGGCCACCATCGCCGCCGAAATGGGCGAGGTGGCCAACGCCTCGACGCACTATCACGTTCTGTTCTTCATCGGCATGATCCTCTTTCTCATCTCACTGGGGGTCAACCTGGTCGCTTCCTCGGTGGTATTCAAGGCCAAGAAGCGGGCAGAGAGGGTGCTGTCAT
>CALGPL010000065.1 GCA_937960595.1 uncultured Anaerolineales bacterium | reverse complement strand
CTCTTGGCGACTTCCAAGTGGGCTCGGCGCCATGGCGTCTTGGCGGTAAAGGTTCGTAATAACCGCCGAGACGCAAAGAACGCCAAGAATCTTCCGGAAATTCGCCAAGAAAGGCTCTTGGCGACTTCCAAGTGGGCTCGGCGCCATGGCGTCTTGGCGGTAAAGGTGATTGCAGATAAAGTCTAGTATAACAGAAAAGCGCCCGATGGGGAGCGCGGCCGCCTCCATTGACCGATGACTGATGCCTGGCGACCGATTTACCCGAGGTGCATCGGCATGATGACGTGCAGGAAGTTGTCGTCGCCGACCGGGCGGATGACGCCGGGGGCGTTGGGGGCGGTCGTTTCGAGGGCCACGTTGGGGGTCTTGATGACCTCCAGGACCTCGCGCAGGTAGCGCACGTTGAAGGCGATCAGCAGGCCGATGCCGTCAATCGTCGCCGCGACGACGGTCTCGTTCGAGCCGGTCTCCTCCGACTGGGCCGAGATCTCGACCGAGCCGGGCTCCAGTTCGCCGCTCGATTTGATGTTCAGGCGGGCGACGTTCGAGCCTTCGCGGGCGAAGATTTCGGCCTGTTTGCAGGCCTTGAGCAGGGCCGGGGTCGAAAGGATGGTGCGGCTCTTGTAGGAGCGCGGGATGATCTGCTGATAGTCGGGGAAGGTGCCGTCGATCAATTGCGAGACCACTTCGACATCCTTCATGCGGAAGACGACCTGGCCGCGCCCCTTGGGCAGGATCATGGCGATGCTCTCGCTGCCGTCGGCGGCGACGCGCGCCAGTTCGCTCAGGGCGCGGGCCGGGATGATGGCGCTGATCGGCTGCGGGGCCGGCTGCGAAAGCGTCCCTTTGCGCACCGAGAGGCGGAAGCCGTCGGCGGCGGCCAGGGTCAGCGTCTCGCCCTCGATGGTCATGAGGACACCCATCAGCACCGGGCGGGCCTCATCCACCGAGGCGGCAAAGACGACCTGCTGAATCATCTCTTTGAAGTCGGCCACGTTGATGTGGACGGCGCCCTCCAGGTCGGGGACGGGCAGGGGCGGGAATTCCTGGGCGTCGATGCACTTGATGTCAGTGTTCGAAGTGCCGCAGCGGACGTTGAGGGTTTGGGTGGCCGGATTCAGGCTGAAGTTGACCGGTTCGGCCGGCAGCGTGCTGACCAGGTCCGCAAAGGTGCGGGCCGGGACGGTGGTCGAGCCTTCTTCCTCGATTTTGGCGCCAATCCAGCAGGTGATGCCCAGTTCGAGGTTGGTGGCCGAGAGGCGCAGGCGGCCCTCGTCGGTCGCCATCAAGACGTTGGCCAGCACCGGCAGGGTGCTGCGCGGCGAGACGGCCCGCGAAACGATATTCAGCCCATGCGCCAAGTTCTCTTGCAGTACGGTAACTTTCATCGTCTCCGTCCTCGTGATGGGGAGTGGGTGGATTCAGCCACAAGTGAACACAATAAGTATATCCTGAGACCTGCAAAGTGAAAAGTGGCCTAGCGGAAGATCAATGAAAGGCCAAGCGAGATCATCATGATCACGATTTGCAGACCGCCGATGACTGCCAGGAAGTACACGAACGCCATCGCCGCCGGATTGCCCGTCGCCAGACGCACCTCCTGACCCTCGGCCAGTTGACGGACGGCCTGCGCCGCCTGCGTCAGGGCCGTGCTTTCCTTGAATCCGCCGGCCCATACCCAGCCGGGAGCCGGGCGCGGGACGATGATGCGGCTGCCCGCGTATTGCTCCAGCCACGTGCGCAACGCGGCGGGCGGGTCGAGCGCCAGGTCGCCGGGCAGGATGACCGCCCGCGCGCCTGTCTGCGGCGGGACGGGCTGGTCTGCCGCCTGGACGGCGAGGGGCAGGTTCGGCGCGGTTCGGCGGATCGCCGCCTGGACGGCCGCGGCAAAGGTGCCGTCGCCCGGATCGAAAATCAAGACCGGGAAGGCGGCCTGCTTTTCGGCCAGGGCGCCGGCGGCCCGCCGGCCATCGGCGCGCAGGACGGTGATGTGGTAAACGCCCAGCAGGACGAAACAGAAGAGAGTCCGCAGGCTGTCCACGGCAATCGACGAATTATCCGGCGGGCTGCCGAGCAGGGTCTGGAGCAGGGTGAAAGCCAGCACGCCTGCCGAGGCCATCATGCCCATCACGCTGGCGAAGAGCGTCAGGTAGAGATAAATCTTGCGGGTCAACGAGCGGCGGGCGTGGTCGCCGCTTTCGCCGGCGGCCAACGCCTCGGCCTGCATCGGCAGCCAGGTGGACAGCCAGAGCGGAAGTCCGGCGGCCAGGATGGCCAAGGCGGTCGTCAGTTGCAGGCGCCACCAGGTCAGGGCGTGGCTCGGCATGTCGGTCGAGAAGTCGAGCAGCATGTTCAGGCCGATGAAGGTGGCGGTCAATCCGATGGCCGAGAGGATGTAAAAATAGATCCGCCGCATGCCGGCCCGGCGCGGGGCGTCGGGAACCTCTTTGATGGTGCGGCTCAGCCAGTGACCATAATAGGCCCATACGCCGCCGATGGGAATGCCGATGGACAAGGGGCCGCTCAATTCGCCCAGCACCGCGGCGAGGGTCATTTGTTCCCCCAGCAGGAGACGCAGCAGGAGGCGGACGACGATTCCGCCGGCCGAGAGGACGGTCGTCACGCCCGCCAGGGAAAGAGAATACAGGATGCCCAGGCGGAGCAAGGAGGCGCGTTCTTCCGTTTCGTCCAGGGAACGCTGCACTGTCAGCCAGGCGGCGGCCCAAACCGGCGCGCCGACCAGCAGGAGGGCCAGTCCATTGGCAGCCAGGACGCGCAGATCGGCCAAGAAGAGACCCGTCGGCGAGACCGCCTTGCCGACCGACTCGATGACGAAGCGAAGCAATTGCTGGCTGCCGCCGACCAGCAGGCCCAGGCCGTAGAACATCCAGACGTAGCGGGATACGCGCCGCACCAGGCGGAAGGAGTCCAAGGGGCTGACGGCTTTCCAATCGGCGCGCAAGATGAAGAGGAGATAGGCGGCCACCAGCAAGTTCATGCCCAGGGCGATCAGGTTATCGCTCAGGCGTTGTCCGCCGCCGATGAGGGCGCGAGACGCCGCGGCCTGGAAAGCCGGCATCAGCAGACGGTTGATGACCGCCAGCAGGTTCTGCGCCGCCGGAATCAGCGTTCCCAGCAAGGCCCCGTACAGGAAGAGCGCCCGCACGGCCGAGGCGCGTTCCTCCATCTCGCGGGCGGCGTCGCGCTGCGCCCACCACCAGTGGACGAGAAAGACCGGCACGCCGACCAGAATCAGCGAGAGCGCCGCCGCCAGAAGGTTGACGCCGCCGCTCAAGACATGGCCGGAGAAAATGGAGCGCATCAGCCCGATCATGCCCCACAGCACCACCTCCAGGCTGATGATGCCAACAGCGTAAATGTAGAGCCGCTTGACCGTGCGCATTTCCCCTCCTTAGCGTTCCTCGTACCAATCCCACTGCCAGAATTGCCACGGCAGGGTGCGGATCTTCCAGGCTCCGTCCTGCCGCACCAGCAGGGCGGTTCCACTCTCATCCCATGACCGGATGAAGGGGTCGTTGGAGAGGCGGGTGATGATGATCTCGACTTGGGCGCTGTCGGCGTCAAAGTGCGTCGTTCCTATCTCAACGGCCAGGCTGGAGAAATCCACATTCTGCCGATAGAAATTCCGGAAATTCGGCAGGGAGGGTTTTTGCGGCCCTTCGGCCAGGTAAGCATAAGCGCCTTCGTAGTCCCCTTCCTGCAAGGCCAGAAGGTAGTTGTACACCACGCCCTGCGGCGTGTCGTCCGCTACGGGCTGAGGTCGGTCGCGGCTGAAGAAGAGCGCCAACGAGACCACGATCAGCAGGCCGATGAAAACGAGAATGCCGATCAGAAATTTGTCTTGTTTCATGGATTCACCTGTGGCCGGGGCGGTTTCTGGGGGGATGGCAACGGCCTGCCGGGTCGGCTGGCAATGACCAGAAAGGGTCCCAGCAGCGGCACGAGCAGGGCCAGCAATCCCCAGAAGAGGAACTGGCACGGGGTCAGGCTGCGGCGGCGCAGGTAAGCCATCGCCATCAGATACAGGAGGGCAAGGAAGACGATCAGCACAGCCCGGAGGATGTCGGCGTTCATGCTGCCTCATTGTAAAGTTTTTCCCCACAAAAGGCAAGTGCGACGCACCTGGGAAGGGCGTCGCACTTTTCGTGTTCGGAGGGAGACTTTTTACACCCAGCCGCGCAGTTGCATGGCCTTGACGACGCGGTCGATGGCGACCATGTAGGCCGCATCGCGCATGTAGGCCTTCTCTTTCAGGCTCATCTCGAGCACGGCATGGAAGGCGGCCGTCATCTTGGCGTCCAGTTTTTCCAGCACCTCTTCCTTCGACCAGTAGTAGTTCATGTCGTTCTGAACCTGTTCGAAGTAAGAGCAGGTCACGCCGCCGGCGTTGCAGAGGAAGTCGGGAATGTCGAAGATGTTGTGGGCCTTGAAATATTCGTCGGCTTCGGGCGTGCAGGGGCCGTTGGCGCCTTCGGCGACGATCTTGACGCGCTTGGACATCTTCTTGACCGTCTCGGCGTTGACGGTGCCGGAGAGGGCGCCGGGCATCAGGACATCGGCTTCCTTCGTAATCCAGGCGTCGCCGTCCTCGACCTTGTAGCCGGCCTGCTCGGCAGCCTTCTTGTCGATCGTGCCGTACTGATCGGTGATGCTCATCAAGAAATGCGGATCGATGCCGCCCTCTTTGCTGTAGGTGTAGGCGCACTTGTCGGCGCGGTCCCAGCAGGAGACGCAGGCCACCGTGCCGCCCAGCATCTCGACGAAGCCGATGGCGGCGTACTGGGTCACGTTGCCGAAGCCCTGCATGGCGGCGACGCACTTCTTCGGGTCCATGCCGAGGTGCTTCATCGCCTCGCGCACGGTGTAGATGACGCCATAACCGGTCGCCTCGGTGCGGCCGAGCGAGCCGCCGCCGCCGACCGGCTTGCCGGTGAACACGCCGGGTGTGTACTGGCCGACGAGTTTCGAATACTCGTCCATCATCCAGCCCATCATCTGCGGCGTGGTGCCGACATCCGGGGCGGGGACATCCTGGCGCGGGCCGATGTTCTTCCACATGGCCTGCACCCAGCCGCGGCACAGGCGTTCCTTCTCGCCGGTCGAAAGGGTGGCCGGGTCAACGACCACGCCGCCCTTGCCGCCGCCCAGCGGAATGTCGGCCACGGCGCACTTCCAGGTCATCCAGGTGGCCAGGGCGCGCACCATGTCGAAGGTCTCGGCCGGGTGGAAGCGGATGCCGCCCTTGTTCGGGCCGCGGGCGTCGTTGTGCTGGACGCGAAAACCCTCGAAGACTTTGATCGTGCCGTCGTCCATGCGGACCGGAATGCGGAAGTGATATTCCCGCATCGGCCAGCGCAGCACCTCGGCCACCTGCGGGTCGAGGTTGAGCAGTTTGGCCACGTGGTCGAACTGCTTCTGCGCCATTTCGAATTCATTGAACTTTTCAGCCATTTTTTCTCTCCTGATTAGAAGTTCGAATTTCGGGGAAAACATAAGCGGGCACCCCGGACGGGAGGCCCGCGTCAAGCCCTTGCTGTGTCTTCCAGAGCAAGCATAAAGGATTTCCACTCCGAATTCGTTTTCTGCTCCTTAAAAGTACATGATTCTCGCCTTTGTGTCAATGTGACAAAATCCATGCCTGCCGGTGATATCCCTCGTGACTTTTTTCCCCTGCGCTGCCGGTTCATCGGCCGCCCAGTTGCTTTTCCAGTTCCTGCCGGACGATCTGCGGGTTGGCTCGCCCCTGCGACTTGCGCATCACCTGCCCGAACAACCAGTTCAGCACTGCCGCCTTGCCGGCGCGGAAACTGGCTACCTCGCCGGGATACTCGGCGAGGGTCTCGCTCACCAAGCGGGCGATGAAATCGGCGTCCGAGACCTGCTCGAGGCCGCGCTGCCGGACGATTTCTGCCGCGCCGCGCCCGCTCTGGAACATCTCGGCCAGGACTTCGCGCCCGCCGCGCGGGTTGATTTGCCCGCTCTCGACCAGACTCACCAAGGCGGCCAGTTCGGCGGCCGGGACGGGGATGTGTTCGGCGCTCACCCCGGCCTGATTCATCAGCCCAAACAGATCGCCGCTGATCCAGTTGGCCAGCGCCCGCGGCGCGACCGCGCCCGCCGACAGACTGCGGACCGCTTCCTCGAAATACTCGGCCACGGCTTTTTCCTCGACCAGCACGCTGGCCGCGTATTCCGTCAGCCCGTATTGCTCGACGAAGCGCCGCGCCCGTCGTTCGGGCAGTTCGGGCAGGCTGGCGCGCAGGCGTTCGACCCAGGCCGGCTCGAGGACGAGCGGCGGCAGGTCCGGTTCGGGAAAGTAGCGGTAATCGTCCTCGCCCTCTTTGACCCGCTGCAAGACGGTCATCTGGCGGGTCTCGTCCCAGCCCATCGTCACCTGCTGAACCGTTTCGCCCGCCTCGAGCAGTTTCGTCTGGCGCTCGATTTCGTAGGCTACCGCCCGCTCCAGGGCGTGGAACGAGTTCAGGTTCTTGATCTCGACCTTCGTCCCGAAAGTCTGGCTGCCCGCCGGCCGCAGGGAAATATTCGGTTCGATGCGCAGGGCGCCTTTTTGCAAATCGCCGGAATTGACACCCAAGTAACGCAGAATGGCGCGCAGCGCCTGGGCGTAACGGCGCACTTCTTCGGGCGCGCGAAAATCGGGCTCGGTGACGATTTCGAGCAGCGGCACGCCGGCCCGGTTGAGGTCCACCAGCGTGCGGTCTTCGCCGAAGTGGGTCAACTTGCCGGTATCCTCCTCGAGGTGGACGCGGCGGATGCGGATGACTTTTTCTCCCGCCGCCGTCTGGATGACCAGCCGCCCGTTGCGGGCCAGCGGCTGCTCGTATTGTGAAATCTGGTAGCCTTTGGGCAGGTCGGGGTAGAAATAATTCTTGCGGGCGAAGAGGCTGCGCAGGTTGACCTCGCAGCCCAGCGCCAGGGCGACTCGCACGCCATATCCGACGGCCGCCGCGTTGACCACCGGCAGCGTCCCCGGCATCCCGGCGCAGACCGGGCAGACGGCCGTGTTCGGCGCGGCCTGCTCGGGGTCGACGACCGGGCAGCCGCAAAACATCTTCGACTGGGTCGCAAGTTCGGCGTGAACTTCGAGGCCGATGATGGCTTCGTAGGACATCTTCTTGTCCATCACCTGAAAGCGTGCGAAGGGCCTTCGCACGCTTCCGGTTCAGTCCTCTTCTTCGCCGGGCTCGTCCTCCTCGCCGGCGTCGAATTCGATCTCGACTTGCTGGGGATCCAGACCCAGCCAGAGCAGCAACACCTGGCCCTCCGGGGTCTCGACCGAGCGCGCCGCCAGGATGGGCGCCTGTTCTTCCAGCCCCAGATCGTTGCGGTAATGTAGCCAGATGGGTTCTCTGGATTTCCAGCGGCGGTAGCAGCGTTCGACCAGCGCCGGGCCGTTGAAGGTGCGCAGGCGGGTCAGAACCGTGAGAGGCAGGCGCGGCCCTTCGCTCAAGCCGATCGCCCAGCCATCCTGGACCGGTTCGAAAACGGGAGGGGGACCCTCGATGATGGTGATCTTGTCGTCCATAGGTTACCTGTAGGTGGCAAAATCATACCATAAAGTTGGCCGGCTGAGTTTATAATTTTGAAAGCAGGCTTGCAATGGGACACAAACTTACCAGTACGAGGATCTGACACGCTTCGTCCGCCCACAGGAACTCATGTGGCGGCTGGCGGGCGAATCCCTCCTGCCGCGGCCGGACCTGGATATCTCGGATAACGACATCCCCGCGGCCGTGGAAACAATTACCGGCTGGATGGACGCCGGCGGCGGATTGTGGATGGAATGACCGACGATCGCCCCAACCCTCGCGTCACGCCGCAGCCGGCCGGGGATTGGCTTTCCATACTTTGAGGATTGGCAAGTGGATTTAAATATGGAAAGCGAACGACGGCTTTCCAGACAGTAGGCGGGCGCATGCGCCCGCTTCTTTTTTTTATATATATTGAAATTTATCGCATCTATTGACATGATACTAAAAATTTGCTATCATAATACTGAAAAATTTCTTTATTTGGAAAAGGTTCCCCATGCCCAACATCGGCCTCCGTCTGCGAGAATTGCGCCAGGGGCGCGGCCTGACCCTCGAGCAGGTCGCCGCCGACACCGGCCTGTCGGTCTCCTTCCTCAGCATGCTGGAGCGCGACAAGGTTTCCGTCAGCGTGGACAATCTCGAACGCCTGGCGCGCTACTACCAGGTTCACATGGTGCACTTCTTCAGCGGCGAGGCCGACAGCCCCGTGCTGGTCACCCGCCGGGCCGACATCCTGCGCCGTCTGGAGGCGAACGGGCAGAGTCCCGCCTCGGTCACGCTGCTGGTCAACCGGCCCAATCCGCGCATGGAGCCGCTGCTCGTCCACATTGCGCCCGGGCGCGAGGAGCCGCACTTCCGCCAGCACGAGGCCGATACCCTGGTCTATGTCCTGAGCGGACGCGCCCGCCTCGTCGCGGAGACGGGCGAGGAGATGACGCTGGAGCAGGGCGACCTGGCCTACTACGTCAACCTGCCGCACCGCCGCTTCATCAACGCCAGCCAGAGCGAGCCGCTGACGCTGGTCATCATCACCGCCCCGCCGACCAGTTCTCTCGATGAGTTGCTCAAGGCCCGTCAGGGGTCTTGGATGATGGAGGAGCAACCCTGAGTCTTTGCCGCGCGGAATGAGCGCGGCTTTTTGTTTGATTTGAAAGGAGAGAGCATGCACTACGACGAATTCCACAACCACAAATGGGCGCGCAACCTGAAGCACGCCCGCCAACTGCTGGCCGAGAACCGCCTGGAGGCCTTCTACCACGGCGAAGACCTGCCGGACGGCGATGTGTACCCGGGCATGCGCGTCATGGCTGCCTACTGGGTCTCGGTCGAACATGAGATGAAATTGCGCTTCCGCACCCTGCTGGAGGGGGCCGGGCACCCCGATTGGGCCGATGATCCCGAATTGACTGCCCAGGCCTCCGACTTCTTCGCCCGCTACCTGGACGATATGCGCGAACTGGTCGCCCGCGATGGCATCGTCCCTCCGGAGCGGCTCGACGCCCTGGTCGCCGCCGGTTGGGAGACGCCCGCCGATTGGGCCGACCAGATGAGCGCCTGGCAGCAGGCCTCGCTGGCGGCCATCGAAGCCGGGCAGTTTCCCTCCGATCTGGCCGAAAAGTGGTTCGACTCCTGCCTGCGCTCGGTGGCCAACTACAACCGCTACCTGATTGGGGGCGGGGTCAACGCCGCCGCGCTGGTGCGGCGCGAAGGTCCCGAAGCGTTGCGCCGGGCGGTGGACGCGACCGCCGAGACGTTCATGTGGGAGGTCAGCAAGGAATTCTTTGCCACCGTCTTGCCGGCTGCCGGATTTGAAGACATCGGCGACCTGATGGAACTCGGCCTGCGCGGCATGTACGCTGACCAGTTCTACCGCAAGGGCGAAGACCGCGAGGAGGGCGAAAAGACCATCCGCCAGAGCATTCTGGAGAACTGCGAACTGGCCGGGATTTATCATCGTGTGGCCGAATGGAACGGCCTGCCCAAACTGGCCCTTGGTTACGGCATCTGCCGCTACTGCGAGGCGCACGGTCAGGCGACCATGATGATTACCATGCCGCCGATGGTCTCGCCGCAGTACCGCCGCGTCGTCTCGCTCGGCCTGGACGATCGGGCCTGTCTGTTCGAACTGACCACCGTCCCTGCTGACGATATGGAACGCATCCTGACGGTGCAGGAGAAAATCTTCGGTGCGGTGGAGTAGGAGGTCAAGGAGGCGAGATGAGGCCAGAACGTTTTCCCCTGTGGGTCAAAGTCCTGATTTTGCAGGTCGCCTTCCTGCTGCTGCATTTTCTCTACGACTGGCTGCCCGGTCCGCTGACGGCCATCTTCAGTGGGACGAACGAGTCGATTTACCAGCACATGAAAGTGGCGTTCTTCGCCTATGTCCTGGTCTCTCTCATCGAGTACGCCGTCTTTGCCAAGCGTCTCGAGCGGCGCGCCCATTTCTTCCACGTGCGCGGCCTGACGGCGGTGCTGTTCCCGCTGCTGGTCATCCCCTGGTACTACACCTCGGCGGCCTACTTCGTCAAGATTGAAACCGTGTTTTTGGAAATTCTGTTTGCCAATGTGGCCACCCTCCTGAACTCCATTTCCGGCGTGCTGATCGAACAGCATCTCGAAAAGGTCGTCTTCGGTCGCGGCCTGAAGTGGTGTTCGGCGGCGCTGTTCATCATTACCTTGTCCGAGTTCATTATCTTTACCTACCGCCTGCCCTGGCTGGATGTGTTTGCCAATCCGCCGGGCTGGTAAATTTTCAACCCTTCAATCTCGAAAGGAGAACCCAAAATGTCCACAATCAAGGAAGTCATGATGAGCCTGCCCGGCCTGTTCAAGCCCGAAAAGGCCAAGGGCTGGAACCGCGTCATCCTGTTCGACCTGCAGGGGCAGGAGCCGTCGCAATGGACTCTCATTGTCCAGGATGGCACGGCGACGATCGAAGAGGGCCAGACGCGCGAACCCAAACTGGTCATCAGCGGCAACAGCGAGTACATCGTCCAGATGTTCACCGGTGAAGTGCCGCCGATGAAACTGGTCAACGCCAAACTGCTGAAGATGAAAGGCCCGATGATGGACGCCATTGCCTTTTCGGGTCTGTGGAATTTGCCGAAGAAATATTAAACCGACCGCAAACCGTGGATGGCCGTCCGCCGTCTGCGGTCTGAAAACAGGAGGTTCCCTTGAAGACAGGCATTCTCTCCTACGGCGTGGCCCTGCCGCGTCACCGCATCGAGGCAGCCGAGATCTGGAAGGTCTGGAAGAATCTCTCGACCTCTTTCTTTGACCTGCTCTCGATTGGCGAACGCGGTGTTCTGGGCCCCGAAGAAGACACGCTGACCCTGGCCGTGGCGGCCGCCAAACAGGCCCTCGAGCGCGGCGGGGTCGGGACCGAAAAGATCGGCGCGCTGTTCCTGGGCAGCGGCACCAGCCCCTACGCCACCAAAGCCGCCGCCACCGTGATGGTGGACGCCCTCGGCCTGCCCGAAACGGCCCTGGCGAGCGACATCCAGTGCGCCGACAAGTCCGGCTCCACTGCCCTCTGGCTGGCGGCCGGGCTGATCGAATCCGGGCAGATGGACTATGCCCTGGTCGTCGCCGCCGATACGGTCAACCGTCACACCCAGCCCGGCATGGTGCTGGAATATGTCGCCTCGGCGGGCGCGGTGGCCTTCCTGCTCGGAAAAGAGAATCCGATTGCCGCGCTGGAGGCCTTCGCCACCCACAGCCACGACCAGAACGACTACTTCCGCGTCGAGGGCGAGCGCTTCATCCAGCCGGGCGCCGGCTTCTACGGCTGGGTAGCCAACTGGGGGCTGCTCGACCACGTCGTGCCGGCGGGCAAAGCGCTCTTCGAGAAGACCGGCCTGACCCCGGCCGACTTCTCCAAATTTGCCGTCCCGCAGAAGACCGGCATCCGCCCGCTGATGACGATGGGCAAACTCGAACTGGACATGATGCAGGTGCTGCCCTACGTGCTGACTGCCCAAATCGGCGACTGCGGCGCGGCGGGAGTCCCGCTCTCGCTGGCGCACATCCTCGACTTCGCCGAGCCGGGCGAACGCATCGGCGTGATTGACTACGGGGCCGGAGCCGGCTGCGACGCCTGGTCGCTGGTCACCACCGAGGCGGTGAACGAACGCCGTCCGCAGAGCGGGCTGGTTATCCAGCAACTCGAGGACAAAATCATGGTGGACTACGCGACGATGAGCAAGTACGAACAGAAGTACATCCAGTCGCCGCACCGCCTGAGCAATTTCTATTAAACACCCGTAGGGCAGGCTTTCCAGCCTGCCACGACGGCCTGGAAATGACAGCCTGGAAAGGCTGTCCTACTGGAGGTACGAATGGGAAAAATTCTACGCAGAGTGATGATGATTGGCGGGGCGATTACGCCTCCCAATATCCCGATGGATTGGACCTGGCGGCAAATGGCGGCCGAGGCCTTCTGGAACGCCCTGCAGGACGCCGGCGTGCCGGTGCGGGACGTGGACCTGGTGGCCTGCAACTACAACGACCGCGCCATTGCCGACTCCTCGCCCGGTCCGCAGATTGCCGAGGCTTTAGGCATCCTGCCCAAGCCGCTCATCCCGATCACCAATGCCTGCGCCGGCAATGGCATTGCCTCCTACACGGCCTGGAACGCGATTGCCTCCGGCCGCTGCGACGTGGTCGTCTCGATGGGCTTCGCCCGCTCCGATAACTACGATGCCATGGAAGCCATGAACTCACAAGGCAACTACGTGGACTTCGACTACATGATGGGCCTGACCCACATCAACTACGGCGCGATGCGCGACGCCTATTACCGCCGCAAGTACAACGTCCCGCTGGAGGCTGCCGGTCAGTGGGCCTATTGGTGCAACTGGTACGCCCGCCGCAATCCGCTGGCAGCCAACTATTCCAAGCCGATGCCCGTCCTGGAGGAACTGTGCGCCGACACGCCGGATGCCGAGCGCGACCGTCAGGCCACCAACCGCGGCGGGGTGGCCAGCGCAATGGTCTTCGTCGGCGAGGATGTGGCCCGCAAATACACCGACAAACCGGTCTTCTTCGATGTGGCCTACGCCTTCCGCCCGCCCTATGTGGGCAATTTCTTCCACTATCCGGTGAACGGGATGCGCGAGTACGACATGGCCGAATTGCCCGGCCTGATGGCTGCCGCCCGCGAGGCCTACGAGGTTGCCGGAATCAAGAAAGAAGACGTCAACCTGGTGCAGGTGCATGACCTGACTGCCTATGAGGGCATGATGGCGATCGAGGCCCTCGGCTTGTGCGAAATCGGCAAGGGCAAGGACTACGTCCTTTCGGGCGGGATGACGCTGGAGAGCCGCTGTCCGGTCAACACCTACGGCGGTGGCCTGGCCTTTGGTCACGGTTCGGCCGGTTCGGACTTTCAGGCCGGGGTGCTGGAGAATTACTGGCAACTCCTCGGCAAGTGCGGCGAGCGGCAGGTCAAGGATGCCCGCGTCGGCGTCAACACTTCCTACGGCACGCACCACTCGCTCGATGTGGTCGGCGTGGTGCAGAAAGGCTGGTAACGATGAGCGACCAATTCCCCGAACAATTCGTCCGCTGGGACACGTTCTCCTCGACCCTGTGGTACCGCAACCGCGCCGCCCGCTACCGGCTGGAGGGGACGCGCTGCACGGCCTGCGGCGAGAAGTTCTTCCCACCCCGCACCGGATTGATTTGCCCGTCCTGTCACGCCCGCGCCATGGAACCCTATCCCTGCGCCCAGACCGGCGAAATCGTCGCCGTGGCGCTGGACGACGTCGGCTTCCCGGCGGTCGGCTACGGCGATTACCTGCCGCGCGTTCAGGCCATCGTCCGGCTGGACGACGGCATCCACCTGATGGTGGACATCATGCAGATCGCCGACCCGGCCGAGGTGCAGCCCGGAGCGCGGGTCAAGATGGTGCTGCGCAAGCACCGGCGCGAAGACACCGGCGCCTGGGTCTACGGTTACGGATTCGTGTTGGATAAATAACCTGTGGGGCTCGCCCCCACGCAATTCGAGAGGACACCATGAACGTAAGTACCGAGAGGAATGAGTTTGCAGCGAAATGGGGACCGATCCAACTGTTGGCAGGGGTGAAGCGCGGCAACATGACCGCCTACGTAATCGGTTCGGTGTTCATGATGATGTTTTCGACCTTCGTGCCGCAGGCCCAGCCCTTCATCCTGACCGAAATCCTGCATATCCCTGCCGAACAGCAGGGTCAGTTGAGCGGCTACCTCGGCTTTGCCCATACGCTGGTGGGGCTGGTCATGCCTGGCATCTGGGGTACACTTTCTGACCGCCTGGGGCGCCGCATCGTTTATGCCCTCGGTTTTCTCATCTCCGCCATCGGCATCGCCATCTACCCCTTGGCCGGGAGCGTAGTCTTGCTCTACGCAGTGCGCATGTTGTTCGCCACCGGCACCAATGCGTCAACCACGATGAACAACGCTCTACTGGGCGACTACGTGGACAACAAGGACCGCGGCAAGGCCTACGGCTTGGTGGCCACCGCGGGCGGCATCGGTGCCATGCTGACCGTCTTCCTGTTCCTACGTCTGCCGTCCGTGTTCCAAGATGTCGGTCTGTCTGCTGTCGCCGCTGGGAGATACACCTACTGGATCGTGGCAGGACTGGGCCTGCTGGCCATGGTCATCGTCGGCACGGGCCTAATGGCCAGGACTACAAAACCAGGCGAGGAAAGACGCGCCGTTCTACAGATCGCCCGCGATGCCCTCCAGGCTGCTGCCAAAGACCCCGGCATTTCGCTAGCCTATGGGATTAACTTTGTCGCCTCTGGGGCGATCAGTGTGGTGGGGACCTTTTTCACGCTCTGGATTGTCACCTACGGCACCACCCAGGCCGATTTGACCAGCGCCGAGGCGCTGGCGCGCGCCGGGATGATCATCGGCATTTCGCAGATATCTGGCCTCATCGCCGCTCCGGTCTTCGGCATCCTGTCCGACAGGATGGGGCGCGTCAGAGCCGTCTCACTGGCTGCCGGGCTGACAGCGCTGGTTTTCGCCGCTACCTTGCTCATCTCCAACCCGTTGAGCGGCCTCATGATTCTGCTCGGCCTGTTCATGGGGTTCGTACAAATCAGCGGCATCATCACTGGCGGGGCGCTCGTCGCCCAGCAGTCACCCGAAGCAGTGCGCGGCTCGGTGATGGGATTCTACGGCTTCTGCGGTGCGCTGGGCATCATGCTGGCTTTCCTGCTCGGCGGCGTTCTGTTCGACCAATGGATCTACCAGGGGCCTTTTGTACTGTCCGCCGTGCTGTGTGGGCTGGTGGCAGTTTGGGGTCTGCTGGTCAATAAACTTGTCAGAAAGGAGAACACATAATGGAATACACGCTCGGCTTGGCTTTGATAGATTACATTCCCAACATTGCTTTCCTGATTGGTTCGTTCTTCCTGGTGCGGACGGTGATGCTGGTACGCGGCAAGCCCTGCTCGCGCATGTGCATGGCCGGGTCGTTCCTGGTTTTCTCCGGCGGAATCCTCAAGGCGACCTGGAAACTGATCTACACCCTCGGCATCGCCGATATCCAGTGGATGAGTCAGATCCAGTTTGTGCTGCTCGCTCCCGGATTCCTAGCCCTCTTGGTGACCGTCATCCTGCTGGCGCGCGGCCGGCGCAAGGCCGCCGCGCCGCCCATCATGGCGATTGCCGGCTGGAAGATTCCCCTGCTGGCGGTCATGACTCTCTCTAGCCTGGGAGCACAGGGAATCCTGACCTTTATCTCCTTCAAGCGCAAGGCGCCGCTGGCAGCCAGTCTGTTCATCGTTGCCGTGCTGTGCATGCTCGGCATGAGCGGCATGGCCAGCGGCAGTGAGCAGACAGTGGCTGCCCAGTGGATCGAGGAGATTATGAACTCCATCGGACAGATCTCCTTTGGAGTTGCCTGCTGGCTGCTTTACCGGAACTACGCGGCCGAAATGACCTCGTGAGGAGAAACTCATGGACGACAAAAAATTGCGCAAGAAATACGGCAAGCAGTATGGCTACGAGGTGCTGTTCAAGAATCAGCCTCGGCAGGTGACCGGTCAGGTCGGCGTCATCATCGGCGAACTCGGCATGCCGGAGGAGTACGAGCCGGAATTCTACAGCCGCTTCATGAAGCACGTCTTCGAATACATCATGCCGCCCTTCCTGGTCGGGATGATTCTGGCCGACCGCGGCATGGGCCTGATTGACCCCGAAAATCCGCTGGCGCGCCAGCCGTTCCAGCCGCGCCAATTGATCGACTCGAACGGCTCGTTCGTCAACAAGGCCGGCAAGCCGTATGTGGAATGCCCGGTCAAGTGGGTCAACCCCATCAAGAAGAATCCCTGGGATCACGGCTACTTCCGCTACACGGGCGACGGCCCCAGCGGCCGCCCGGATATTTGCGACAAGATCGGGGCCAAAATCGTCGGCTGGTACTATGGCCATCTCTTGCCGGAGAAGAAGGTCTCCTGGCGCTATCAGTTGCGCAAGGTCTATGACGAGGCGGTGGCCGAACTCTCCAAACGCTTCCCCGGCGTCGAGTTCCGCAATGCCTACTACATGTACCCGGAGACCATCCACCAGGCGGTGGAGGACCTGCTCGCTGCCGGCTGCGAGACCATCGTCTATCAGAACATCAACAACCCCATCTACTGCGACTTCGAAGACTACGGCTACGCCCTGGTGACCGTCCACGAGGCGGTGGCCGGACGGGCGCGGGTCATCATGGCCGACCAACTCGGCAATCAGCCGCCGCTGCGGGAGGCCTACTGTCAGATTTTGCGCGACCGGCTCGAGGGTCTGGAACGCAACGCCAGCGTGCTGGTGATTCTCTCGCGGCACGGGCATCCGTTCAAGAAAGAGACGCAGGATGTGCGCGCTCCGCTCTACCGTGAACCGCTCGAGGCGGGCGTCCGTCAGGTGATGGCCGACTGGCCCGGCCGGTGGGAGGTGGTCTGGTCGTTCGACGAATACGCCGACGAATACTGGGACCCCAAGCGCACCAAGTTCGGCACCTACGACGCCTATCGTCAGGCCATCCAGGCCGGCTACGACTACGCCATCGAACTGCCGACCGAGTTTCCGGCCGAGAACACCGACCTGATGATTTTCCACGCCATGAAGAAGTTCTGCGCCTTCGCCGGGTACGACCGCAACGACCCCATCCCCTACCCGGACTGGGAGCAGCCGCTCGTGCGCACCTTCCGCGAGGGCAAGACGACCGGCATCTATGCCGGCTGCCCGGTCGGGCCGTACCGCAAGTATGTGGTGCAGGCGGTGGTGGATTCGCTCAGTCAGACCTTGTCTGCCAAATAGGAGGCGGCGATGAAGACGGCTACCGGTTTTCGTCCCTGGCTGAAGGGGCTGCTCTTTTGGGTGACCTTCATGCTCCTGTACGTGCTGCGCAAACTCGCCCCGGTCATCCCGATCACCCTCATCAGCGGCGTGAACGAGTCGAATTTCCAGCACTACAAGGCGACTTTCTTTGCCTATCTCATCCTCTCTCTGATCGAATATCTCGTTTTCCGCAAACGGGTGAACGAGCGCGCCTCCTACGCATACGCCCGGCTGATGGCGGCCATCTTCGCCCCCTGGATGGTTTTCCTGATCTGGTACGGGATGGCCGCCCTGACCGGCCGGATGCCGCTCCCGCTGGAAATCCTGTGGGGCAACCTCGCCACCCTGCTGGTCGGCATCCTGGCGGCGACCTTCGAGCGCGGCTTCGAGCAGATCACCTACGGTCGGCCGCTGCGGGCCGCCATCTGGGCGCTGTTCGTCATTTCGATCCTCACCTATGTCCTCCTGACCTTCCGGCTGCCGTGGGCAGACGTCTTCACCGAGCCGGACTGGCAGGGTCATTCTCTCTTGTTGTGGAGGCAGTATGTGTAAACGTTTCGAGAACAAAGTGGCTATTGTGACCGGCGCGGCGTCGGGCATCGGACGCGCGACGGCGGTGCTGTTCGGGCGCGAGGGCGCCAGAGTGACCGTCTGCGATGTGAACGAGGCCGGGCTGGAGGAGACCCGCAGCCTGGTCGCCGCCGAAGGAGCCGAGTGCCTGAGCAGGATCGTGGACGTGCGCAAGCAGGAACAGGTCGAGGCCTGCGTGGCGGCCACGCTGGAGAAGTTCGGTACGATCGACATCCTGGTCAACAACGCCGGCACGGGGCAGTTCGTCCCCTTCGCCATGATGGATAACGAGGAGTACGACCGCGTCATGGACATCAACGTGCGCGGTATGTTCTTTTTCAGCCGCGCCGTCCTGCCGACCATGATGGACAAGGACTACGGCAAGATCGTCAACGTCACCTCCATCATGGGCGAAGTCGCCGGGCAAGGTCAGAGCATCTACAACACCTCCAAGGGCGCGGCCAAAATGATGACCCAGGGCATCGCCGTGGACTGCTCCGGCTATCACATCAACGTCAACGCCGTGGCTCCCGGCATGGTGCTGACCGGCCTGACCCACAACATGCTCGGCGACCCCGACCAGGTGCAGTATTTCCTGGAGAAAATCCCCATGCGGCGCATCGGCGAGCCGGAAGACATCGCCCATGCCATCCTCTTCCTGGCCAGCGACCAGGCCTCCTACATCCACGGCGCGACCCTGCACGTGGACGGCGGCATGATGTGCACGCGCATGTAGACCGGGCGTTCGGTTTTTCGCAGGTCGGAGGCTCTCTCCGACCTGTTTCGTTGGTGGGATGCAAAGGGTGAAACCGCGCTCCCAAAAGGGCAGGGACGAAAAACTGGCGGTCAGATGACCGCCAGTGGACGTAGATTGTGGGTCAGGCGCGCCAACGGCTCAGGTTCGGACTAGGCGTATCGTTCCTCTTTCCACACATCGGCCTCGTTGTGATAGCCGGCCTGCTCCCAGAAGCCGGGCCGGTCCTCGGCCATGAATTCCAGGCCGCGCAGCCACTTGGCGCCTTTCCACAGATAGGGCGTCTTCAGGTCTTCGCGGCCGGGGATGGCGCCCACCACGCCCCGCAGCGGATAGCCGTGGTCGGGCGTCAGCGGCGCGCCGTCCACATGAGTCGCCAGCAGGAAGTTGTCTTGCAAGACCACCTCCAGCGGCAGGTTGACCGTGTAGCCGTATTCGGCGTGCTGCATCACGTAACGGGCCGACGGTTTCAGGCGGATCAGGCCTTGCTCCACCAGAGTCCGCACCGAGACGCCCTCCCAGAGGGTATCGAACTTGCTCCAGCGCGTCACGCAGTGCAAATCCATGCGCACCTGGAGGCGCGGCAAACGGTTGAATTCCTCCCAGGTCCAGCGTACCGGCTCTTCGACCTCGCCCCAGACGCGCAGGTCCCAGGTGGCGGGGTCGAAGGGCGGCACCGGCCCGTAGTGCAGCACCGGGAACTTGAGCGTCAGGGCCTGGCCGGGCGGCAGGCGGTTTTCGGCCCGCAGGCGCTCTTCTTCCTGACGGCGGTCTTTGTTTTCGGTGGGGAACATAGGCGAGTACTCCTGTCCAGATTATAACATGCCGTCCTTACGGTATAATCCCCCCTTGATGACCCGCATCTGCCTGACCCCGCGCGCCGCGACAGGGGGGCCGGCCTCTTTTCAGACTCGCCTGGCAGAGGGGCTGACGCGGCGCGGCATCCAGGTCTGCTACGAACCGGACGAGGCCTGCGACGCCGTCCTGATCACCGGCGGGACGCGCCGCCTGGCGGCCCTCTGGCGGGCGCGCCGGCGCGGGGCGCGCCTCGTCCAGCGCCTGGACGGCATGAACTGGCTGCACCGTCTGCGCCGCACCGGTCTGCGCCACTTCCTGCGCGCCGAATACGGCAACGGCCTGCTGGCCCTCATCCGCGCCCGCCTGGCAGACGGTATCATCTATCAGTCGGAGTTTTCCCGCCGCTGGTGGGAGGCCCGCCGCGGCCCGACCGGCGTCCCCAGCCGCGTCATCCACAACGGCGTGGATTTGGCCGTCTTCACGCCGCGCGGCCCGGAGCAGCCGCCGGCCGACCGTTTCCGCCTCCTGCTGGTGGAGGGCAACCTGGGCGGGGGCTACGAGAGCGGGCTGGAGACGGCCCTCGGCCTGGCAAACCTGCTGGCCGAGAGCCTGCCGCTCGAACTGATGGTGGCCGGACGCGTCGCCCCGCAGGTGCAGGCGCGGGTCGGCGCCCGCAGCCGGGTGCCGCTCGTCTGGGCGGGGGCGCTGCCGCGCGACGCCATCCCCGCCCTCGACCGCGCTGCCCATCTGCTCTACTCGGCCGATGTCAACCCGGCCTGTCCCAACGCCGTCATCGAGGCCCTGGCCTGCGGCCTGCCCGTCCTGGCCTTCGAGACCGGCGCCCTGCCCGAACTGGTGACCGGCGACGCCGGCCGCCTGGTCCCCTACGGCGGCGACCCCTGGCGACTCGACCCGCCCGACCTCCCCGCCCTGGCCGCCGCGGCGGCCGAGATTCTCGCCGACCTGCCGCGCTTCCGCCGGGCGGCGCGCGCCCGCGCCGAAGCGGCCTTCGATCTCGAGAGGATGACCGACCAATATCTGGCCTTCCTGTTGGAGTGAACTGTGGACGATTCGGAAATTCTCGCCTTCCTGAACAAACACCTGCAGGCCATTCAGCACAATGACCTGGAAACCTATCACGCCACCACCGGCGAAGACCTGACGCTCTACGAGTGGTGGGTCACCCCTCATCGGATCGAAGGCTTGCCCTTCCATGACTTCATGATGGAAGCCAATGCCCGCCGTGGAACCGTCTTTGGGGCCGAGGCCGGCCTGGGCGGGGCCACCCGCTTCGACCTGGCCAATCTGCGCCTCCAGCACTACGGTGAGACGGCCATCGCCAGTTACACGCTGCTCATCAGCACCGAAACGCCCTCCGGCGTGCGGGTGGATGCCCACAACGAGAGCCGCGTGATGGTCAGGATGGACGGCGGGTGGAAAGTGGTTCACGTCCACAAATCGCCGGCCTGGCAGGCGCCTCACCTCCCGCCGGCGGTCGAAAAATGACCAACCCGCTGCTTTCTCTGGCCTCCTTTTTTGCCCGCCTTCTGCCGGTTTCGTGGAAGCGCGCCCTCTACAGAATCGGCCCGCTGGCGCGCCTGATCCGCGGCGGCCTCAACCGCGCCGCGCCGACCGGTCTGACGGTGGTGCGCGTCGCCGCCGGCGGCCTGGCCGGCTGCCCGCTCCTGCTCGACTTGCAAACCGAGAAGGACTACTGGCTGGGCACCTACGAGCCGGACCTGCAGGCCGCCCTGCGCGACCTGGTGCCGCCCGGCGCGGTGGCCTACGATGTTGGCGCCAACATCGGTTACGTCTCGCTCCTCCTGGCGCAGGCGGTCGGCGAGACGGGGCGCGTCTTCGCCTTCGAGGCCCTGCCCGCCAACGTCGAGCGCCTGCGCCGCAACCTGGACCTGAACGGGCTGTCGGCGCGGGTGACGGTCGTCGCCGCGGCGGTGACGCAGGCCGCCGGTCCGGTGCGCTTCCTGGTCCACGCCTCGGGCGGGATGGGCAAGGTCGAGGGGTCGGCCGGCCGCCGCGAGCAGGTTTACCGGTCCGAAATCACCGTGGACGGCCTTTCGCTCGACGAGTTCGTCTATGAGGGCGGCCATCCGGCCCCGCAAGTCGTCAAACTGGACATCGAGGGCGGCGAAGTGCTGGCCCTGCCCGGCATGCGGCGGGTGCTGGCCGAGGCCCGTCCGCTGGTGCTGATGGAACTGCACGGCCCCGAATCGGCCCGCGCCGCCTGGCAGGCGCTGACCGCCGCCGGCTACCAGATTTGCTGGATGAAGCGCGGCTATCCTGAAGTGACTTCGCTCGCCGCCCTCGATTGGAAGGCCTACCTCGTCGCCAGACCGGCGGCGGAATCTTTGTGATCTCGTATTCTGGTTGTCACCATCCTCGCTGACGAAAGGACTCTCATGCTCAAAAACCTCCCCTCCACCCCTGCGGCCCTGATTGCCTGGGCCTGGCCCGAAATCGAGCCGCACTACAACGATCTCGCTTCCCGCCCGTTGACTGGCTCCAGCGTGGACGAATGGCTGACCGACTGGACGCGCCTGGGCGAAAAACTCGAGGAAATGTATGCCCGCCTGGCGCTGGCCACTGCCGTCAACACCGCCGACAAGGAAGCCGACGCCCGCATGAACGCCTTCCTGGACGGCATCTTTCCCAACGCCTTGGCCGCCGAGCAGAAACTCAAAGAGAAACTCCTCGCCAGCGGGCTGGAACCCAAAGGATTCGAGATTCCGCTGCGCAATCTGCGCGCCGAGGCCGACCTGTTCCGCGAGTCTAACCTGCCTCTCCTGGCCGAACAACAGAAACTCGGCCTCGAGTACGACAAAATCTTCGGCGCCCAAACGGTCGAATGGGAAGGCGAGGAGGTGACGCTGACCAAACTCGGCCTGGTCTTCCAACAGCCCGACCGCGCCCGCCGCGAACAAGCCTGGTGGCTGAGGGCCGGGCGCCAACTGGCCGACTGCGCCGCCGTCAATGACCTGTGGCAGAAGTTCATGCAGGTGCGCGCCGAGATCGCCCGCAACGCCGGCAAACCTTCTTACCGCGAATATACCTGGCAGCAAAAACTGCGCTTCGATTACACCCCCGAAGACTGCAAAGCCTTCGCGGCGGCCATCGAGCAGGTGGTCGTGCCGGCGGCGACCAGAATCTACGAGAAGCACAAACAGGCCCTCGGTCTGGAGGCGCTCCGCCCCTGGGATCTGACCGACGGCTGGTACGGGCATCCGACCCCGCCGGCGGAGGCGCCCGTCCTCCAGCCGTTCACCTCCATCGAGGAACTCGTCCGCCGCGCTTCGGCCATCTTCCACAAGGTGGACCCCGTCTTGGGCGGCTACTTCGACACGATGGTGGCCGAAGGCCTGACCGACCTCGAGAACCGCAAGAACAAGGCCCCCGGCGCGTTCTGCACCGCCTTCCCCTCGCTGCGCAAGCCGTTCATCTTCGTCAACGCGGTCGGTACGCACAACGACGTGATGACCACCCTGCACGAGTCGGGCCACGCTTTTCACGTCTTCGAGACTGCCCGTCTGCCGTATATTCAGCAACTGGCCGTGCCGATGGAATTTGCCGAGGTCGCCTCGATGGGCATGGAACTGCTCGCCTCGCCCTACCTGACCGAGTTCTATTCCGAGGCAGACGCCGCCCGTGCCCGCCTCGAACATCTGGAACGCAACATCCTCTTCTGGCCGTTCATGGCCGTGGTGGACTCGTTCCAGCAATGGGTCTACGAGAACCCCGAGCAGGGCGCCGACCCGGCCGCCTGTGACGCCCACTGGGGCCAACTCTGGGACCGCTTCATCCCCGGCGTGGACTACTCCGGCCTGGAGGAGGTCAAGAACACCGGCTGGCATCGCAAACTGCACATTCACCAGGTCCCGTTCTACTATGTGGAATACGGTCTGGCCCAGTTGGGCGCAGTACAAATCTTCGGCAATGCCCGCCGCGACCAGAGACAGGCCGTGGCCGATTACCGCAAGGCGCTCGCCCTGGGCGGCACGGTGACGCTGCCCGAACTCTTCCAGACTGCCGGGGCCAGATTCGCCTTCGACGCCGCCACGCTCAAGAAAGCCGTGGACTTGATGGAAGCGGTGGTCGCCGAATTGGAGGAGAAAATCTAAAAAAGACGGCGGACGACGGACCGCAGACTGCGGTTTGCCGTCTGTCGTCCAAACGGAGAAAATATATGAATTGGAAACTCCTGTGGGATATTTTCTGGCTTTTCACCAAAGTCGCCATGTTTTCGTGGGGCGGCGGGCCGGCCTCGCTCGGCCTGATGCAGCGCGAGGTCGTCGCCGCAAACTGGACCACCTCGGAAGAATTTGCCGATGCCGTTGCCGTGGCCAACGCCCTGCCGGGACCGGTGGCCATCAAAGTCCCCACTTACGTGGGCTACAAACTGGCCGGCCTGCCGGGCGCCATCATGGGCATGCTGGCCAGTGCGCTGCCTACTTTCCTGTTGATGCTCGTGGTGGTCGCTTTCTTCTTCGGCGTCAAGGACAGCCCGAAGGTCAAGTCCATGCTGACCGCGGTACGCCCCTTCGTCGTTGCCCTGCTGCTCTGGACTGCCTACGACATGGCCGTCAAAGTGTTCGATGCCGACAAAATCGGCTGGGGCAAAGCCTTGCAAAACGGCTGGAGTCAGGCGTTGATCGTCGTCGCCTCGTTTGCCCTGCTGACCTTCACCAAAATCAGCCCGGTCTGGATGGTGATTGCAGCGGCCATTCTCGGGCTGATTCTCTATCGGTGACTCGATTTCGGTTCCCATCGGGTAAAATAATCTCATGAGCCAACCCCTGAAAATCGTCATTCCCACCGCCGGCTGGGCGACGCGTATGCGCCCGCAGACCTGGTCGAAGCCCAAGCCGTTGGTCAGCGTGGCGGGCAAGGCTGTCCTCGACCATCTGCTGGACGTTTTCCGCTCGCTGCCGGCCGAAATGCAGGCCGAGTACGTCATCATCCTCGGCCCGCACCTGGGCGAGAGTCAGATTCCGCCCTACCTCCAGGAGCAACATCCGGAGTTGAAGGTCTCCTACGCTCTTCAGCGGGAGATGAAAGGCCAGTCCGATGCTCTCTGGCTGGCGCGGGAGTTCATCGCCGGGCCGACGATCGTCATCTACTCCGACACGCTGATCGAGACCGATTTCTCCTTCCTGCCCAACGAACCTGCCGACGGCGTGGCCTGGGTCAAACCGGTGCCCGACCCGCGCCGCTTCGGCGTGGCCGAGGTGGATGCCCAGGGACGCGTCATCCGCCTGGTCGAAAAGCCGCAGTCGCTCGAAAACAACCGCGTTGTGGTCGGCTGCTACTATTTCCGCGAAGGCCGCGACCTGCTGGCCGCCATCGAGGAGCAGTTCCGGCGCGGGGTGCGCCTCAAGGGCGAGTACTTCCTGGCCGATGCCATCAACATCTGGCTGGAGGGCGGCCGCTTCATGCGCACCCAGAGCGTCGAGACCTGGCTGGATACCGGCACCATCGCCGCCACGCTGGAGACCAACCGCTACTTGTTGTCACGTTTACACGTTGGAGCGTTGAAACGTTGGAACGTTGAAATGTGCCAACGTGCCAACGTCCAACTCATCGAGCCGGTCTTCATTCACGAAAGCGCCGAGGTGAGCGACTCGCTCATCGGGCCGTACGTCTCGATCGGGCCGGAATGCAAAATCGAGAACGCCCGCATCGAAGATTCCATCCTCGAGGCCGGGGCAACGGTGGAGGATGCGGCGCTGACCGGTTCGTTGATCGGCCGCCGGGCGCGGGTCCGGGGAGTTTCCGCCGAGGCGCCGCCTCTGCGGCTGAACATCGGCGACGATAGCAGCGTCTCGTTCGAGTAGTGCTTTTTATTCGTAGGACAAGTGACATCTTGTCCTACACTTTTTCTGTCGCCAAACCTAAAATATGAGTATGCTCGTTGAGTGCCGCTCCGAGCACGAATACGCCGAGAGGCCGATTGCGTTGACCTGGGAGGGGCAGCGCCGTCCGATCAGCCAGATTCTGTCCCGCTGGCGCACGCCGGGGGAAAAGCATTTCCGCGTGCGGACAGCCGATGGGGAGGGATTCGAATTGACCTACGTCGAAGTCTCCGACGAGTGGCAAATCAAACCCTTATAAGGAGGATGGATGCAGGAAATTTCGAACGTGAAGTACCTTTCGCAGCGCGTGGCCGGCCTGAAGCCTTCGGGCATCCGCAAATTCTTCGACATCGCCGCCACGATGAAGGACGTCATCTCGCTGGGCATCGGCGAGCCGGATTTCACCACGCCCAAGCCGATCATCGCTGCCGGTCAGCGCGCCCTGGAGGCCGGCGAGACGCACTACACCTCCAACGCCGGCATCCTCGAACTGCGCCAGGCCGTGGCCGAGAACCTGGCCCGCCTCTACGGCGTGCGCTACGACCCGCTCAACGAGATCATCATCACGGTCGGCGTTTCGGAGGCACTCTACCTGGCGATGGTGGCCCTGCTCGACCCCGGCGACGAGGTCATCATCCCGACGCCGTGCTTCGTCTCCTACCAGGCCGAGGTGATTCTGGCGGGCGGCGTGCCGGTCGAGATTCCCAGCAAACTGGAAGACGATTTCCAACTCGACCCGGATGCCATCCGGGCCGCGATTACGCCGCGCACCAAGGTCATCTTCATCGGCTACCCGAACAACCCCACCGGCGCGGTCGCCGAGCGCGACGTCCTGCTGGAGGTGGCGAAGATCGCCGAGGAACACGACCTGATCGTCATCTCGGACGAAATCTACGACCGCCTGGTCTACAACTTCCAGCACGTCTGCTTCTCTAGTTTGGGCGAAAGCATCCGGCAGCGCACCGTCCTGTTGGGCGGCCTCTCGAAAGCCTATGCCATGACCGGCTGGCGGCTGGGGTACGCCGCCGCGCCCGAACCTCTCATCAAGGGCATGGTGCGCATCCACCAGTACACCATCATGTCGGCTCCCACCATCGCCCAGATTGCCGGCATCGAAGCGCTCAAGAACGGCGAACCTTACGTCCAGGAAATGGTGGCCGAATACGATCGGCGGCGGCGGCTGATCGTCAGCGGGCTGAATAAACTCGGCCTGACCACCTTCGAGCCGCGCGGCGCCTTCTACGCCTTCCCCAAGATCGGCGCCTCGGGCATGGATGACGAGACCTTTGCCGAGAAACTCCTGCGCGAAGAGGGAGTCGCCGTCGTGCCGGGCAACGCCTTCGGCGCCGGCGGCGAGGGCTTCGTGCGCTGCTGCTATGCCACCGCCTACGAAAAAATCGAAGAAGCCCTGCATCGCATGGAACGCTTCATGAACCGTTACGGCTAGACGGCCCTCGAGACGGTCCGGCGGAGCGGCGACCCCGCTCCGCTTTCTTATCTCCCCACCTTGTCTGCCTTCGCCGACTGTGGTAGCCTCTGCACGCCGAAGGAGAACGTTCGATGCGCCCCTTGTTTCTCGTCCTGCTTGCCCTCCTGCTGACCGCCTGCCAGGGCGGGCCGGAGAACCCCTACCGCGACCTGCCGACCGCCACGCCGCGGCCGACGGCAACCGCCTCGGCCGTTTCCCCAGTCGCAGACCTGCCGACTGCGCCGCCTCCGCCGACCGCGACCGCTGCGCCGACCGCCACTCCCGGCCCCGAACCAGACTGGCGCGAAGCCCCCATCCTGCCCGAAACCATCAGCCCGCGCGTCCTGGCCATCTATCGCGACGGTCAGGCCCAGGGCCGCGACCCGCACCATTTCTCCGTCATCGGCGACTGCCAGGCCATCCCCTTCGTCTTCCTCGGCCCCTACGAACGCGGCGAGTTGACTCCCGGCAGCGCCGAAAGTTACCTGTGGGATGCCATCCAATACTTTCAAGGGTCGTTCAACCGCTCCGGCATGGCCGTGCGCGGCGGTTTCACTGCCGCCTCCATCTTGAACCCTCTCCACGCCGATCCCTCGGCCTGCATCCCCGGCGAGACGCCGCTCACCTGCGAATACCGACTGTACAACCCGGCCTTCGTCTTCATCAACCTCGAGACCTGGCTCGATCCTGCCACGGTCGATCGCTATGAAGCCTACCTGCGCGAAATCCTGGACTACGTCATCGGCCGCGGCAGCGTGCCTATCCTCCTCACCAAGGCCGACGCCTCCGAATTAGGCACCGGCGAGCATGTCATCAACCCGGCCATCGTGCGGGTGGCGCGCGACTATGACGTGCCGCTGGTCAACTTTTGGCGCGCCGCCCAGTACCTGCCCAACTACGGCATCGACGCCACGCGGGAGGGTTTTCATCTCAGCCCCGAAGGCTACGCCCTCAAGAACACCCTCGCCCTGCGCGCCCTCTATCAGGTCTGGCAGGCGGTGGGGGCCTCGACCGGCGCCCCGGCGGACGCCCCCGCCCCCTCTCCCCAGGCCACGCCCGCGCCTCTCGCCGCCCCCCAGGTCACCCGTCCCGACTGCGCCGCCGGCTGCCTCTTCTTCGGCTCCGCCGTCTCGCACGACGGCGCGGTGACGCCCAACGGCGTCTTCGCCTACGACCCGCTCGGCGGGCGCCTGACCGCCGTCCTCGGCCCCGGCTTCGACCTGCAAGATGTCAGCGCCGACGGCCAACGGCTGCTGGTCAATGACGAGAGCCGCCTCTTCGAGGTCTCCCTTGCCGACGGCTCCTCCCGTTTGCTCAGCGCCTCCTTCTTCTCGCTCGGCGGCCGGGGCGCGTACTGGAGCGCCGACGGGAGCCAGGTCATCTTCCTCGACCCATCCGCCCCTCTCCAGACCGAAACCGGCCCGGCCATCGGCCTGTTCCCCACCGGGCGCGACGACCTGATCGTCTTCGAAAGCGGCGAGTGTACGGCGCGGGCCGTTTGCCGCTCCGGCGGCCTCTACCGCCTCGGCCCCGGCCAGGCCGCCGTGCCGCTCGACTCCTATCTGCGGCCGGTCTTCTCGCCCGACGGCCGCCAGGTGGCCTTCCTCAACCCCGCCGCGGCCACGCCCGAAAACTACTACCATATCGGCTACCTGCTGCTCGAAGACGTGGACAGGGGCTCGGCCAGCCGCCGCACATTCTACTTTCCCCCTGTGCGCGGCTTCATGGTCTTCCCCGATGTGCGCGCCTACGCTTTCTCGCCCGACAGCCGCCGGCTGTTCGTCCTCTATGATTTTTACAGCGCCTATTACGAAAAGTCCCTGCGCCTGCAAACCTACCTGATCGATCTCCCGACCGGCATCCTGTACGACTACGGCCGGATCGACGGCGTCAGCGGATCGCTCAACCCGCGCCTGGTCTGGTCCCCGTCCGGCGAGCGGGTGCTGTTCTTCCTGACCACCCTGACCGCCGAGGGCGGCTACGCGCTGAATGTCTACCAGACGAACCTGCAGACCGGCGAACGCCTGATTCCCCTCCAGGCAGACTTGTTGACCAGCCCCGATTACTTCTACCTCACCAGCCTCTTCTGGCGATAGGCCACTCGCCTTTCCTGTATCATGGACCCAAAAACGCTCACCGTCCTCGAATTTCCCAAGATCCTCGCCCGCCTGGCGGAGTTCTGCGATTTCTCCGCCTCGGCCGAACTGGCCCTCGCCCTCCGGCCGACCGGCGACTACGACGAAGCCGTCGTCCGCCTGGCCGAAACGAGCGAGGCGCGCCGTCTGCTCGCCCTCAGCGACCTGACCATCGGCGGCGCCCACGACATCCGCGAACATGTCGAACTGGCGGCGCGCGGCGGCGTCCTCGAACCGCAGGAACTGCTCGAGGTGCAATCTACCCTCATCGCCTGCGGACGGTTGCGGCGCACGCTGGAGAAATCGGCCGAAAGTTATCCCCATCTGGCCGAGATCGCCCTGCGTCTGCCGGCCTCGCCCGCCCTGGTGGAGGCCATCGGCCGCTGCATCGCCGACAACGGCGAGGTGCTCGACAACGCCTCGCCCAAACTGGCCGATGTGCGCCGTCAGGTGCGCCTTGCCCACGACCGCCTGATGACCCGCCTGCAGCGTTACCTGACCGACGCCTCCACCGCCGCCAAACTGCAGGATGCCGTCATCACCCAGCGCGACGGCCGCTACGTCATCCCGCTGCGGGCCGAGTTCAAAGGCCAGGTCAAAGCCATCGTCCATGACCAGTCCTCCACCGGCGCGACGCTCTTCATCGAGCCGCTGGCCGTGGTCGAACTCAACAATGCCTACCGCGAGGCGCAGATCGCCGAGCGCGACGAAATCCGCCGCATCCTGACCGCCCTCTCGATCCAGGTCGGCGAAATGGCCGGCGAGATTGTTTCCGGCGTCGCCGCCCTGGCCCAACTCGACCTGGCCTTTGCCAAGGCCAAGTACGCCGAGCAGATCCGCGCCAGCGAACCCATTCTGCACCCGACCGCGGACGGCAAACCGAAAGCCGCTTCACGGCCCACGATCAAACTGGTCCATGCCCGCCACCCGCTGCTCGACCCGGCCGCGGTCGTCCCCATCGAGGTCGATCCCGCCCCGGGGACGCTGGCGGTCGTCATCACCGGCCCCAACACCGGCGGCAAGACGGTCACCCTCAAGACGGTCGGCCTGCTGGCGCTGATGGCCCAGACCGGTTTGCACATCCCGGCCCAATCGGGCTCGGAATTGCCTTGCTTCCAAACCATCTTTGCCGACATCGGCGACGAACAGTCCATCGAACAATCGCTGAGTACCTTCTCCGGGCATATCCAGAACATCATCGGCATCCTGAAGAAGGCCGACCGGCGCTCGCTGGTCATCCTGGATGAACTGGGCGCCGGCACCGACCCGGCCGAGGGATCGGCCCTGGCGCGTGCCATCCTGAAGGAACTCCTCGAGCGCGGCGCGACCACCTTCGTGGCCACCCACTACCCGGAACTGAAGACGTTTGCCCACACCACCCCCGGCGTCGTCAACGCCTCGCTCGAATTCGACCTGCAGACCCTGCGCCCGACCTACAAACTGACCCTCGGCCTGCCCGGCCGCTCGAACGCCCTGGCCATCGCGGCGCGTCTCGGCCTGCCGGAGCGCATCATCGAGGCCGCCCGTGCCGAGGTCGACCCCGACGAACTGCGCGCCGACAAACTGCTGGGCGACATCCACCGCCAGCGCAAACTGGCCTTCCGCGAGCGCGAGAAGGCCGAAAAGGCCCGCGCCGAGGCCCGCCGCCTGGAGCGCGAACTGGCCGCCCGCCTGGAACAGATCGAGGAGGAACGCCAACGCGTCCTCGAGCAGGCGCGCGCCGAAGGGCTGCTCGAAGTCGAGATTCTCAAAACGCAAATCGAAGCCCTCAAGCAGGAATTGAAGAAGGCCCGCCAGCCGCTGGAGACGCTCGCTGCCGTGGAAGAGAAAGTCGAGGCATTGCAGGAAAAGATCGAGGCGCCGGTCAAAAAGAGAAAAGCAAAAAGTGAGCGGCCGTCGGTTGGCGGTGGCCCGCTGTCGGCCGGCGAGAAGGTCGTCTTGAAGAAACTGGGGGCCGAGGGCGTGATCCTCTCGCTCGATGAGGACGAAGCCGAGGTCCAGGCCGGGCCGCTGCGCCTACGCGTCCCGCTGGAGGAGTTGCGGCGCAAAGTCGAAGAAGAACCGGCAGAAGAAACACTGAAGCCGAAAGACAAGAAGTTCCCTGCCGACAGCCGCCGCTCCGACCGTCCCGCCGCGCTGGGGCTTGCCCGCTCGCCGGGCCTGGAACTCGACCTGCGCGGCCAGACCGCCGACGAAGCCCTCGCCCGCCTCGATGACTACCTCGACCGCGCCTTCCTGGCCGGCATGCCGTTCGTGCGCATCATCCACGGCAAGGGCACCGGCAAACTGCGTCAGGTGATCCGCGAGGCCTTGGGCGCCCACCCGCACGTCGTCTCGTTCGAGGAAGGCAGCCAACAGGAGGGCGGCGCGGGGGTGACGGTGGCGAAGATTGCCTCCGACTGATTTTTCTGGTATATTTCAGAAAATTCACCAGGAGGGCGCCGTATGTCGCTCGACGAGGCGATCAATGACCTAAAAGCCAAGATCATTGCTGTCAGCCGGGCGGCCGAAATCAAGGTCGTCAAGATGTCGGAGGAAGAAGCGCGGATCAGCGTCTTTGTCAGTGCAGCCGAGGTGCAGCCCATTCGGCAGGCTACTTTCCAGCCGGTGCTGGACTACCTCAACCACGACGGCCTCGATATCCAGGTGCTGGTCTACGACAAAGACCATCCGCCGGAAATCGGTTGATGCCTTTGTGGAGAGGCCCGGTCTTTTGGAAAGGCCGGGCCTCTCTTTTCAAATTATAATGGGCCAGTTCAAACGGAGGAATCCTCATGCACGCCCGACGAGCCTTACTCTATATGCCCGGCGACGACCGCCACAAAATCGAAAAAGCCATCTCGATTGGGGTGGATTGCATCTGCATGGACATGGAAGACGGCGTGGCGCAGAACCGCAAGGCCGAAGCGCGCGCCGGAATCGCCGCCGCGCTGCGTGAACTGGATTTTGGCCCGGCCGAAAAACTGGCCCGTATCAACCGCGTCGGTTCGGGGCTGGAGGCCGACGACCTGGCCGCCGTCTTGCCCTTCCGCCCGGATGGAATCGTCATCCCCAAAATCGAGTCGGCCGAGCAGATTCAGTGGGCCGCCGAGCGGATCGAGGCGGCCGAACTGGCCAACGGCTGGCCGGTCAACTCGATCCGCATCATCGTGGACGTGGAAACGGCGCGCGGCATCCTCAACTTGAAGGAGATCGCTGCCCACCCGCGCCTGGACGCCCTCATTTTCGGCGGCGAGGACTTCGCCGTCAGCATCGGGGCGACGCGCACCCCCGAAGCCTGGGAACTGTTCTACGCCCGCTCGGCGGTCGTCACGCATGCCAAGGCCTTCGGCTTGCAGGCCATCGACATGGTCACGACCGACTTCCGCGACCTGGCGCGCCTCCGCCGCGAGGCCGAATTCGGGGCGCAGATGGGTTACACCGGCAAACAGACCATCCACCCGGCGCAGGTCGGGCCGGTGCAGGAGGCCTTCACCCCCGGCGACGAAGCCATTGCGCGGGCGCGCCGGCTGGTGGAGGCCTTCGAGGCCCATCAAAAAGAGGGCCGCGGCGCCTTTGCCCTGGACGGCGAGATGATCGACCTGCCGCTCGTCCGGGCTGCCCAGGGGGTGCTGGAACGGGCGCGCGCCGCCGGAAAACTCTAACCCTTCAGGATGCCCATGATCGTCGTCTCCCCCGTCTGCACCCGCCGAGAAAAACACCTCTTTTTGACCTTTCCCTGGCAAATCTATCGCGGCGACCCGCTCTGGGTCCCGCCGCTGCTGTCCGAGCGGCGGAAAATGATCGACCCGCGCCGCGGCAAATTCTTCGTCAACGGACAGGCCGAGTTGTTCATCGCCTGGAAAGACGGCCGCCCTGCCGGAACGATTTCCTGCGGCGAAGACCTGGCGGCCACGCGCCTGCGCGGCTTCGGGGAAGGTCAGATCGGGTTCTTCGAGTGCCTCGAGGACTATGCTGTGGCCGAGGCGCTCTTCGCCCGGGCCGAGGCCTGGGGGCGCGCCCGCGGCCTGCGGCGGCTGGTCGGCACCTACAACCTCGACCGCGAGGACGGGCGCGGGGTGCTGGTCGAGGGCCGCGACCGCCCCCCTTCGGTCTATTGCGGCCACAATCCGCCCTACTATCCGGACTTCTTCGAACGGTACGGTTTCGATAAATTCGGCGACGACGGCCTGGCCTACGCCATCGAAATCGACCTCGAGCGCCCCGCCGTCCGCCGTTTGCTGCGCCTGGCCGAACAGATTCGCCGCCGCAAGCCCACTCTCCGCGTCCGCGGCGCGAACCTGGCCGACCGCGACGGTGAGATCGAGCGCATCCTCGAGTTACAGAACCGCGGCCTGGCCCACTTCCCCGACTTCGTCCCGTATACCCGCGCTGCCATCGAGGCGATGGTCCTGCCGATGCTGGACGTGGTGGACCCCGACCTGGTCCTGTTTGCCGAAGTGGACGGCCAGCCTGTCGGCTGGTTCCCGGCCATCCCCAACTTGAACGAGGTCTTCATCCACCTCAACGGCCTGCGCTACCCCTGGGATTATTTGCGCGCCCTGCGATATGCCAGGCATCGGCCGGAGAGCCTGGCCATCAAAAGCGTGATCGTCCTGCCCGAATACTGGGATACCGGCGTGGGCGTGCTGCTGTTTGCCGAGATGGCCGTGCGGGCGGCAGGGAAAGGCTATCGCTGGGCCGACCTGTCCCTGACCGGGGAAAACAACCCGGATACCCGTCCGCTGGCGTTGCGGATGGGGGCCAGAATCTACAAGCGGTACCGCTTCTACGGGAAAGAAATTGCTCCCCTCCCGGCAGGTCGGTGAGAGGAGGAGCAGGCGGGGCCGGCTCCTCCTCGTTTCGAGCGCCGGCTAGGGTAGAAAAGTTAATGAAAAGACAATGATCGCACCGAAGTCTAAACCCTGGGCTTGCATTAAAATCGTCTCTATAATGCTACAATTAGAGCGAGGAGAGCAATATGTCAACCTATGCTGAATTCGTCACCAAATATCCGACCTACGACCGGACCCATGATATTGATGAATTACGTCAGCGCGAATATGGGCGGTTGGACGAAATGGGTCACGTCTATCTGGACTACACCGGCGGCGGCCTGTATGCCGCCTCCCAGGTGCGCAAGCATCAGGACTTGTTGTTGCGCAACGTTTTCGGCAATCCGCACTCATCCAATCCGACCTCGATGGTGGCCACGCGCCTGGTGGAAAGCGCCCGCCAATCTGTGCTGAATTACTTCAACGCATCACCCGAAGAGTATGTGGTGATCTTCACTCCCAACGCCAGCGGGGCGCTCAAACTGGTCGGCGAAGCCTATCCGTTTGGGAAGGGCTGCCACTATCTGCTGACCTTCGACAACCACAACTCGGTCAACGGCATCCGCGAGTTTGCCCACGCCAAAGGCGCGGACGTGACCTACATTCCGCTCATGCTGCCCGATCTGCGCGTCGACGAGGCGATGCTCGAGACGTATCTCGAAGAGGGGGCAAACGGCTGCGCCAACCTGTTCGCCTATCCGGCGCAATCGAATTTCTCCTCGGTCCAGCATTCGCTGGAATGGATCGAAAAAGCCCACGCCAAAGGCTGGGACGTGCTGCTCGACGCGGCTGCCTTCGTCCCGACCAACCGCCTCGATCTCTCGAAGTGGAAACCCGACTTCGTTCCGCTCTCTTTCTATAAGATGTTCGGCTACCCGACCGGCGTCGGCGCGCTGATTGCCCGCCGCGCCGTGCTGGGCAAACTGCGCCGCCCCTGGTTTGCAGGCGGGACGATCACCGTCGCCTCGGTTCAGGGCGACAAATATTACCTCGCCGAAGGCCCGGCCGGCTTCGAGGACGGCACGCTGGACTATCTGAACATTCCGGCGGTCGAGATCGGGCTGAAGCATTTGGAATCCATCGGCATCGATTTGATCCACGAGCGCGTCCGCACCCTGACCGGCTGGCTGCTTGACAATCTCTCGGCCATGAAGCACCCCAACGGCAAGCCGCTGGTGCGCGTCTACGGGCCGCTGACCACCCAGCAGCGCGGCGGGGCGGTGACGGTCAACTTCTTCGACCGCGACGAAAAACCGATCGACATCCGCCTGGTCGAACAGGCTGCCAATGAACACAACATCTCCCTGCGCACCGGCTGCTTCTGCAACCCCGGCGCAGGCGAAATGGCCCTCCAAATCTCCAAGATGGAACTGGCCGCCTGTTTTTCTCAGCCGGGCCGTGACCAGCGCCTGACTTACGATGATTTCCGTATGTGCATCGACGACAAGGCCTCCGGCGCGGTGCGTATCTCGATTGGCCTGGTCAGCAATTTTGAGGATATCCAGCGCCTGCTGGCCTTCGCCGGCGAATTGCTGAATTGAAAGGCATCCTATGGAAGACTTGATTTCCCACACCCAGGCGGTTCTCTCCCTGACTGCTGCCCACTGGTTGAGTCTGACCGACAGCCTGCCGCTGGCTCTGCTCTCCCGCCGCCCCACCCCCGACGCATGGTCGGCGCTCGATTGCCTCCAGCATCTGCTCGACACCGAGCAGTGGGTCTTTCCCATCCGCCTCAAATCCATCTTGAACGGGCAGGATTTCCCGGCCTTCGATCCATCGCAGCAGGGACGGCGCTGGGAGCCGGGGACCGCGCCGCTCGAACTGGCGGCCGAATTCGTCCGCGCCCGCACGGCCAGCCTGACGCTGATTGCCCGCCTGACGCCCGACGATCTGAACCGCACCGCCCGTCACGCCGAACTGGGGGAGGTGAGTCTGGCCGAGATGCTCAACGAATGGGCCGCTCATGACCTGATGCACCTGGTGCAGGCCGAGCAAGCGCTGATGCAGCCTTTCATCGGCGAATGCGGCCCCTGGCGGCCCGACTTTGCCGATCACGACGCCGCGGCGCGTTGAATCTTTCCGGATACGTCGCCCAAATCTTTTTTTCTGTGTCCGTCTGGGGTGGATTGCGAATTTTCGAACACGCTCTCAGGGCAGTGCCTGCAGGAGCGCCCAAAACGTAAGGATGAGAATCACCAGCAGGAGGATGGCCCCCATCGCCGCGCCGGTCAGCCACAAGCGCAGGCGCGGTTCGAGTTTCGGTGAGCGGTAATTCGGCGGGACGGCGATCAGCACCACGGTGATGTTATCGTGGCCGCCGCGTTCACAAGCCAGGTCGATCAGAGCCTGAGCCGCTTCGGCGGGTTCGTGGGTAGAAAGAGTGGATTGAATCTCCTCGTCGCTCACCAGATCGGTCAGGCCGTCGGTACAGAGGAGCACAATGTCGCCCGTCTCAATCGGGGCGCCCTGATTGGCCTCCGCCTGGTCATCGGTGTCATCGGGATGCAGGCGCAGACGCAGATCGGGCGAGGGCGGCAGGGTCGAGCCGAGGTAGCGGCGGATGACGTGCATGTTGGGGTGGCGGCGGGCATCTTGCGGGTCGAGCAGGCCGCGTTCGACTGCCTCCTGAATCCAGGTGTGGTCGGTGGTCAACTGTTGCAGCGCTTTGCCTCGCAGGAGGTAGATCCGCGAATCGCCTACCGCGGCGATGTAGAGCCGGTTGGCAATGATCCACACACAGGCGCAGGTCGTCCCCATCCCTAAGCGCTGGGTATCGTCGCGGGCCTGATTGGAAATCGCCTGGCTGGCTGCCTGGATGGCCTGTTTGAGAGTCGCCAGCGGGGCGCGCCCGTTGCTGTTGGCGATCACCTGGCTGAGCACTTCGACGGCGATCTCGGCCGCCACCTCGCCGGCGCGGTGACCGCCGATTCCATCCGAGACGACGGCAAAGAGAGACGGGGTCGAGTCGCGCCGCCCCAGCCGATAGGCCGAGACGGCAAACCGGTCTTCGTTCTGCTTGCCCGACATACCGGGGTGAGTCAGCGCAGTGACGCTGAGGGGGGTCTCCGCGACGCGAATCATGACGGTGGGCGAATCAGGCGCGGCGCCGGCCGCTCAGGCGGTTTGTTCAACAGGAAACGGTAAGAGACCTGGCCGATGTGCAGGATGTCGCCGTGGCGCAGGCGGCACGTTTGGCTGCCCAGCGGCTCGTAATTGACCCAGGTGCCGGCTACCGATTTCTCGTCCCGCAGGTAGAACTCGCCAGACTCATCACGCCATAGAGTGGCGTGCAGCGGCGACACGGAAGGGTCATCAAGCAGGCGACTGGCGCGGGTGGGGTCGGTGCCGAAGGTCAGTTCGCGCTCGGTGATTGGGATGGGCGGGGCGGTGACGGGCTGGCCATCGGGGCGCAGGCGCACCAGGTAGGCGGCGGGCTGAACGCGGCGGGATCGGCCAAAGGAGGCTGCCCGCCCCGCCTCCAGGCGCGGAATCGGCTGGGTGAGGGGGTCCAATGGAGCAGTGCGCTTTTGGCGGGCGGCGGCCCGTCGGCGGCGTCCGCTCAGGATGAGAACCAGACTCAGCCCCAGGCCGGCCAGCAGGGTTGCCAGACTCACCACCCAGACGATGTGACGCGCCAGGAAAATCCACACCCCGCTGCGCGGCTGGACGACCGAGACGCGCACCGGAATGCCCATGCTCGTTCGACTCAAGCCCAGCGAATCGACCGCTTCGACCGTCAGGAGGTGTTCGCCGCCTCTGGTATAGCCGCGCAGATCCCAGACAAAGACATCGAAGGGTTCGGCCGTGTTCTCGTCGGCCAGGACGCCATCCACATAGAGCGCCGTGCGCACCAGCGGGCGCGGATGACCGTCCGGGAATTCGATGATGATCTGGAGGGCCTGCTCGGCTGGCTGCAGGGCGCTCAGGTCATTATCGAGCGGGTCGGGCAACTGGCGGGTGATCTGCTCGGGCGGCAGGACCAGGATCGGGTTCGGCGGCTGCACCTCGACCGTGAATGTCTGGGCGGGCGAGGTGACCGTTTCGCCGGCCAGCCCCACTTGAACGGCCAGTTCGTGCGCACCGGAGACGTTGACGGCCGAGGTGTAGGTCAAACGATACAAGGTGCGATAGGGCAAGAGGTAGTTCTCGACCTCCGGCAGGGTCTCCTGGCCGGAGAAGGTCGCGTATTGGCCGCCGGTGCGGATGGCCAGGTCCTTCAAAGCGGTGGCTGCGCTGGTGGTGAAGTAGTCGCGCGAGGCCACGATCCAGACGTTCACATCAATGCCCAGATCGCGGGCGCGGGTGGTCAGATTCTCGAGGACAGGAATTTCCTCAGGCTGGGGGAGAGAGGTAATGAATAGAAGTACCCGCTTCATGTTCGGGCGGGGCGTCGACTCGGCGGCCACTTCGAGGGCGCGCCCGAGCACGTTCAGCGAAGGGACGACGGTGCGCGGGTCGGTCGTGTAGGCGCTCAGGGCCTGGCGGAATTCGTCGCGCCCGCGGTGGAGGGCGTTCACGCCGTCGGTGGTCAGGAAACTCAAGTCGTCGGGATTCTCCGCGGGCAGGTTGGCGGCCCAGCCGGTCAGTGCCTCGAGAATGAGGTCCTGGCGCGAGACGCCGCGCTGATCGCGGGTCGCCGTGCCCGGGCCTGGATTGAGCGCCACCACGAACTGGACGCCGGGCTGGAGTTCGGTCAAGTCGTCGGCGGGTCGCAGCGCGCCGTCCTCCACGGCGCGAACGTCGGCCGCCTCCAGGCCGCGGACGGCGCGGCCAGCTGCGTCATAGATTCGAAAGTCCACACTGACGGTTGGGAAAGCGGCGGCCGATAGCGAGGCCACCTCTACCAGCGCCGCCCCTTGGGCCCGCACGGGTGAGAAGGCCTCCCCTGCCAGCGCCATGATCAGGAGAACGACGAGAATTCTACGCATTCTGCCCTACAGGCATTATACCCTCGCTCGGCAAAAGTCTTCCAGGGCGCGCCTACTGCGGTTCCACGTCGATGATTTCGTCGTCCTGGGCGGGCGGGAGTTCCGGTTTGCTCGTCAGGGGCGGCAGTTGCACCCAGCGGTGCAGGCCGGCCCAGACCAGGAGCGGCACGCCGACCGCCGTCCCGCTGACCTGGAAGGGGACGCCGGCCAGCACGCCCATCACCAATCCTTTGGCCGTTGCCGCCCCCCACTCGTCCCTGGCGAGATGACGCTGGACGAAGAGGGTGGTCAGGAACCCCACCGCGCCGACAGCCGCGCTGGTCAAGACGAGGGCGAGCGGGTCGAGGATCTCGAACACGCCAAAGACGTTGTCCAGCACGATGGTCGCCAGCGCGGCGAGAGGATGGATCGGCGCGGGCGGCACCGGGCGGCGGGGTTCTGGGATTGCAGGGAGAACTGGCCGAATCTCGTTGGTCATGGCTTAATCTCCAAATCGTCAATCGCAAATCGTAAATTGTCTCACTCCCACTCGATGGTGGCGGGCGGCTTGCTGGTAACATCATACACCACGCGGTTGATTCCGTGTACTTCGTTGACAATTCTGTTGGCGGCCCGCGCCAGCAGGTCGTAGGGCAGGCGCGCCCAGTCGGCGGTCATAAAATCCTCGGTCACCACCGCCCGCAGGACGCAGGTCTCCTGGTACGTGCGCTCGTCGCCCATCACGCCCACCGAACGCACCGGCAAGAGGGCCGCGAAGGCCTGACTGGTGCCGGCCCCTTTGCCGAGCAGACCGGCGCGTGACAATTCCTCGGTGAAGATGGCATCGGCGGCGCGCAAACGGGCGACGCGTTCGGGCGTCGCCTCGCCCAGGACGCGCACGGTCAGGCCCGGACCCGGGAACGGCTGCCGCCAGACCATGCTTTCGGGCAGCCCCAGGGCTTCGCCCACCGCCCGCACCTCGTCCTTGAACAGGTAGCGCAGCGGCTCGACCAGGGTGAACTCCATATCGGGCGGTAATCCGCCCACGTTGTGATGCGACTTGATTTTGGCCGCTTTGTTGCGCTCGGGCGCGGCCGACTCGACCACGTCCGGGTAAATCGTCCCCTGGACGAGGAACTTCGGCGCGCCGAGCCGCCGGGCTTCGCGCTCGAAGATGCGGATGAACTTCTCGCCGACGATTTTGCGCTTCTGCTCCGGGTCGGTCACCCCGGCCAGGGCGGCGAAAAATTCCTCGGCCGCGTCCACGGCCACCAGTTCGGCGCCCATCTCCTGGCGGAACGTCCGCACCACCTGCTCCGGCTCGCCCTGGCGCAGCAGGCCGGTGTCCACGAAGACGGCCACCAGTTGGTCGCCGACGGCGCGGTGGACGAGCGCCGCGGCGACCGAAGAATCCACCCCGCCGCTGACCGCCGCCAGGACGCGTTCCCCGCCCACCTGTTCGCGTACGCGGGCGACGCTCGCCTCGATAATCGATTCCGGCGTCCAGTCTGGGGCGCAGCCGCAGACCTCGACCGCGAAGCGGCGCAGAATCTCGGCCCCGCCCTCGGTATGCTTCACTTCGGGGTGGAATTGCAGGCCGTAGTAGTGGCGCGCAAAATCGCCCATTGCCGCGTAGGGGCTGTTGGCCGAGCGCGCTAAAGCCGTGAACCCCGGTGGAAGTTCGGTAATCCGGTCGCCGTGCGACATCCAGACGGGAAAGGAGAGAGCAGAGAGCAGAGGATTGGAGAGCAGTGTCTCGACGATCGCCGAGCCGTATTCCCGCTCTTGAGAAGGGTTAACTTTTCCCCCCAGCGTGTGGGTGAGCAACTGCATGCCGTAGCAGATGCCCAGCACGGGCAGGCCGGAGTCGAGGACGTAGCCGGGCAGGGTCGGCGCGCCCTCGGCGTAGACCGAGGCCGGCCCGCCGGAGAGGATGAAGCCGCGCGGCTGCAGGGCCAGCACCGTCTCGGCAGGCGCGTCCCAGGGGAAGAGTTCGCAATAGACGTGGGCCTCGCGCACCCGCCGGGCGATGAGTTGGGCGTATTGCGAGCCGAAGTCGAGGACGGCGATGGAGTCGGTCATCAGTGTTCAGTGGTCAGCGGTCAGCGGTCAGGCTTCGGCGAAGACGATTTGGCCGGCCTCCATCGAGGTGATGACGGCCAGCGACTCGATCGGCACGCCGACCGTTGCCAGCAGATCGCGCCCGCCCTCGAAGGTTTTCTCGATCAACGTGCCGATGCCGACGATAACCGCCCCGGCCGTCTGGGCCAGGCGCACCAGGCCCAGGATGGTCGCGCCGGTGGCCAGGAAGTCGTCAATGATCAAGACGCGGTCGCCTTCGCGCAGATGCTCGGGCGAGATGATCAGTTCGATCATGCGGCCCTTGGTGTGCGAGGGTGCCAGGGTCAGGTAGACTTGATTGGGCATGGTGATGGGCTTGGTCTTGCGGGCATAGACAACCGGCAGGCCGAGCGGCAAAGCGGTCAGCAAGGCGGGCGCGATGCCCGAAATCTCGGCGGTCAGCACCTTGGTCGCGCCGACGTGCGCGAAGCGGCGGGCCAGTTCCTGGCCGCAGCGGTTCATCAACGCCGGGTCCACCTGGTGGTTGACGAAACTATCCACCTTGAGGATTCCATTGCCGAGATTCTTTCCCTCCTGGCGGATGCGTTCGACTAATTCTTTCAATTCTTCCTCCCGACTGCAGATTGTGAAATATCCAGACAGGCGCATTTTACAACGGCCCGAAAGAACCCGCCAGAGGTATGTTAGAATCACGCCGTGACCGGCAAACCCGTGCTGATCCTGGCCTCTGCTTCTCCCCGCCGCTGGGAACTGCTGGCGCTCGGCAACTGGATGTTCCACCCCCAGCCTGTCGAAGCGGATGAGACTCCCTTGCCTGGCGAGGCGCCGGGCGATTACGTCCTGCGGCTGGCGGAGAGCAAAGCGCGCCTGTGCGCCGGGCGCGCCCACCCGGAGCAGACCATCCTCGCCGCCGATACTGCCGTCGTCCTCGACGGCGCCCTGCTGGGCAAACCGGCCGATATGGCCGAGGCAGCCGAGATGCTCCGGCGTCTGCGCGGCCGCGTTCACCAGGTTTACACCGGGCTGGCCGTCCTGCGGATGTCCGACGGCCGCCTCTTGACCGATTTGTGCGTCACCGCCGTCCCGATGCGGGCCTACACCGATGAGGAGATGAATGCCTACATCCTGAGCGGCGATCCGCTCGACAAAGCCGGCGCCTATGGCATTCAGCATCCGACTTTTCGCCCGGTGGCCGAGATGAGCGGCTGTTATGCCAGCGTGATGGGCCTGCCGCTCTGTCACTTGGTGCGCACGCTGCGCCGGTTGAACATCTCCCCAAACGCCGACGTGCCTGCCAATTGTCAGGTTCATTTGCGCTATCAGTGTCCGATCTTCCGTCAGGTGCTGCGCGGCGAGCAGGTCGGCTGACTTGAAAAGGAAAAAATGAAACGACTTCGCTGGATTTTGCTCCTTTCTGTATTCCTCTTTCTGAGTGCTTGCTCGGGCAATGGCCCCTTCAATCCGGCCACGCCCACTCTCTTGCCTCCCGATGTGACCATCATTCCGGCGCCCAATCCTGAGGCCTTCTTGAGCGCCTACCTGGATGCCTACCGGCTGGAGGATTATCCCAGCATGTATGCCATGCTGAGCGAAACCGGCCGGCAGGCCATTGATGGGGACGAATTTGCTCGGCGTCACCGGGAGGCCCTTAATGCCATGAGTGCCCAGGAGATTGACTACAGCATCCTCTCTTCATTGGTGAATCCGCGTTCGGCTCAGGTCGCCTTTCGGATTCTCTACCGAACTGCCCTCTTTGGGGACGTCCAACGCGACATCACCGCCGCCCTGTCCCTCGAGGGCAACGTCTGGCACCTGGAATGGAATACCGGCCTGATCCTGCCCGAAATGGCGGGCGGACGTTCGCTGGCCACCACCTACAACCAGCCGGCGCGCGGCGACATCTACGACCGCAGCGGCCGCGCCATCGTCACCCAGGCCAATGCCGTTGCCATCGGCATCGTCCCCGGCCAGATCGGCTTCGATGACGAAGAAACCATGCTGGTGGCTCTCTATCAAGCCACCGGCCTGCGTCCCGAAACCATCGCCAGCATGTATCAGTATTACGGCGCCGATCAGTACGTGCCGATTGCAGAGGTCGATGCGAACGACGTCAACGTCGGCTGGATTTGCAGTTACGGCGGCGTGGTCTGCACGCAATACACTTCCCGTTATTATCAACTCGGCGGCATCGCCTCCCAGACGGTCGGCTACACCCTGCCGATCCCGGCCGAGCGTTACGATGAGTACCGCCGGCGCGGCTACAGCGGCGCCGAGCGGGTCGGCGACGCCGGCATCGAATCCTGGGGCGAACCCTACCTGGCCGGGCGCAACGGCGCCGATGTTTACCTGGTCAACCCCGACGGGTCGGTGGTCAACCCGCCCATCCTGCACGCCGACCCGCAACCGGCCCAGTCCATCACCCTGACCATCGACCGCGACCTGCAATACCAGGCCCAGCAGGCCTTCGACGGCCTGCCCGGCGCGGCCGTCGTCATGGAAGTGGAGACAGGCCGCATCCTGGCCATCGTCTCCACCCCCGGCTTCGACCCCAATCTGTTCGACCCCAACAACCAGAACAGTTTCGCCCTGGGTAACATGCTCAACGATCCCAATCAGCCGCTCTTCAACCGCGCCACCCAGGGCCAGTATCCGCTCGGTTCGGTCTTCAAGATCATCACCATGTCTGCTGCCCTCGAGAGCGGCTCTTTCACCGCCGAGACCACCTACGACTGCCAGTACGACTTCACCGAACTTGGCCCCAACAACATCAAACACGACTGGACCTGGCAGCACTGCCAGGATGAACTCCTGCTCTATGGCGAGTGCCGCACCCAGCCCAGCGGCATGCTGACCCTGCCGCAAGGACTGATGCGCTCCTGCAACCCCTGGTTCTACCACATCGGGCTGGCGCTCTACAATCAGGGCAACGGACAACTCATCAGCGACATGGCGCGCGGCTTCGGCCTGGGCGCCCCAACCGGCATCGGCCAGGTGGCCGAGGCCTCCGGCAACATCCCCTACCCGCAGGACGGCAACGATGCCACCAACATCGCCATCGGCCAGGGCGAGGTGCAGGTCACCCCGCTCCAGGTCGTGACGTTCACGGCTGCCATTGCCAACGGCGGCACCCTCTACCGGCCGCAGGTCGTCGAATCCATCCGCCCGGTGGATGGCGCGCCCACCTACACCTTCCAGCCCGAAGTGCGCGGCACGCTGCCGGTCAGCCCGCAAAACCTGGAGATCGTGCGCGGCGCCATGCGCGAGGTGGTGGCCAACCGGCGCGGCACGGCCTATTTCCGCCTCTCCACCCTGCCCATCCCCGTCTATGGCAAGACCGGCACCGCCGAGACCGGCCGGCCCTACCCCCACGCCTGGTTCACCGGCTTCACCGCCGCCAACCGCGAAGACCGCCCCGATATCGCCGTCACCGTCTTCGTCCCCTACATCGGCGAAGGCTCCGACTACGCTGCTCCCATCTTCCGCCGCATCGTGGAAATCTACTTCTACGGCCGGCCGCAAAGCATCTACTGGTTCGAATCCAACATCGGCATCACCGAAACCCCCACCCCCTATGGAGGCGTGACGCCGTCCCCCTGAATCGACCAAGATGCTGCAGACGCCCTCCGAACCCGGACTCATCCTGCGCGCCCAATCGGGCTTCTTCACCGTGGAGACGGCGCACGGCTCTCTGACCTGCCGCCTGCGCGGCCGCCTCAAGCAGGGTCCCCGCACCGGCGACATCGCCGCCGTCGGCGACCGGGTGCAGGTCACCCGTCAGCCGGACGGGACAGGGACGATTGAGTCCGTCGAAGCGCGCGCCCGCGCCCTGGTCCGCCTCGACCCGCGCCCGCAGGGCGTCTATCAACAGGTGCTGCTCGCCAATCCCGACCAGGCGGTGTTCGTCTTCGCCTGCGCCCAGCCACGTCCGCATCTGCGCATGCTCGACCGCTTTCTGGTCATCGCCGAGAAGCAGGGCATCCCGGCGCTCATTGTCGCCAACAAAGTAGACCTGGTGGGGCAGGCCGAGGCCGAGCGGCTCTTCGGCTTCTACCCGTCCATCGGCTACCCGGTCATTTACGCCTGCGCCAAGAGCGGTCAGGGCGTGGAGGAACTGCGCGAGCGCCTGACGGGCAAGATTTCGGCCCTGGCCGGGCCGAGCGGAGTGGGCAAATCCAGCCTGCTCAACGCCATGCAGCCGGGGCTGGGGCTGGCCGTGCGCGAGGTCAGCGAGGCCGTGCGCAAGGGACGCCACACCACCACCGTGCGCCAGTTGTTCCCGCTGGCAGGCGGCGGCTATGTGGCCGATACCCCCGGCCTGCGCTCCCTGGCCCTGTGGGATACCGAGCCGGAGGAACTGGACGGCTACTTCCCGGAGATTGCCCCCCTGGTAGCCGCCTGCCAGTTCAGCGACTGCACGCACCGCATCGAGCCGGGCTGCGCCGTGCGCGCGGCGGTAGAGTCCGGCCAGGTGCATCCGCAGCGCTATGAGTCGTATCTGAGGTTACGTGCCGGAGAGGAGTGAAGCATGCAAGAGAGTTTTCGCCTGATAGCACATCCCGCAGAAGAGGCGTTTTTGCATCTGGTCAGGCAGGCAGAGTCATCTCTCTTCATCTGCACTCCTTATATCAAAGATTATGGCGCAGAGATTCTGCTTGATCATGTCCACGTTCAAGACCTGTACATCCTCACCAATTTGAGCCTGGCAAACATCAGCGGTGACAATTTCGATCTCTCGGCGCTCCTCAAATTGTGGAGGCGCTATGAACCGATGCAAGTTTCTTCGTTAGGAAAACTCCATGCCAAAGTATATATTGCCGATGACCGCCTGGCCTTCATCACATCTGCAAACCTGACGCGCGGCGGCCTGCGCGAAAATTACGAATATGGTATTTTGCTTTACGAACCGCCGCTGGTGAGAAGCCTGCGCGAGGATATGCAACGTTACTTTCTGCTGGGCAATATTTTTCACCGCCCGCTTGTAGAAGCTCTTGCAGAAGAGGTGAATGCATTACAGTCTCTGCGGAAGAAACTGGAGAGCACCGCAGAAGCGAGAAAAATGCGCAAAGCATTGCGTGAAAGAGAAGAGGCGCTCCAGACCGCGATCTTGAAAAACCGCGTTGCCGCGCGTAGCGTCAACGCCTTATTTGCAGAAACCATCCTTTTTCTGTTGGCCCGCTACGGCCCCCTTTCCACCGAAGAAATGCATCCATTGATCCAAAACATTCACCCCGATATTTGCGATGACTCAATTGATCGAGTGATCAACGGGGAACATTTTGGCAAAAAATGGAAACATCAGGTGCGCAACGCTCAACAAACCTTGAAAGCGCAAGCCAAGATTGCTTTAGTGAAAGGCAAGTGGACTCTACTTTGAACGGTTTGAGGCAATTTCCGCAATGACCCCCTGGAACCTCCTCGGCCACGCTTGGGCAGTTGACCTGCTGCGCGCCCAGATTGCGCGCGGCGCCCTGAGCCACGCCTACCTCTTCACCGGCCCCTCGGGGGTCGGACGCCGCACGCTGGCCTTGCGCTTTGCCCAGGCGCTGCTTTGTCCCAGCCCGCTCTCCCCCGGCGAACCCTGCGGCCAATGCCGCACCTGCCGACAAATCGAGGCGATGCAATACCCCGACCTGACGCCGGTGCAGGCCGAAAAAGAAGGCGGCGTGCTAAAGGTCGAGCAGGTGCGCGAAGTGCGCCAACTGCTCTCGCTCAAGCCGTACCAGGGCCGCTACCGCGTTGCTCTCTTCCTGCGCTTCGAAGAGGCCAACGCCAGCGCCGCCAACGCCCTGCTCAAGACGCTGGAGGAAGCCCCGCAGCACGCCCTCCTTCTGCTGACCGCCGACACGCCCGAATCGCTCCTGCCGACCATTGTCTCGCGCTGTCAGGTGATGCGTCTGCGCCCCCTGACCGTCGAAACGGTCGCGGCCGCCCTGGGCGAACGCGGCGCGGACGCGGAAACCGCCCGCCTGCTGGCGCATCTCTCCGGCGGGCGCCCCGGCCTGGCCTTCCGCCTGCTGGCCGACCCCCAGGCCCTCGACTTCCGCCGGCAGCGGCTGGACGAGTTGCATCGCCTGCTTTCGGCCTCGCGCGTGGAGAAATTCGCCTACGCCGAACGGCTGACCGACCGCAAACGTGCCGAGCAAGAACAGTTTCGCAAAACGTTGTTCCTCTGGCTTTCCTACTGGCGCGATGTGTTGCTCGCCGTTTCTAACCTCTCGGCCTCCCTGGCCAACCCCGACCGCGCCGACGAGATTCGCACCCTCGCCGCTCGCCTCGATTTGTCCTCTGCCCGCCGCCTGGTCGAACAAACCGAAGAAGCCATCGAACGGTTGGATGCCAACGTCAATGCTCGCCTGCTGGCCGAGGTACTCTTGTTAGACTGGCCAAAAGTTCCTGCCAACGGCTCATCCTGACCATCGCTTTTAGGCAAAAAAAAACCGGCGTATCCAATCGCCGGTTTTTCGTTCTTCGAAACCAGAATCAACCAGCCACGTGACCCAGCCGCGGGTCGAGGGCGTCGCGCAGACCGTCGCCGAGCAGGTTGAAGGCCAGCACGGTCAGCATGATCGCCAGGCCGGGGTAAAAGACTAGGTGCGGCGCGGTGAAGACCTGATTACGTTCCGCGCCGAGCATCGAACCCCACTCGGCCAGCGGCGGCTGCGCACCCAGGCCCAGGAACGACAGGGCGGCCGCGTCCAGAATCGCCGTCGCAATGCCCAGCGTTCCCTGGACGATGAGCGGCGTCAGCGCGTTCGGCAGGATGCGTTTGAAGAGGATGTGGAAAGTGTTGCCGCCCATGGCTTTGGCCGCCGAGACGTAATCCATCTCACGGACCGAAAGGACGCTGGCGCGCACTACCCGCGCATAGGCCGGGATGGAGACAATCCCGATCGCCAGCAAGGCATTGACCAGGCCCGGTCCAAGCACGGTGACGATCGCGATTGCCAGCAAAAGCGAGGGGAAGGCCAGCACGACATCCATGATGCGCATGATGACGTTGTCCACCCAGCCGCCCAGGTAGCCCCCCAGCGCCCCCAGGACCGTGCCGATGACGATCGCGAACGTGACGGTCGAAAAACCGATGATCAGGCTCTGGCGCGCCCCGTGCAGGATGCGGCTGAACTGATCGCGCACATTCCCGTCGATGCCCATGATGTGCTGCGGCTGATCCTTGGGACAACCCAAAAGGTGGATGCAAGGCGCCTGACGAGGCGTCACATCTTCGACGCCGATCAAGACCTCGATTGGGCTGTAGGGCGCAATCCACTGGGCGGTGAGGGCGACAAAGACCAGCACACCCAGGATGAATAAACCGACGAGGGCAGATTTGCGCTTGAACAGGCGCCGCCAGGTGATTTGCCACAGGCTCACCGATTTGAGCGAGAGGCCCTCGGCATCCAGTTTGGCCACTTTGTTTGGCGTTGTTTCCTTCGACATGGCTTTTTGCTACTCCAACCGAATGCGCGGATCGAGATAGGCGTAAGAGATGTCAACCAACAAGTTCAGGATGACAAAGAAAATGGCAATCACCACCGTGAACGCTTGCACGATGCCGTAATCGCGAGCGGTAATGGCGTCGTACAGGATGCGTCCCACGCCATTGAGGCCGAAGACGGTCTCGGTCAACACCGCGCCGCCCAACAGACTGCCCAGCGAGAGGCCGATGACCGTCACCAGCGGCAGCAACGCGTTGCGGAAGGCATGCTTGAGAACCACCTTGGATTTCGGCAACCCTTTGGCCCTCGCCGTGCGGATGTAATCCTGGCCAAGCACCTCCAGCATGCTGGAGCGCGTCATACGGGCAATCAGGGCCATCGGAATCGTCCCCAGCGCCAGGGAGGGTAAAATCAGATGCTTGGCGGCGTCCTTGAACAAAGTCCAGTTCCCGCTCAGAATGGCGTTCAAGAGGTTCATGCGGCTCAAAAAGTCCACTACGCTTGACAGAAAACCGGGTTCCAGTTGCCATCCCCATACCGTCGCGAAGGAGTCCGGCAAAATGCCCGGGCTGAGGCGGCCCGAGGGCGGCAGTTGGAACGGCGTATCTCGCAACAACAAGGCAAACACATAGGCCAGCATCAACCCCAGCCAGAAGACCGGCATGGAGACGCCGATGTTGGCCCAGAACATGGTCAGGACATCAATCCAGGAATTGTGTTTGACCGCCGAGATGACCCCGAGGGGAATGCCAACGAGCAGCGCCACGAACAAGGCCGAAAAACTCAGTTCGACCGTGGTCGGCAGGCGCTCGACGAGAATCTTGGTCACCGGTTCGCCGTATCGAAAAGATTGCCCAAAGTCGCCGTGGGCGATCTCGTTTAGGTAATATCCAAACTGGATGTGAATGGGCCGGTCCAGCCCGTGTTCGCGCATGAACCGGTCGCAGATGACGTCGGTGGCCTTCTCGCCCAGAATGGCGCGGCATGGATCGCTGGGGATCCAGCGCGCCAGGGCAAAGGTGGCAAAAAGAATGCCCAGAAGGACAGGAATGCTGGAAAGAATACGCCGCAGGATGTAGGTGGTCATCGTTTTAGAGAGACCCCGGCGGGGGGTGGCCCCGCCGGGGCAAAGGGGATTGGATTACTGATCGGCGTTCAGGAACCCGCCGAACAGAGACGAGAAGTAGGTGAAGGCGCCCGTATTGCCAACATGCAGCGGGCTGGCAGCATCCCATTGCAAGACATAGGAAGCCACCACATCGTTGGCATCGAGCATCGAGCCATCATGGAACTGGACGCCCTGGCGCAGATAGCAGGTCCAGACGGTCAAGTCCTGGTTGGCTTCGCAGCGCTCGGCCAGCGACGGCTTGACGGCCGTGCCGCCCACCTCGAAGGCCAGCAGCGACTCGGCCACCTGCTCGCAAGCGCGCAGCGACTCGCCGTCGGTCTCATCGGCGCAGAAGAGCGAAATCGGCTCGGCGTTCTGCATCCAGACGAAGACATCCTGGCCGGGGATTTGCATGACCGAGAAGTTCTCGTTGCCCAGCGGGCTGGAGTGGGCGCCCTGGACGGTTGCCTTGAAGGCCACTGCCGAACCGCCATGCGCTACGGGGATCATCGGCACGTGCTGGCGGATGGCGTTGTTGGCCGCCTCATAGTACGGAGCGCGCTCCGCGTCGCTGGCCAGTCGGGCCGCGGCTTGCAGGTTCTCGATGATGTCCGGGAATTTCTCGCCGAACTGGGCCGACGACCCTGCGCCGAAGTGGAAGTCCAGGAAGTTGGTCTGATCCGGGAAGTCGGCGCCCCAACCGAGCAGGTGCAGACCGTCCAATTGGCCGGAGTCAGCCGCATCCAGGAAGGCGCCGGATTCCATGACCACGATCTCGGCCCGGATGTTCAGGTTGGCGAGCAATTGGGCCTGGATATCCTGAGCCACATTGCTGACCTGCGGCAGGTAGCCGCGCACCACATCGCGGTAGAAGAGTTTGGTATCGAAACCGTTCGGGTAACCGGCTTCGGCCAGCAGGGCGCGCCCGGCCTCCGGATCGAAGTCATACCAGGGCAGGCCAACGCAGCCGTTCGGGATCGAGCAGGGGGTGAAGTGAGAGGCCACTTCAGAGCCTTCCGGATAGAACTGATCGACGATGCGCTGGCGGTCAATCGACATGGCAATCGCCTGGCGGACGCGTTCGTCATCGAACGGCGGATAGGTGTTGTTCATGCCGATGTAGAAGATGTTCAGCGCCGGGCGGTTGATCAGTTGCAGGTTCGGATCGTTGCGGATCACGGCGAAATCATCCGGGCCGGGGTTGTCGATGCCATCCACCGTGCCGGCTTGCAGTTCGAGCACGCGCTGCGCCGACTCGGTGCTCCAGCGGAAGACCAGCGTCGGCGTCAGGGCAGTATCGCCCCAGTAATTGTCGAAGCGGGTGAAGACCAGTTGTTCGCCGCGCACCCATTGCTGCACCATGTAGGGGCCGGTGCCGATCGGATGGGTCAGCAGTTCGCCCGAGCCGCCGTTGGCCTCCAACCACTCCCGCGGTTGGATTGCAAAGGCCGAGAAGGCGATCTTCGAGGGGAAAGCCGGATCGGGGTAGCACAGCGTGAAGCGGACGGTGTACTCGTCCAGCGCCTCGATGCGCAGGAACTCACCGCCGTAATCGCAGTTGGGGGCCTCGACCACCATCGGCTCGAAGGCAGCGGGTTCGGTCGTCCCACCGGTTGCGGCTTCGGTCGTAGCAGCCGGCTGCTGGGTTGCCGGTTGCGTCGCTGGGCGGCAGGAGACCAGCATCAGGCTGGTCAGCACCAGCAGAGACAAAAGCAGGGTAAATGTGCGTTTCACGTTTTTCTCCTCCTAACAGAGATGAAAAGAGATGGGTTGAACAGATTGGGGGAAGTGGAAGGGCTTAAAACGGTATCTCGCCTGCACAGACCTCCTTTCCATAGGCAAACCGTTCGACCAAACCGATTGAAATATTATACAGCAAAAATCTACAAAAAGGCTAGTTTCGGCCTGCCGGGGCCGTTAAGATGAATGTCATTAGGACTCGCCGACCAGACGCCCGCAATGACGGCTGCGCATTTTGGGCACTGCCCTTCGGCGGTGAGACGGTAGTCGGCGACCACATAGCCCCAGCGCCGGATGAGCAACTGCCCGCAGTGAGGGCAAAAGGTATTCTCGTATTCCTCCACCCGCCCCGGCAGGTTGCCGGCATAGACGTACCGCAGCCCGGCCTCGCGTCCGATTTCTGCCGCCCGCAACAGGGTGCGGGCCGGCGTCGGGTCCGGCTCGGTCATCTTGTAATCGGGGTGAAAGGCGGTCACGTGCCAGGGAATGTCGGGGGAGACGCCGGTCAGGAAGCGCGCCGCCTCCCACAATTCCTCATTGCTGTCGTTGAAGCCCGGCACGACCAGCGTCACCACCTCCACCCACAAGCCCATTTCACGCGCCCGGCGGATCGTATCCAGTACATTCTTTAGAACCCCGCCCAGCCGGCGATAGTTCCGGTCTTGCATGGATTTCAAGTCGATTTTCAAGCCGCTCAGGAACGGGCGCAGATACTCGAGCACTTCGGGCGTGGCGTTGCCGTTCGAGACATAGACGCACTTCATCCCCGCGGCGGTGGCCAGTCGAAAAATGGCCACGGCCCACTCGCTGGTGATGAGCGGTTCATTGTATGAAGAGGCAATCACCTGCGCCCCGGCCCGCCGCCCGGCCTCCACCACCTGCTCCGGGCTGACCCGGCGGATGAAGTAGCCCGACTCGTCCGCCGCCGGGTCGCGCAACGCCTGCGAACTCAACCAGTTCTGACAATAATCGCAATGGAAATCGCAGCCCAGCATGCCGAAGGTCAGGGCCGTCGCACCGGGCAGAAAGTGATAGAAGGGCTTCTTCTCGATCGGATCGGCTTGCAGCCCGGCCACGTAACCCCACGGGACGCGCAAGACGCCCCCGCTGTTGAAACGCACCTGACAGATGCCGCGCCGCCCGGCGCGAATCAAACAGCGATGGGCGCAGGCCGTGCAGCGCACCGCGCCGTTCTCCTCTTTTACGTACAACTCTCCCTCGGCCGTCAGGCGGTCGAGCATTTCGGCCAATGTGCTCATCTCATCTCCAGCCGCATATTATAATAATACAGACTGACCAGAAAGTCATCCCCTCATCTTCAGAAGGAGTCTGTTGTGAATCTCGATCCCAGTCTCATCCGCAGCCATTTCCCCGCTCTCGATCGGCCGGCCATCTTCTTCGACAACCCCGGCGGGACGCAGATCGCCCGTCAGGCCGCCGAGCGCATGCAGCGCTACCTGTTCGAGTGCAATGCCAATCACGGCGGAGCGTTCGCCACCAGCCAGGACTCGGATCGCCTGCTCGAGGAGGCCCACGCTGCCATGGCCGACTTCCTCAACGCCGCCCGGCCCGAGGAGATCGTCTTCGGCAACAACATGACCACCCTGACGTTGCACCTCGGCCGCTCTTTGGCCCGCACCTGGCAGCCCGGCGACGAGATTCTCGTCACCCGCCTCGACCACGATGCCAACATCACCCCCTGGACGCTGGCCGCCGCCGACCGCGGCGTGAAGGTCACCTGGATCGACTTCGACGTCGAAGACTGTACCCTCAACCTGGACGAACTCGAACGCGCCCTGGCGCGCCGTCCTCGTCTGCTGGCCTTTGGCTACGCCTCCAACGCGGTCGGGACGATCAACCCCGTGCCTCAGATCGTCCAGATGGCGCATGCCTTCGGCACCCAGGTGTATATCGACGCCGTCCAGTACGCGCCGCACGGTCCCATTGATGTGCAGGCGTTGGACTGCGATTTCCTGGTCTGCTCGGCCTATAAGTTCTTCGGGCCGCATGCCGGCGTTCTCTACGGACGCTACGACCTGCTCGAGGCGCTGACGGCCTACAAAGTCCGCCCGGCGCCCGATTCTCCGCCCGGCAAATGGGAAACCGGCACGCAAAATCACGAGGGCCTGGCCGGGGTGCTGGGCGCGGTCGAGTACCTGCAATGGGTGGGCCAAACCTTTGGCCAGGAACAGGAGGAGGGTCTGCGCGAACGCGGCTACACCGGTCGGCGGCTGGACCTGAAAAAAGCCATGACCGTCATCCGCGCCTACGAGTTCGAACTCAGCCGGGCCCTGCTTGCAACGCTGACGGCCGTCCCCGGCCTGCGTTTGTACGGCCTGGCCGACCCGCGCCGCCTCGACCAGCGCGTCCCCACGTTTGCCTTCCGGCTGGAGGGCAAGCCCCCGCGCCGGGTGGCCGAGGCCCTCGGCCGGGAGGGAATCTACGTCTGGGACGGCAACTACTACGCCCTGGCCGTCACCGAGCGGCTGGAGGTCGAGGCCGGCGGCGGGATGGTGCGCGTCGGCGCCGTCCATTACAACACCCTCGAGGAGATTGACCGCCTCGGCCAAGCCCTGCAAAAAATCTCCCGCTGAAACACAACGTCGGAGCAGGTCGAACCCGCTCCGACGATTTCTCCTTAAGCAACGAACGCCTGGGTGAGGGGGGCACCCAAACGTTCGTTGCCATTATGATACAACAAATGTCCCTATTTTGCAAGGGCGAAAACCAAAAATAGTACTTAAGAATTATGTTAGGCTCCCCTCTCAACAGGGCCGGGACGGCCCGCCTCAATGCCCCAGGCAGGAATTGAACCTACATCAGAGCCTTAGGAGTGCCCTGTTCTATCCGTTGAACTACTGGGGCATTGCGGGCGATTATAGCATCGTTGAAAGAGCCCGCCAAGTGCTTGCATTTCGCCCCATCCATTGCTATACTTGACCCTATGAGTCCAGAAAAAATCGGCCGTTATGAGATTCGGGCGGAAGTCGGGCGCGGCGGCATGGCCACCGTCTACCGCGCCTACGACCCGCGCTTCGAACGCGAAGTGGCCATCAAGGTCCTGCCGCGCGAAATGCTCCACGACCCGCAGTTTCGGGTGCGCTTCGAACGCGAGGCCAAGACCATCGCCATGCTGGAGCATCCGGCCATTGTGCCGGTCTATGACTTCGGCGAAGAAGACGGCCAGCCCTATTTCGTCATGCGCTTCATGACCGGCGGCTCACTCGCCGACCGTCTCAAACAAGGGCCGTTCTCACTCCAAGAAGCCGCGCGCATCTTCGAGCGTCTGGCGCCGGCCTTGGACGAAGCCCACGCCCGAAAAATCATCCACCGCGATCTCAAACCCGGCAACATCCTCTTCGACCAGTACAACGAACCTTACCTGTCTGACTTTGGCATTGCCAAATTGTCCGAAATGCAGACCAGCGTGACCGGCAGCGCCATCATCGGCACGCCGGCCTACATGAGTCCCGAACAGGCCCAGGGCGAGAGCGTGGACGGCCGCGCCGACATCTATGCCCTGGGCATCATCTTGTTCGAAATGCTGACCGGCCGCCAGCCCTTCGAGGGCGATACGCCGATGAGCGTGGTGGTCAAACACATCACCGGTACGCCGCCCCACATCCTGGACATCCAGCCCGATCTGCCGCCGGCGATCGAGCCGGTCATCGAAAAAGCCCTTGCCAAGAACAAAGACGATCGCTTCGCCACGACCGTCGAATTTGCCGAAGCCCTCGGTGCAGTCGCCCGCGGCGAAAAAACGGATCTCAAGACGGTCACCCGCCCTGCCCCGCCGACCGTCACGCGGCTGTCAGCCCAGCCCCCGGCGCGGCGCAAGCGTATCGGCCTCTGGATTGGCCTCGGTGCTGTTTTCCTCTTGGGCGTGGCCGCCGTCATCGCTGCAGGGTTGTTGCTCCCGCCCTCCTTTCGGTCTGCTTTCCAGGCCACATCAGCCACTGCCCCTACCGTTACACCCGTCCCGCCGATTCCTGCCGCCACCTCAGTCCCGCAGACGCCCCTGCCGTCAGCGACCGTCGAAGCCACGGCTGCCCAGCCGACTGCACCTGCCGGCCCGCCTGTCGTGGGCGGGGCAGACCAGATCGCCCTGGTCAGCGGAGGCAACCTCTGGGTCATGGACGTGGACGGCGGCAACCTGCGTCAGTTGACCACCGATGGGGCCGCCAAGACCAATTTGCAGTGGTCTCCCGATGGCCGCGAAATCCTCTACATCAGCGGCCGGCGCGTCCAGGCAGTGGACTTCGAGACGGGCGCCGTCGCCACGATTGTGGAATTCGTCACCGCCGATTATCTCGACGCCTTCGAAATCTCCCCCGACGGTTCGCAGGTGGCGATCAGCCTGAACCGCGAGTTGTACGTCGTCCCCTTTGACCGTCAGGCCCTGGCGGCGGCCCGTTCCCGCACCCAGTTGATTGCCATGAACGGCTGTTTCTCCTACTCCGACCTGGGCACGACCGACGCGCGCTGGTCGAGCGACGGGCAGCGGCTGGCAGTCGGCGTCCTGGGCGTGGGGCCGTCCAATTTGCGGGCCGAAATGGTGCGCGTCTTCGACATCAGCACCTGCAACAGCACCAATCCGATCATTCTCGACACCTTCCCCGGCCCGCGCTTCGACATGAGCGGCTACAACGTCGCCCCTCTGATCCCCTCCTTCGACTGGAACGGCGACACCCTCTTCGTGCTGAACAGCGCCATTCGCAACGAGGGCTTCGGCAACCTGTACAGTTACGACTACGTCACGCACCGCGCCCATTTGCTCGATCCGCTGGGCAGCACCTGTTGCTACCGCGACGCCCGCTGGAGCCCCGACGGCACCCATCTGCTCATCGCCTACCAGGATATCCGTCTGGGCGCCGAAAGCCGGACGCAGTTGTATTACATTCCCTTCGGCTCGATTGGAACCGGCGCGGTCTATACCCCTCTGCCGCTGCCGGACGATTTCTTCCCCACCCCGCGCGCCCGTCCGCAAATGGCTCTGCGCCCCGCCCGTCGCTAACAAACCCGGACGATTTCTTTCACCAGCCCCGGCCCGGCATAGACCAGCCCGGTATAGACCTGCACCAGCGCCGCCCCCATCTCGAGGCGGCGTTTGGCGTCTTCAGGCGACATGATTCCGCCTACGCTGACGACCGGAAGTCTGCCCTCCAACCGCTTCACCACCTTTTCCAGCGCCGCTTCGCTGCGGACCCTGAGCGGGCTGCCGCTTAACCCGCCGCTTTCCTCCCGATGACGAGAGCGCAGCCCCGCCCGCCCCAGCGTGGTGTTCGTGGCGATGACGCCGTCCATGCCGGCGTCAAAAATGACTTCAAGCGCATCGTCAAGTTCGTCGTCACTTAAATCTGGGGCCAGTTTTACCAAGATAGGGCGTTGCACGTTGCACGTGGCACGTTCCGCGCTGATTTGGCGGAGAAGGTTTTTCAGCATCTCGCGCCCTTGCAGGCGGCGCAACCCGACCGTGTTGGGCGAGGAGACGTTGATGGCCAGGTAGTCGGCGAGCGGGGCGAAGACGCGCATCAGGGCGACGTAGTCTTCGGCGGCGGCTTCGAGCGGGGTGTCTTTGTTCTTGCCCAGATTCACGCCGATGACCGCCGACCGTGGACGAGGGACGGCGGACGATAAGCGATAGGCAACCTTTGTCGCGCCTTGCCCCGGGAACCCCATGCGGTTGATGACGGCCTCGTCCTCCACCAGCCGGAAGAGGCGCGGCTTGGGGTTGCCCGGCTGCGGACGAAGCGTCACCGTGCCGACCTCGAGGTGGCCGAAGCCGAGGGCGGCCAGGCCGCGCAGGGCCAGGGCGTCCTTGTCGTAGCCCGCGGCCAGCCCGACCGGGTTCTTGAAGCGCAGGCCGAAGACCTCCACCGGCTTCTCCGGCGCGGCGAAGAGCGCCTCCAGCAGGGCGCGCGAGGGCGGGAAAAGCCCGGCCAGGCGCAGCAGGCTCAGGGTCAGACCGTGCGCCGTTTCGGGGTCGAGACGGAAGAGGAGCGGGCGGAAAACCTTATACACGCTGTTGCCTTTTCTTCAAAACCAGAAGCAAGACGCCAATCAACAAAGCGAGAAAAGAGAAGCCCAGTTGCAGCCACTTCAAGGCTGTGAAGATGGTCGTAAGCCACGCAAGCAGGGAATACCGGAAAGGATAGATGGCAAACATCACTACCAGGCCGATGTTTTCAAACAGGTCTGCAAACACCGCCCGCCAGGGGAGCAGGACGAGTTGGGATTGCTGGGCGGCAGGCGCGTGGCGGTAAACGACGAGCAGGAGCAGGCTGAGCAGGAGACCGTAGACCATGGGGTAAATCACGTCAATGGTCAGGTGACTTGTGATTGCGGTCTGGCGCGCCTCGGGGCTATATTGCGCGATGGCCTCATAGGCCTGCTGGGGAGTGTACCAGAAGCGCAGGTCCAGCACCGGCAGGGATTGGCCGCCGGGAGAGGCCATGACCGGCAGGATGAAGATGACAAAGGCCAGAAAAAGCACGGCCAAAAGGGCAATCGTCTTCCAATTTGCCCAGCGTTGGAGGACGGGCAAGACTCGATTCATTTGTGCTCCATCAAAAAGCGGCGCGCGGCGGCGATTTTTTCGGCTTCCACTTTGCCGCTCTGTTCCCAGTAATCGAGCAGTTCGGTGATGGTCAGCACGGCGTGCAGGCGGAAACCGGCCCCTTCCAGCGCTTCCTTTGCCCCGGACTGGCGGTCAATCAGCACGACCACGTCGCGCACCTTCAGCCCGGCGGCGGTCAGTTTTTCGATGGCCTCGAATTTCGAGCCGCCGGTGGTGGCCAGGTCGTCAATCACGGCGACGGTTTCGCCGGGGTGGTATTCGCCTTCGATCTCGGCGCGCGTGCCGTATTCTTTGGCCTCTTTGCGCGGGTAAATCATCGGGTAGTTTCCGGCCAGGCTGATGGCGGCGGCGATGGGAATGGCCGCGTAGGGCAGGGCGGCGATTCGCGTGAATTCTAGTTTTTGAAGGATGGGCAAATAAGCCTCCGCAACCTTTGAGAGCAAGAAGGGAAAAGTAATCAGTTGACGCAGGTCAATGTAGATGGGCGATTTCAGCCCCGATTTGAGGGTGAACTCGCCGAATTTGACGCAGCCGGCTTCGAGCAGACCGTCGGACAAGGTAGTTAATGGAATTTGGTGAATGGAAGCGATGGAGCGTTGGCTATGAATGAACGATGA
>CALGPL010000064.1 GCA_937960595.1 uncultured Anaerolineales bacterium | reverse complement strand
AGGGTGGGGGGGAGTTGGGTGACCGTCACCGTTGGGGTGGAGGTGGCCGTGGGGGGCACCGGGCCGCGTTCGGGCGCCAGGGCGATGGTGATGAAACCCAGGCAATAGCACGGAAGGGTCGCGACCAGGATGGCGGTCAGGATGAAGCGGGTGCGCAGGCGGCGGTCAGAAGGAAGCACTTGGATATGATAACATCACTTGAAAAGGCAGGCAACCCTTTTGTTTCAGCGCAAACGGACAGGATGGTAAAATAGTGCCGTGATTCCGATTCGTTTGAAACTCTCCGGTTTTCTCTCCTACCGCGAGCCGGCCGAGATCGATTTCACGACCTTCGACCTGGCCTGTATTTCCGGCCATAACGGGGCCGGCAAATCCTCGCTGCTCGACGCCATCACCTGGGCGCTCTTCGGCCAGGCCCGCAAACGGGACGATTCGCTCGTCAACAGCCATCCGGCAGTCAAGGCGGCCGAGGTGGCGTTTACTTTCCAATACGAGGGCAATCGATACCGCGTCATCCGCAGCCTGCCGCGCGGCAAGACGACTCAACTCGAGTTCCAGATTGCCGATGGCGAGACCTGGCGTCCCCTCACCGAACGCTCCGGCCGCGAGACCCAGGCGCGCATCGAACAGGTGCTGCGCCTGGACTACGAGACTTTCGTCAACGCGGCCTTCTTCTTGCAGGGCAAAGCCGACCAATTCACCCAGCAGACGCCCGGCCGGCGCAAGGAAATCCTGGGCAGCATCCTCGGGCTGGAGGTCTGGGAGACGTACCGCGAGCGCGCCGCCGAGCGGCGCAAGGCTGTCGAGGGCGAGTTGGCGGCCATAGACGGCCGTCTGCAGGAGATCGAGTCCGAACTGGCCGAGGAGCCGCAGCGCCGGCAGCGCCTGGCGGAATTGGAAGCCGAATTGGCGCGGCTGGTGACGGTTCGCAAGACGCAGGAGGCCGCGCTGGAAAGTCTGCGCAAGGCGGCGGCTTCGAAAGCCGCGGCCGAGAAGGCCCGCCTGGAGGAGGAGCGACGCGTTCTCCAGGAACAGGAGAAGGAGGTCCGCCAGAAGGCGCAGGCGCTTTCCGATCTGGAAGCGCGGCTGACGGAGGCTCAGGCTGCCCTGCAGGCGGCCGAACAGACTCTTGCCCAGCGCGCCGGATTCGAAAACGAGCGGACGGCCGCCCGCGAACAGTTCGGCCAATTGAAGGCCGAGAACGAGTGGCTCAAGGCGGCCATGGACGACCTCAAGGCGCGTCTCGACCGGTTGGAGGCGGCCAAAGACGCGGCGGTCTGTCCGCTGTGCGGCCAGCCGTTGAGTCAGACGCACCTGACGGACACCCTGGCCCGGTTGCGGGCAGAGGGCAAAGAAAAGGCCGACCGCTTCCGCGCCAACAAGGCCCGCATGGATGAACTCGCCGGTCAGATGCGCGCCCAAGAGCAGCAGGCTGCCCGCTTCGAGGAGACCGAGCGGGAGCGCTTGAGGGCTTCGAGCAGCCTCGCCCAACTTACCGAACGGGCGGAGGCCCTCCGCAAGGCGGTCGAGACGTGGGAGGCGGGCGGCGCGCAGCGCCTCGCCCAGGTGGAGGCCATCCTGTCGAGCGAGGAATATTTGCACCAGGAGGACCTCCCGGCTGCAGACCTCCAGCAGGCCGAGCGGGGATTGCTCGATTTGCAGGAGCAGGAGAACCGCCTCAATCAAGAGGTCGGGGCAGCGCGCCAGAAGGTGAACGTGCTCGACGATCTGCGGGCGCGCCGTCAGCGGCTGCAGGCCGAACGCGAAGCGTCTGCCCGTCAGGCCGGCCGCTACAAGGTCCTCGAACGCGCTTTTGGGCGGGATGGCGTCCCGGCGTTGCTGATCGAACAGGCCTTGCCCGAAATCGAGGCGCGCGCCAACGAGTTGCTCGACCGCCTCTCGGACGGCAGCATGTCGGTCCGTTTCGTCACCCAGGCCGGTTACAAGGACAAGAAGCGCGACGACCTGCGCGAGACCCTCGAGATTCAAATCAGCGACGGGGCCGGCCTGCGCGACTACGAACTGTTTTCGGGCGGCGAGGCCTTCCGGGTCAACTTTGCCATCCGCCTGGCGCTCTCGCAGGTGCTGGCCGGCCGCAAGGGCGCCCGCCTGCAAACCCTCATCATTGACGAAGGCTTCGGATCGCAGGACGCCCAGGGCCGCCAGCGGCTGATCGAAGCCATCAACGCCGTGCACGGCGATTTCGCCAAGATTCTGGTCATCACCCACATGGACGAACTCAAGGACGCCTTCCCCACCCGCATCGAAGTCGAGAAGACCGAGAGGGGGTCGCAGGTGAAGGTGATCGGATGAGCGCGGCGCTCCTGGCCCTTTTCTCGACCCTGGCCTGCCTGATCGGCGCGGCCATTGTCACCTGGCTGCACAACCAGCACCAGATGGACATCGTCGTCCGGCCGCTCCCCCCGCCCCCCAGCGGGCCGCGCATTTCGGTCATCGTCCCGGCCCGCAACGAGGAACGCAACATCCGGCGCTGTGTCGAAGCGCTGCTTTCGCAGACCTGGCCGGACTACGAGGTGCTGGTCTTGGATGACCGCTCGACCGACGCCACCCCCCGCATCCTGTCCGAACTCGCCGAGCGGAATCCCCGCCTGCGCCTCCTGCGCGGCGCCGACCTGCCCCCCGGCTGGGCCGGCAAACCCCACGCCCTGTACCAGGCCGCTGCTCAGGCGCGCGGCGAGTGGCTGTGCTTCGTCGACGCCGATACCTTCCTCGCCCCCGAGGCGCTGGCAGCCGTCTATGCCGGCGCGGAGGAGAATCGGGCCGACCTCTTCACGCTCATGACGGCCCAGGAAGTGAAGACGTTTTGGGAACGAGTCATCCTGCCGCTGGTGTTCACGGCGCTTTCGGTCGGTTTCTCGCCGCGCAAAGTCAACGACCCGGCGCGGAAAGACGCCATTGCCAATGGGCAGTTCATCTTCGTCCGGCGGGCAGTCTACGAAGCCGTGGGCGGGCATGCTGCCATCAAGAATTCCATCGTGGAGGACAAAGACCTGGCCGCGCGGGTCAAGGGGGCCGGCTATCGGCTGGTGCTGGCCGACGGGCGGCAGGTCGCCTCGACGCGCATGTACACGTCCCTGTCCGAGATGTGGGAGGGTTGGACGAAGAACATCTTTCTCGGTCTGAAAGGCTCGGCCGGGATGCTCCTGCTGGGTGCTTTTGGGGCTTTTCTCAGTCTGATGGCGGCCCTCGTCCTGCCGCTCTGGCTGGCGGGCGGACTGGCCTGGTTTGCCGCCGGCGGCGGGTGGGCGGCGCTGTTGGTGGCGTTCGAAGCCGCGTTGCTGTGGGGCTACCTTATCTTCTGGCGCGTCCTGGCGCTGCGAGGCATGGACGTGCCACGCCTCTATGCCCTGACCGTCCCCGTGGGGGCGGCTGTCTTTGCAGCGATGATGTTCGCCTCGGCCTGGAAGGTGATCTCCGGCCAGGGCGTCACCTGGAAAGGCCGGCGCTATCGCCGAAATGTGACTTGACTCACGAACTCATTTCCCGAATTTGCTACAGTCGAATATTTCCTGGCCCCCTGACCTGCCTGGTGCTGGTCTCTCAGGTGATGGCTCTCAATTCCACGGCCCTTGTATCCATTGCTCCAGCAGGCGCGGGTCGGCGACCGTGATGCGGCGTTTTTCTACTCGAATGGCCCCCGAGCGTTCCAGTTCGCGCAGCGAGCGGGCGACCACCTCACGCACCGTCCCCAGGCGGGCGGCCATCTGATCCTGAGTCAGGGGTGTGCGGGCCGCCTCGCTGCGCGTCTCCTGAATCAAGCGCGCCAGGCGGTGAGTGACCTGATAGAACGCCATCTCGCTGACAGACTGGACCAGGTGGCGCAAATTGGCGCACAAGTTATTGATCACCTTCTGGGCGAAATCCGGGTTCGCGGCCACCGTCTGGCGGATGCATTCCGCCTCGACCACCCACACCTGGCTCTCTTCGAGCGCCTCGGCGTTGACCGGGTTGCCTCTCTGATCGAAAACCGACACCTCGTTGAACGTCTCTTTCTCCTGCACCAGGCGGACGATGTACTGGCGTCCGTGGGGCGAGAGGCGGTACAGTTTGATGCAGCCCTCTTGAACGATGTGCAGGCCGGCGCAGGGTTCGCCTTCCCAGAAGAGCGGCTCGCCGCGCTCGAACTGGCGCAGAGAGGTACAATCCGCGGCGCGTTTCAGATCCATCTCGGGCAAATTCTCGAAATAGGAATTTTCGCGCAGCGCGCTCAACCTCTCATCGAATTCAACCTTCAAAATCCGCATACCCTCAATCCCTTATCCACAAATCCGTTCCTCATCCGTGATTCCGTGACAAAGTCCGTTATCCTCCATCCGTGATTCCGTGACAGCGTCCGCATCCGCAAATCCGTTCCTCATCCGCGATTCCGTGACAAAGTCCGTTATCCTCCATCCGTGATTCCGTGACAGCGTCCGTTTCCACAAATCCGTTCCCCTCCGTGATTCCGTGACAAAGTCCGTTATCCTCCATCCGTGCCCCTCAACACCCGGTCTGCGCCTCGATCGATCTCCCACGGATAGATGACATACGCCTCGGTGGCCTCGGCGTAATAATCGGGCCGCAGCGTGCCGAACAGCGAGCGATACGGATTGAAATGCAGCACGCACGTCTCCGGGAAACCACCTGCCGCCGAGACGCGGTTCTTGACAGCGGTCATCGTTCGTCCCGAACCCCAGACGTCGTCCACGCACAGGACGCGCCGCCCGCGCAGCAAATCGTCGGCGGGGAACTGCAGAAAAGTCGGCCAGGCCAGCAGCGACGTTTTTTCTGCCTCCAGCAGGGTCGGGAAGTCCACCGCCGCGGTCAACAGCGTGGTCAGGCCCATTTTCTCGGCCAGCAGCCCGCCGGGGATGATGCCGCCGCGCGTCACCATCAGCAGCGCATCGAACTCTCCCCTGAATTTGGGCAGCAGGGAATCGATCAGACGGTCAACGTCATCCCAAGAGAGCAGGATGTTGCGCGGACCGGCCTGCATGGCTACTCCAGCACAGCCTGCAGCGGAGCGGGCGCCGCAACCGCAACCTGCGAAGCGGCAGCCTGGGCGAAAATCATCCCCGCTCCCAGGACGAAGAGCGCAATTTGCCCGGTCAGGCTCTCCTCGCCGAACAGGAAAGCGGCGCCGATCATGAACGGGATGAAGACGAGCGAGACGAGGAAACCGACAATCAGCGAATAAATGGACGGCTTGAGCAGATCTCGATCCTTGACGGCCATCTGCCAGGCCTGTTTGAGGAACGACCACCCGCGGGCGAACGACTGCATCGGATACCTCCAAAATTTAGGATGAGATGATTATAGCAAACTTGCAGGCTCAACTTCAATCCGCCAGCCGGGTAATTCGCGGCCGCGCAGCAGGGAGGCCGGGTCGGGGCCGCGCAGGACGATCTGCCAGCGGTACCAGCCTCCCATCTTGGCGAAGAAACACGGCACCGGTCCGATCATCGTCGTCTCTCGCCTGGCTTCCTTTTCCAGCCACTCGCTCATTTTCGCTGCCATTTGCCTGGCCTCTGCTTCGGCCTTGGCGGCCTCCAGGGCGCGATATTCCAGTCTGACCAGCCGCGCAAAGGGCGGATACCCCAAGCGGCGACGTTCCTCCAATTCGCGGGCGTAGAAGCCATCCACATCGTGGGCCGAGGCGGCTTGGATGACGTAATGGTCTGGCTCGAAGGTCTGCAGGAGGACCCGCCCGCCCAGGGCCGAGCGCCCGGCCCGCCCCGCCACTTGAGTCAACAGATTGAAGGTCCGTTCGGCGGCGAAGGGATCGGGCAGGTGCAGTCCCACTTCGGCCAGCACCACGCCCACCAGCGTGACCCGCGGCAGGTCGAGACCTTTGGCCAGCATCTGCGTCCCGATCAGGACATCGGCCCGGCCGGCAGCGAAGTGACTCAGGATGATCTCGTGGGCATCTTTCTGACGGGTGGTTTCCCAGTCCCAGCGCAGCGTGCGGGCGGACGGGAAGAGCGTCCGCACCTCCGCCTCGACCTTTTCGCTGCCCAGCCCGTAGGCGCGGATTTGAGTCCCGCTGCAAGCGGGGCATTTCTTCAGCATCTGGCGGGTGTAGCCGCAGCGGTGGCAGGTCAGGCGTTCGGCCGTCTCCAGGTGCAGGGTCAGCGGCGCGTCGCATTGCGGACACTTGGCGGCGTAGCCGCAGTCGCGGCAGAACACATAGGTAGCCGTGCCGCGCCGGTTGAGGAATAGAATCGCCTGCTGGCCGTCATTCAGGACCTGGGTCAGCGCGGCGGTCAGCTCCCGGCTGAAGATGCTGCGGTTGCCCGACTTGAGTTCGAGGCGCATGTCCACCACGTCCACCGGCGGCAGGTTCGGCTGGACGATGCGGCGGGGCAGCGCCAGCCGCAGGCTTTCGTTATGTTCGGCCTGATAGCGTTGGACAATAGAAGGGGTGGCCGAGCCGAGCAGGCAGACTGCCCCGCACAGGCGGGCGTAGCGGCGGGCGGCTGTCTCGGCATGGTAAAAGGGCGGTTCGGCCTGATAATACGAACTATCGTGACACTCGTCCAGGACGATCAGGCCAATGTTGGGGAGAGGCGTGAAGAGCGCCGAGCGCGGCCCGATGACGACCTGGAGCAGCCCCAAACGGGCGCGCCGCCAGGTGTCGTAGCGCTCGCCGTCCGAGAGGCGCGAATGGATCAGGCCGACTTGCCCGGGGAAGCGCGCCAGGAAGCGCCGCACCATCTGCGGCGTGATGGCAATTTCGGGGACGAGGATGAGGGCTTGTCGGCCGCGCCGCACCGCCTCGGCCGCGGCGCGCAGATAGAGTTCGGTCTTGCCGGAACCGGTCACCCCGTGCAGCAGGAAAGGCGGCCGGGGCGCGGACGATTGAAAGGCCTCGGTAATGGCCTCCCAGGCTCTTTGTTGATCGGGTGTCAGTTCTGGCGGCAGATGGTTGGGGGTGTCTGAAACCGGAATCTTTTGCAGCGGGTCGCGCCAGATTTCGGTCTCGCGCAAGACGATCAGGCCGCGCTCGGCCAGTTCCTGCAGGTCGGCCAGGGTGCAGCCGCTGGCAGCATAGACCCAGGCGACGTCAACCGCCTGCAGTTCTCCGATCAGAAAGCGCAGCGCCGCCTGACGACGCCTCAGCGTGACCTCTGTTTTTCCCAGGTCGGACATGGCCGCTTCGGCTTGCGCCGGCGGGACGGCCAGTTGCGCCGTGCGCACGAACTTGGGGCGGATGGTCGGCGGCGGCAAGACCGACCGGCGGGCGAGAACGCCGCGCCGCGCCAGCGCCTCGGCCGATTTGCGCCAGTCGACGTTTTTGAAGTGCCGGTCGATCTGCCGCCCGCGCAGGGGGCCGCGCTGCTCGAGCAGGCGCGTCAAACGGCTTTCCACTGCAGACGGCGGGCGGCTGGCCGCGGGCGCTTGCCCGCGCAGGGCGTAGAGCGTGTCGGCCTGCTGGCTGAGGCCGCCGGGGATCATCAAATGGATCATCGCTGCCGGCGGGGCGAGAAAATAGTCTGCCATCCAGCCCGCCAGAGCGATTTGGGCGGCAGTCAGCACCGGCTGCGGGTCGAGCAGGTCGAGCACCGGGCGGGTCTCGGCCACCGAGGCGGTGGTGGTCAGTTCGAGCACCACGCCCTGGACGGTTTGCTTGCCGAAGGGAACGGTCACGAGATGCCCGGCGCCGACCTGTCCGTGCAGGGCTTCGGGCAGGTGGTAATCAAAGATGCCCGACACGGTCGGGACATTGACGGCAATGCGGGCAAACAGAGGCTCGGTCACAGGGGAGGGGGCGCGGACGGAGGCGGTCATCCGGCGGAGGCGGTCTTGAGCGCCACGGCTGCCCCGTAGCCGACCACCGAGGCATAGTCGCCGGTCACGTCGCCCGAGGTGGCGTGGAACAGCACTTTGACGCTGTCGGCACCCAGGGCGCGGGCTGCCCACAGAACGGCGGCGGTTGCCGCATGGCCGCAGGCAAATCCCTTGCCGGTCCGCTCGGCTTCGAAGAGGGCGTCGGGATCGAAAGCCTCCAGGCAGCGCAGGATTTCAGCGTCGAGTTTTTTGGCGGTTTCCTGATCGTAGAAGTGAGATAGATCGGTGCTGGCGACCAGCAGGGCGTTGCGGCCGCGCAGTAATTCAGCCAGGGCTTCGCCCAGCGCCTGGGAGATGACCGGTTCCTGGGCGCGCACCATCACGGGCAGGAGGCGGAAATCGCCTGCCAGGGCGCGCTGCAAGAAGGGCAGTTCGATTTCGAGCGAATGTTCCTGGTCATAGGCAACTGCGGCCAGGCGGGGGGCGCGGCGCGCCTCGAGGGCGGCGTCGAGGGCGGCCAGGGCTTCCTGATCTACGGGAATCTTGCCCAGTGGCGTGGCATACGCCTCGTGAGCGGTGGTCAGCAGAGGTTCGTAATAGGGACGGTGCATCGGTGAGATGACTGCCACCAGATCGGGACGGCGGCCGCGCACAGCCGCGAAGGCGTAGCCGGCCACCGGGCCGGAGTAGATATGACCGGCGTGCGGCGCGATGACGGCCACGACCTCGCCGGGCAGGTCGGGCAGTCTGGCGCGGTCGAGGTAGGAGTCGACGGCGCGGCGCAAGGCGTCGGGGTTGCCCTCGTACCAGGCGCCGGCAATCGGCGAAGGACGGACAGGAGCGATCGTGGTCATACGGCCTCCTCTTTCCTTCTCAATTTTAGCACGGCCGGAGAGAGTTATGACAATGTGCTCGGCAAGACGCGGGTCGAGATGGGCCGGCGTTCAGTTTAGTAGGGATATTTGCGCCGGAAGCGGCGCCGGGCGGCCCAGCGCAGCAGAAGCGCCGCTCCCCCCAGCAAGGCGGCCAGGGCGAGCCAGACGAACGGCCAGAGATTGGCGGCCGGGCGCTTTGCCTGCGGTTGGGCTGGCTCTTCTTGTGCGGCAAAGATGGTCTCTTCGGGCGTCGCGGCGAGGGTGGGGGTGGTCTCCGCCAGCCGGGCGGCATCGGCGGCCTCCGGTTCGGCTGGTGCGGCAAGCAAAGGGGCGGCCTCGGTGAAAACGTCTGCCGACTCGACCGGGCCTCCGCCCATGACGGGCAAGGGGGCGGCAGCCGGCGCGGCGGAACGCGGCGCCAGTTGGCCGATCAGGTTGCCGCTGAACGTACAGAAGAAGAGCAGGGCAGCCAGGGCCGAGGCCCAAGACAGGAGGGGAACGCCGCCTGGGACGGGCGGCCGCAGGCCTGCCATGCGGGGCGTGAGGGTGAAGTTGCGTGGGGCGCGCCGCCGGGGGGTGTGGCGCAGAAGCGTTCTGGCCTGGCGCAAGTCCTCGAGGACGGCGCGCAGGGCCGGCTCCGACGCCAGGCGAGCCTCCAGGCGCGCCGTCTCGGTCGGAGAGAGATGGCCGTCTAGGTAGGCCGAGAGTCGTTCGACGTCGCGGAAGGAAGGAGAATTGTTCATGCGCCACGCTCCTCCAGCAGACGGAAGGCGGCGGGCAAAAGTTCCCAAAACGCTTGCAAGCACTCGCGCAGACGCAGGCGGGCGCGCGCCAGGCGCGATTTGACCGTGCCGAGCGGGAGACGCGCTGCCCGGGCGGCTTCTTTGTAATCCAGTCCCTGGATGTCGGTCAGGACGACCACAACCCGGAATTCGAGCGGGAGGGCCTCCAGGCAGTGCTGGATGGCGTGCTCCAGTTCGGCGCGTTCGAGTGCCTGCTCGGGCGAGTCGGACGGATCGGCCAGCCAGCGCGGGGATTCGACCTCCTCACCATCATCGCCCTCCGGATCGAGAGGGGTCGTCGGCCGGCGCTTCCTGCGGCGCAGTTCGTCGTAGCAGGCGTTGGTGACCGTCCGCAGCAGCCAGGCGCGGAAGGAGCCGCCGCGATAAGCGTGGATTGCCCGAAAGGCGGAGAGGAAGGCTTCCTGCGCGGCGTCGGCGGCCAGGTCCTCGTCGCCGAGAATGCGCAGGGCGGTGTTGAACAGCGCCTCCTGGTAGGCCAGAACGAGGCGGTTGAAGGCCTCCAGGTCGCCGCGCTGGGCGGCGCGGATGAGGGCGGGTTCTTCCATCGGGGATATTTTACCCCACTGGGTAAAGGCTATTTCTCGTCTGTCCGCATGTGCGGGAAGAGCAACACTTCGCGGATGGAGTGTTTATCGGTCAAGAGCATGGCCAGGCGGTCGACGCCCATGCCGAAGCCGCCGCAGGGCGGCATGCCATAGCGCAGGGCGCGCAGGTAGTCTTCGTCCATGGGGTGCTTCTCCTCGTCGCCGTCGGCGTAGTCGCGGCCCATTTCGAGGAAGCGCTGTTCCTGGTCGAGGGGGTCGTTGAGTTCGGTGAAGGCGTTGCAGAGTTCAAAGCCGGCCACGTAAACTTCGAACCGTTCCACGGTCAACGGGTCGCCGGGCTTGGTCTTTGCCAGGGGGGAGATGTCGCGCGGGTAGTCGTAGAGAAAGGTGGGCTGGATGAGGGTCGGTTCGAGGTACTCGGAGAGCATGAAGTCGATCAGTTTGCCGCGCGTGGCGTGTGGATCGGGCTGTTTGCCAGCCTGGACGAGGGCGTGGCGCAGGGAGTCGGCCGTCGGGTGGGCGGCGATATCGATGCCGCTTGCCTCCAGCAGCCCCTGGCGCATTTCCAGCCGCCGCCAGGGCGGGGTGAAGTCGAGTGCCTGACCCTGGTAGGTGAAACGGGTCGTGCCGAGCACTTGTTCACAGACCCAGGCGAGCATTTGCTCGGTGAAGTCCATCACTTTGAGGTAATCGGCGTAGGCCCAATAGAATTCGAGTTGGGTGAACTCGGGGTTGTGCTTGAAAGAAACGCCCTCGTTGCGGAAATCGCGGCCGATCTCGTAGACTTTTTCCAGGTTGCCGACCAGCAGGCGTTTGAGATAGAGTTCGAAGGAGATGCGCAGGTACATGTCCTGGTCGAGTTCGTTGTGGTGGGTGACGAACGGCCGCGCTGCGGCCCCGCCGTAGAGGGGCTGCAGGATGGGCGTTTCGACTTCGAGGAAGCCGCGCGAATCGAGGAACTCGCGCAGGGCGCGCAAGATGGCCGCCCGCTTGCGGAAGGTCTCGCGCACTTCGGGGTTGACGGCCAGGTCGGCGTAGCGCTGCCGGGCGCGCAGTTCGGGGTCTTCGAGGGCGGCGTGGCGGATGACGGTCCCATCGGGGAGGGTCTCATCTTTGGCGGCCGGCAGGGGGCTGACGGCTTTGGCCAGCATTTGGTAATCTTCGACCAGCAAGGTCACCTCACCGGTTCGAGTGCGCATCAAGACACCGGAGGCCTGGAGAAAATCGCCCAGATCGAAGTAATTGTTGAAGAAGTCCACACGTTCCTGGCCGATTTCGTTCAGGCGCAGAAGCAGTTGGATCCGCCCGTCACCGTCTTCGATGTGGGCGAAGGTGAGTTTGCCCATCGGTCGGCTGGCGCGCAGGCGGCCGGTCAGGGTGGCGCGCACCTCGACGGGCGGCCGGGCTTGTTCGGCCGCTTCGAAGGCGGCGATCGCCTCGGCGCTGGTATGAGTCCGCTCGGCGCGCGGCGGGTAGGGTTCGATCCCTTGTTGGCGCAAAGCCTGCAGTTTTTCGAGACGGATTTTTTCGAGGGAGGTGTATTCGGGCATGGTGCAGCCTTTCTGAACGTTATTTTACCATTCGAGGGCGCTTTCGTTTCAGAGACTTGGACAGAAAAAGCCCCGCGCATCGGGGAGGATGCGCGGGGCCTGAGCGGGCTTGCCCCGGGCCTATTCGATCTTGACGATTTTGACTTTGAATGTGCCGCCCGGCGCTTCGACGGTCACTTCGTCGCCGGCGCGGTGGTTGAGCAGGGCTTTGCCGATGGGCGATTCGTTCGAGATGCGGCCTTCGCGCGGGTTGGCCTCGGCCGCGCCCACGATGGTGTAGCGTTCGGGCGGGCCGTCTTGCTCTTGGATGACCACGGTCGAACCGACCTGAACGAGGCCGCCTTTTTCTTTCTTCTCGCCGTCCTCGATGATGCGCGCCGAGGCCAGGATCATTTCCAGTTCCTGGATGCGGCCCTCGACGAAGGCCTGCTCATTCTTGGCCGCCTCGTACTCTGCGTTCTCGATCAGTTCGCCGCCTTCCATGGCCTCATGCAGACGGTTGGCGACCTCCTGACGTTTGACCGTGCGCAGGTAGTCGAGTTCTTCCTGGAGTTTTTGATAGCCTTCTTTGGTCAGGAATGTGGTCGGCATCTTTTCGGATCCTGGTAAAAAATGTGCATCTCCGTAGCAGAGATGCATGGATGAGTTTCCCTGTCCGCGCCGCTATTATACATGATTCTCTTCGAAACGCAAGACTGCCGGGATTACGCCTCAGCCGGCATAGGCGGAGACCCGCCACAGGCGCAGACCGCGACGTTCGTTCCAGTAGTCGCGCAGGACCTGCTCGAGGCTGGCCTCGACTCTGAGGAGCGAATCGATCTGCGAAGCGTAGGCGGCGGCCCCCGCCTGCCAGGCGCGCAGATCCGCCTCTGTGAGGGGGAAGCATTCCTCGTCCAGGGCGGCGACGGCCGGGGCGAGAGTCGCCGGGTAATTGATCAGGTAGGGAATGTCGGCGTAGTACAGGAGGGGGCGGCCGAGGCGTTCGACCGCCGCCCGCGCCAGGAGGTGGTCTACGTGGCCGCCGAGGGCCAGCGGGCCGACCAGGATGTCTTCGGCGAGCAGTTCGGAATCCAGGGCGGCGGCCATCACGGCGGGCAGATCGGAGTCGAGGGGGTGGGGAGGAACGAAGACGCTTTGCGAGTAGAGGGGGGTTCCGTCGGGGGCGCGGCGGTAGATGCAGTCGAGGAAGTCGAAGTGGACGACTTCGGCGCCGAGTTGGGCGGCCGCTGACAGGTCTTCTTCTTTTCGCAGGGCGACCGTCTGCGGGCCGTCGCCGGTGCCCCACATGGCGTGGATCTGACGGGCAAAATCGGAAAGCGGCCCCGCCGGCGGTTCGCCGCCAAAGAGGGTCCAAATCTCGACCGTCAGCCCCTGCTGCGCCTGAGCATGGATCAGGCCGCCGCAGGAGAGGACGGCGTCGTCGAAGTGGGGCGAGAAGTAAATCCAACGCATCTTATTCCGTCTCGCTTTCCTCGCCGGCGACAATTTCGGCGGCCAGGCGGTTGAGGGTTTCGATTTCATCGGGGGTGGTCTTGCCGGCACGCCAGTACTGGTCGAGCAGGTCGAGCGGGCTCAGGCTGCTGACCGTTTGGTCGGCGGGCAGGCGGATGCGGGCCTCGACCTGGGGGCGTTTGATGAGGTGGAATTCGAAGGCCCCGGCAAGGCGCGCCCGCAGGGCTGCCTCGTCGATCAAGGCTTCCCATTGGCGCGGGTATTCGACCGTCAGGCGGACGATAGCATCCTGGAGGGCGGCCGGCGGCGGCAGGGCGGCGTCGAGGGCGGCGGTGACGCCTTCGGCGGAAGTCAGGGTGACTCGTTTGTCGATGAAGGGGCGGATGCCGTCCAGTTTGCGCCACCGGACTTGGGCGCGGCCCTTTTCGACTTCGGCGAGGACGAAGAATTTGTCGTCGCCGGCCTCGCCGAAGTCTACCCGTTCGATCGAGCCGGGGTAGATAACCGGCGGGTGGGCGTTTTCGTTCAGGTCCTGGGCTTTGTGGATGTGGCCGAGGGCGACGTAATCCAGGCGCGGGTCGCGCACCAGCGAGCCGGGCAGCACCAGGTCGGCGCCGAGCATGACGGTGCGTTCGGCGCCGTAGCGGGCGCCCTCGACCGAGGCGTGGGCGGTCAGGATGACCGGCAGGGCCGGGTCGGCCCGTTCGAGCCAGTCGGCGACCAGTTGCGCCAGACGCTGTTCGATCTGTTCGAAGGCGCGGCCGGGGTCTTCGCCGTCCAGGTCGAGGGCGGCCAGCAGGCCGGAACGCGCGACCCACGGCAGGGCGATGACCTGGAGGGGCAGGCCGAGGTCGTCGGCGCTCAGAAAGGTCGGTTTGGCGAGGACGGTCACGTGCGGGATTTCGAGGGTTTCGAATTCCTGAACGGCGTGAGCGCGGCCCAGGGCGGGCGAGAGGTCGTGGTTGCCGATTAGCAGGAGCGTGCGGATGCCGGCCCGCGCCAGGCGCATGATGCGCCGGCCCCATTCGCGCTGAAAGGTGGGGGCCGGCTGGCGGTCTTTGTAGGCGTCGCCGGCAAACAGCACCAGGTCGACCTGTTCGGCGATGGCCGTCTCGACGATGACGTCCAGCGATTTGAGAAAATCGAGGACGCGCAGCGGCAGGCCCGTGGTCGGGTCGTGGCGGCCGTAGTTGGCCATGTCAATGTGGGCGTCGGCAAAATGCAGGAGTTTCATGCGGCCTCCGCAGGTGGTTCAGGGCGAGATGCCCCATTCTTGCAATTTGGCCCAGCCGGGGGCGAAGTTAGGGTTGTAGTAGACGGTTTGGCGCATGTCGGCGTAGGCGGAGACGTAGTCGCCGAGGGCGTATTCGGCCATGGCCCGCCAGTAGAGGCTCTCTTCGAGGGTGGGGCCGAACCGCGAACTGGCCAGGGTAATGTTGGCCAGGTTGATGACGTCTTGGTAGCGGCCGGTGTAGTAGTAGGCGAAGTAGGGGCCGGTCTGGTACCAGAGCATGCGGTAGGGGCGCTGGGTGTTTTCGGCGCCCAGGCCGGCGTAGAGTTGGAAGGCGTAATCGTAGGCGCTGGCGGCGTCGGCATATTGGTAGAGTTGGACATTGGCGGTGCCGACGTTGAACCAGGCGAAGTACAGTCCCCAGGGATCGGTGAGGGACTGGGTGTCGGCGCGGGCCACTTCGAGCGAATGCTGGTTGGCCCAGACGGGATCGCCCCAGTTGCCGAGCAGGGCATAGACTGCCTCCTCGCGTTCGGGCGGATAGACGAGGTAGAAGAGGAAGTTGAAGGCCCGCCACTCGGCCTCGAACTCTTCGTAGGCCACCAGATGATTGGGGCCGTAGTGGTAGGTGTCTTGGACGAGGAAGGTGCCATCGGCGTCGTCGTAGCCGGTGACGAACTGGTAATGTCCCATCCAGGAGAACGTGCCGCTGGAGTCGGTGTCGAAGTGGCCCTTTTCGACGACTACGGGGTAACCGGCAGCGAGGAAACGCCGCACCAGGTCGATGTTGCCGCCGTAGCGCCACAGGGCGCGGAACTCGGTCTGTTCGTTGACGAAGTTGACCAGTTCGTAGGGCATCACGTTGACGTCGGTGCGGCCGCGTTCGATGAAATCCACACTGGGGTCGTTGCGTCCCGGTTTGACGGCCGCGGCGACATCGTCGCGCGTGCCGTTCCAGCCCCAGAATTTGAGCGCCATGGTCAGATTGGCCGGGCCGCAGTAATTCCAGCGGTTGGCCTGATCCACGTAGACCACGCCGGAGAGGCGGACGTAGAGCGGCAGGGGCGTGGGGGTGAGGGTCGGCGTGGCGAGTTGGGTCGGCAGCGGCGTGGCGGTGGGGGTGAGCAGGTTTTCCGGCAGCGTGGGGGTGGCTGGAAGGCTCAATTGCGCTTGTTGGGTGGGGACGAAAACTACCTCGGCGGGCGGGTTGAAGAAGAAACGCACATCGACCCAGAATTCGCTCAGTCTGCGTTTGACGGGCGGGAGGAAGGACAGGCCAATCATCACGGCGATGCCTACCAGGAGGATGGCCAGACTCTTGGCTCGAAAGGGGGTTCTTTTGCGCATGGAGGGGATTATATAACAAAAAAGGGCGCAGCGGTGCTGCGCCCCGGTTGGAGGGGGGGAATTACGCCTCGCGGACTTCGC
>CALGPL010000063.1 GCA_937960595.1 uncultured Anaerolineales bacterium | reverse complement strand
CGCGCGCTTCGAGTTCGGCGTTGAGGCGGCGGATGGCTTCTTCAGCTTGCTTCTGCTCGGTAATATCTTCGGCCACGCCCTCGATCCAGCCCTCTTGTGGGTAGATGCGCGCCGAGTAGCGCGCCCAGAAGATAGAACGGTCTTTGCGGTAGAAACGGGCCTCAAAGTTCTGCACGAAACCATCGCGGCGGATGAGTTCAAGCATGCGCTCGCGGGTGCCGGGGTCCACATAGTTTTGGGAGGTAACGTATTCGGCGATGAATTCCTCGCGATTGTCGTAGCCGAACATGCGCGCCAGTTGCTCGTTGCTCTCCAGGATTTTGCCGTCGGCGATGCGGGTGCGAAAGAGACCGACCTGGGCGTTGTGGAACAGGTTGCGGTAGGTTTCCTCGCTCTGGCGGATTTTCTCTTCGGCTTGCTTGCGCTCGGTGATGTCCTGGACGGCGCCAATTGTCCAAAAGGCTCCTTTTTCATCTCGACCGACCAATTTCATTTTGTCTTGCAGCCAGCGGATTTCCCCGTCTCTGCGCCGAATGCGGTACTCGACCGAAAGATTACCGCGCTCGAACAGGAGCGGATTCTGGCGCAGAACATTTTGCAGGTCTTCGGGCAACAGCAGAGAGGCAAAACCGCCCGGCAGATGGTTGACTTCTTCCACGCTGTAGCCGGTGATGCGCTCGAAGGCGCCGCTAATCCATTCGGTCACCACGCTGGCATCTGGAAGCACCTTACCTCTGTAGACATAATCCGACATCATGGCGGCAATCAGGCGGTGCCGCTCCTCGCTCTGACGCAGGGCTTCGTCGGCCTGTTTGCGGGCGGTGATGTCGTTAATCACATGCACCGAGCCGGTGAAATGGCCGGCCGCGTCCAGGACGGGGTCTACGGTCACTTCAAACCAGCGGCCGTTTTGTTCGAAGACCATGGTTTCGCGTTTCTTGTCGTTCTTGACTTTCATCAGCGGGCAGGCGTGGTACGGCCGTTCGCTGCCGTGTATCAGGCGGTAGCATTTCTCGCCCAGGGGATATTCCCTCTGTCCAAAGAAGATGTCGCGAGCGGCGCGGTTGTAATGGATGATGCGATATTCGGCGTCGGTGAGGAAGATGGCGCTGCTGACGGCGTCGAAGGTGGCCTGCCACTTGGCGGCGCTGAGACGGGCGGCCTGCTCGGCGGCGCGCAGGCGCAGCAGGGCCTGGATGCGCGCCAGCAGTTCGCGGTTGGAGATGGGGCGGGCGATGTAGCCGTCGGCGCCCTGGTCGAGGCCGGCGGCCTGGCTCTCGCCGTCGGTGTAGGTGCTGCTGACAATCAGGACGCCGATGTCGGCCAGTTCGGGGTCGGCTTTGAGGCGGCGGCAGACCTCGAAGCCGTCCAGGTCGGGCATGTTGACGTCAAGCAGGAGGATATCCGGATGATGGCGGCGGGCCAGGTCGAGGGCCTGCTGGCCGGTGTGGGCAGGGAAGGTGACGTAGCCCGCCTTCTTCAGCAGCCGTTCGGTGGCTCGGACGATGACGGGGTCGTCATCAACAACGAGGATTTTGGGAGGAGTGGACATGGACATGGGGAGTCCTGGAGTCGGATAGTCGAGAGTCGAATAGTCCAAAGGTCAGTGGGTTGAGGGGTCGGGCGGGCGGAAGGGGAGTTGGACGTAGAAGGCTGCACCCTGACCGGGCTGGCTTTCGACCCAGATTTGGCCGCCGTGGCCTTCGACGATGCGCTTGACGATGGACAGGCCGAGGCCGGTGGATTTCTCGCCGGCGGTGCCGGTCTCGCCGCGCCGGAAGGGCTGGAAGAGAGTCTTCATCCGTTCGGGCGGGATGCCCACGCCCCGGTCGCAGACGGACAAGAGGAAGGCTTCTCCTTGCGTTTCGAGGCGGATGTTCACCTTTCCGCCGGGCGGCGAGAATTTGACGGCGTTGCCGATGAGGTTGTTCAAGACCTGTTCGAGTTTGGCGGCGTCGAGCAGGGCGCGCGGCAGGTCTTCAGGAATATCATACACCAATTCGATGCCTTTGCGAGCCGCGAGTGGGTGGTTAATCGCCGCGTTGCGCCGAATCAGGGCCGGCAGGTCCACGGGGGCGTAGTCCAGGTTGAGTTCGCCGGACTCGATTTGGGCGACGTTCAGTAAATCATCCACCAGCCGGGCCATGAACTGGCTGGTCTCGTAGATGGTCTCGATGAATTCGCGTGTTTCGCCAGACGGACATTCATCGAGCAGGAATTCGCCGGACATCATGATGGCGTGCAGGGGGTTGCGCAGGTCGTGGGCGGCCATGCCGAGGTAGCGGTTCTTTTCGGCGTTGAGCCGCTCCAGTTCGGCTTTCTGACGCGCCAATTCGCGCTGCATGTCCACCAATTCGTTGTTCAGGCGGCTGATTTCATCGTAGAGGGCGTCACTGTGGGCGGTCTCCTGATAGGCGGTGCGCAGGGCGTTGGTCTGTTCGTTGCTGATGCGCATCATCTCTTCGTAGAGCGCCAGCGAGAATTTGCCGTTCTCGGCCCCGGCAAGGATCAGGACTTCGCCGGATTTGCCGCCGCTGAAGTGCAGGGTGCGGATTTCGTCTTTGACCTGCAGGTTGATTTCCCAGTCGAAGGCCGCGCCCTGGGCGCGAATCTCGGCCAGGAAGGAGAGCGCTTTTCCCAGCGAGCCGTGCGTCGCCAGGCGGGCAAACGGCATGCCCAATTGAATCTGCGCGCCCAGCCCAAGCGGGTCGCGCAGGATTTCGAGGATGTTGCCGTTCCAGTCGCACAAGAGAGCAAGGCCGGAGGATGACATGCGGATTCCTTTCGAACAGATTCTGTTTCGCTTTTTGCGGCGAGGAGATCCATTCCCCGCCTCAGGGCGCACAGGGCCGGCTCGATCATGTCTGTCGGCGGGGGGATAAATCCCCCGCCTCAGGGCATGGAAGTCGGCTGGAAGCCGACTCCGAGTCCGCTTTCGCGCGGCGCTCCCGTAGGGAATAGCCCCGGCGAAGGCGTCACATCACTTTCTCGGCCTCTTCCACTGCGCCGGCGGCGTCGGGGGCGTAGCCGTCTGCGCCGACTTTGCGCCACAAGCCGGGGGAGATGTTGAACGGGTAGCCGCCGACCAGGACGCGGGGGCGGGACGAGCCGCCGGCGCGCACAAGGGCGATCAAGTCCCGCACGCGGCTGACGTGGAAGGTCATTGTCGCCGAGAGGGCCAGCAGGTCGGCGCGGCGCTCTGCGGCCATGCGGACGATGCTTTCGGGCGGGGTGTTGGCGCCCAGGAAGGTCGAGTCCCAGCCGCTCATCTCGAAGAAGTCGGCTACCATGCGGGCGCCCAGTTCGTGCAGTTCGCCGCCCACGCAAGTCACCACGACGCGGCGTTCCTTGCGCTCGCCGGTGAACAGGTAGGGGTAGAGTTGCGACATGATCATCTGGGTAGCCGCGGTGCAGAAGTGTTCTTGCGCCACCGTGATTTGATTGGTCTGCCACAGGCGGCCGACCTCGCGCTGCACAGGCTGGAAGACGTGCAGGTAGATGTCGCGCAGGGGGGCGCCGTCCTGGACTGCGGCCAGAATCATTTGACCGGCGGCGCGGCGGTCGGCGCGCAGCAGGGTCTCGAGGTACTCCCGCGCCAGGTTGGAGAGGGGAGCCTCTTCGCTGAGGAAGGGCGGCGGCGCTTCGGGCGCGGACCCCAGGGCCTGCCTCCCGGCTTCGAGGATGGTCAGCGCCGGGGCAGCCTCTTCGGGCGGCAGCAGTTCGCTCAGCGCCTGGCGGGTGCATTCGAGGGTGACGGGCAGCACATCGTCGCGAAAGTTCAGCCCGGCAAAGAGCGCCTTGACCCAGGCCAGGTACTCACCAAAGAGCGCCGGGTCATCGGCCTCGACTGCCTCGGCCAGGTAGGTCAGGTGGTAGCCGGCGTCGCGCACCGATTTCTCGCGGCCGGGCGAGCCGTAGGGCTTCCAGATTTCCGGCTGGCGGGCGTATTGCAATTCGACAACGCGCTCGGCAAGGGCAATCTGTTGTTGGCGGAGAAGCGTGTTGGGAGATGCGGACATAAGAAATCCTTGGAATCACCTCAAGCGTATGTGTTGCTCTCATAATAGCGAATTTGTAGTCTATCGAAAATAAGTAGAATTACTTAAATCCTGCCAGACTGCCTTCCCCTGCTAAAAATACCCCTCAAGAAAGGCCGGCTGAGAGAGACTCTTCTGGCAGAAAGAAAATATGCCCATCCTGAGCAGATGGGCAGAAAGCCGGGCTGAGCGCCCGACGTGCTTCTCTTGGGTTAGGGGACGAACAGAACCTGCGAGTACCCCAGCGCCTCGAAGAAACGGTCGAGGAAGAGTTCGGCGT
>CALGPL010000062.1 GCA_937960595.1 uncultured Anaerolineales bacterium | reverse complement strand
CGCATTTTGAAGACGGTGGACGATAGACCGAAGACGATAGACGCGAGCCGCTTTGTGGAGAAGGAAGAGCAAGCCCTATACGAGGCCATCCGTTCCACCGTCCGCCGTCCGCCGTCCACGGTCAACGAACTGCTTGAGATGGTCGTCGCCCTCCTGCCTGCCATCAACGCCTTCTTCGACAAGGTTCTGGTGATGGCAGAGGACGAGCAGGCGCGGCAGAACCGCCTCGCCCTGGTAGGACAGATTGCCGGTTTGTCTCGCGGCCTGGCAGACTTGAGCAAATTAGAAGGATTCTAGGCTGCCGGTTCGGCTGAATCGCTCGGGCGCTGGGACGAACCCGGCGCCCCTGCTTGTTAATTTTCCCGTTGCGTCCCTCCCCCTCTGCGTCTATAATTCACCTGGCTCTTCAGCGACGACGCATGACCGACCACCGACCACCGACCACTGACCACTGAACACTGACCACTGGATCCTGACATGTCCCAGATAGACGAGATCAAAGCCCGCCTCGACATCGTCGAATTGATCGGCGAAACCGTGAAACTGCGCCGCTCCGGCCGCAACTATGCCGGCCTGTGCCCGTTCCACAGCGAGAAGACGCCCTCTTTCATCGTTTCGCCCGAACGCCAGACCTGGCACTGCTTCGGTCAATGCAACGAGGGCGGTGACATCTTCAAGTTCGTCATGAAGAAAGAAGGCTGGGACTTCAAGGAGGCCCTGCATTACCTCGCCCAGCGCGCCGGCGTCCAGTTGGAAGCCTACCGGGCCGAGAAGCCCGAAGAGAAAGAGGCCCACGAGCGTCTGCGCCGGGCGCTCGAGGACGCCGCTACCTACTTCCGCCATCAACTCTTGAACACCGACGAAGGCAAATCGGCCCTCGACTACCTGCGCCAGAAACGTCATCTCAGCGACGCCACCCTCGAGACCTTTGGCCTGGGCTACGCCCCGCGCGGCTGGGATAACCTGCTCAAGCATCTCACCGCCCGCGGCTACAGCGAACAGGAATTGCTGGACTGCGGCCTGGTCACTCAACGCGCTGAGGAACGTGACACCGGAACAGGAGAACACCGCAACACGTTCGACCGTTTTCGCCACCGGCTGATGATTCCCATCCGCGACGAAAACGGGCGGATGTGCGGATTCGGGGCGCGCATCCTCGACCCGGACGATTACCCCAAATTCCTCAACTCACCCGAGACGCCGCTCTTCTCCAAGAGCCGCCTCCTGTACGGCCTCGACCGGGCCCGCAAGCCCATCCGCGCCGCCGACCAGGCCGTCATCGTGGAGGGTTACCTGGATGTCATTGCCCTGCACCAGGCCGGCTTCGAGAACGTCGTCTCGCCGATGGGCACCGCCCTGACCGAACACCAGTTGCGCCTGCTCAAACGCTTCAGCCGCCGCATCGTCCTGGCCCTCGATCCCGACGCCGCCGGGCAGAAGGCCGTCCTCTCCGGGCTGGAGGCTGCCCGCCAGAGCCTGGACCGCCAGGACGAACTGCGCTTCGACGCCCGCGGCCTCCTGCGCCACGAGGCCCGTCTGCAGGCTGACCTGCGCGTCGCCACCATGCCCGACGAACTCGACCCGGACGAAATCGTCCAGCGCGACCCGGCGCAGTGGAAGCAACTCATCGAGCAGGCCCAGCCGATTGTGATTCACGTTATGCATGCCCTGGCCGCCGGCCGCGACTTGGACGACGCCAAGGTCAAGTCCGAGATTGCCGGCCGCGTGTTGCCGCTGATCGAGGATTTGCCCGACCCGGTCGAGCGCGAGACCTATCGTCAGCAACTGGCGCGCTTCCTGCGGGTGGACGAGCGCGCCCTCGTTGGAGCGCGGCCTGCCGCGCCGCGCCGCGTCGGCCCTCGGCCGCGGGTCGAGACCGAGACGCCGCCTCCCGCTCCCGCCGCGCCGGTCCCGCCGTCTGCCTCCGCCCGCCTCGAAGCCCACATTCTGGGCCTCCTCCTGCGCCGCCCCGATTTGCTCTACCGCCTCGACCGTGCCTTGCAGGAGGCCTCGCTTGGCCGCCTGAGCGCCGAAGATTTCGGGTATACTGATCATCAGGTCCTCTTCCGTCTGGTGCGTCAGTCGCTCGAACAAGATGCCGAAGACCCCGACCGTTACCTGCAGGCGCGTCTGCCCGAGGCGCTCGCTTCCCTGGCGGCCGAACTGCTGGCTCGTGCCGAGACCCTCGACCCCTCAGAGGACCGCCTGCTCGAGGATATGCTGCGAGGCGTCATCAAGATCCGCAAGGCTGCCTTGAGCGAGGGCTTGAATCAATTGCGTTTCCTTCAAGAAGAGGCTCAGCAGGACGGAGACCTGCGAGCCGAGTCGTATCGTGAAATGGTGCAACGATATACCCTGATGCTACGCACCCTGGACCAGGCCGGGCAGCGAATGCTTGCCCGCCATTGAGAGAGAGCATCCATGCCGCGGAAAATGAGGCCCACCCCGCGCCTGCCGCGCCGCCCGAGCCCGTCGGAGCCATCCGAATCAGAGGCTCGCGCCGAGAGCGTTGTCAACGGCGAGTTCGAGGAAGGCGTGCTTGTCGAGCCGCAAGAGCCGCCTTTGATCCCCGACGAGGAATTGAACGGTCTGACCGGGGAAGATTTGCTGGAGATCAGCCCGGCCGAAATCGCCGCCGAACTCTCCGAAGACCCCGTCCGTCTGTACCTGCGCGAAATCGGGCAGGTCAAATTGCTCGATTCGGACAGCGAATTCCGGCTGGCTACGATTATCGAAGCCCGCCGCCTGATCCTGACCCTCGCTCGGCGAAGAACTGGCAAAGTGGTTCGGGGGCCGACCGAAGTGGTGGCCTATCACGCCGCGCTCGGCGAACTGGTCACTGCCTGGGGACGGTTGGTCGAGGATGCCCAGCGCCTGGGCATCGAACTGCCCGACGCCGCCCTGATGCTGACCGAAGCCCAATCGCTGCGCCAGACCTGGGAATGCGCCGCGCCCTCCTACTTGCGTTCCTACATTGACCGCGAGTACTGGGGCAAAGATCCGCTTTGGGACAGTCTGGTGACCCACGCCTACAACGTCTTTCTCATCTTTTACCTCTTGCCGGCCGACTATGCCGCCTGGCTGCTCAATTACATCCAGGCTCATCACAAACTGCCGGTCTTGCGGACCCTCTACCGTAATCTGCCGGATGTCAGGGCGCTCAAGGACGAGATCGAGGCAATCCGTCACCGCGCCGAGGAGGCCAACGCGGCCCTCATCCGCGCCAACCTGCGGCTGGTGGTCAGCGTCGCCAAACGTTACCTGGGGCGCGGCATCTCTTTCCTCGACCTGATCCAGGAGGGCAACCTGGGTCTCCTGCGGGCGGTCAACAAGTTCGACCCGCGCCGCGGCTTCAAGTTCAGCACCTACGCCACCTGGTGGATCCGCCAGTCGATCAACCGTTCCATCGCCGAGCAGGCCCGCACCATCCGCATCCCGGTCCATCTGTTCGAGTCGATCACCCGCATCCTGCGCATCCAGCGTTCGCTGACCCAGCAACTGGGCCGCGATCCGACCAACGAGGAGATGGCCCTCGAATCTGGTTTCTTGACCGATGCCGAAGTGCAGGCGATCTTGCGCGCCCGCTACGAGGAGACCCCTCTTGACCCCGATCTGCAGCATCGTCTCGAGGCGGCCATGGCCAAGGTGGACCGCATCCTGCGCTCGGCCGAGGAACCGGTCTCGCTCGAAGGCCCGGTCGGCGACGAGGATTCCAGTCAACTGGGCGACTTCATCGAGGACGTGGACGCCCTCGAACCGATGGACGCCGCGGCGCGTGAAATGCTGCGCGAACAGGTCCAGCACGCCCTGAGTGCGCTCTCCGAGCGCGAGCGCCAGGTGCTCGAACTGCGCTTCGGCCTGGTGGACGGCAAGGACCACACCCTGGAGGAAGTCAGCCGCTACTTCAACGTGACGCGCGAACGCATCCGCCAGATCGAGGCCAAGGCGCTGCGGAAACTGCGCCACCCGACCCGCAGCCGGCATTTGAGGGATTACCTCGGCTAGTCGTTTCCCTCTGAAAATCAAAACCGTTCAATTTGCGCTTTTTTTCACAAGTTGGTGTTATACTATGTGACGAAAATCATTGTGAAACTAGACACATTTCGTCTTGTTTTTAGGTGTCTTGTGATATACTTTCTCGCCGGTAGGCTTGAATCCACCTTTGAGGAGTCATCATGCTTCTCGAATACGCTGCAATTGCTGCTTTTCTCCTGGTAACTGTACTGGTCGGCGCGATCGCCATCATCCTGGGGGCGTTGTTTGGCCCCAAGAAAAAGACCGAAGCCAAGATGATGCCCTACGAATCGGGCATGAATCCCATCGGTCCCGGCGCGCGCCGAATGCCGGTGCGCTTCTATCTCATCGCCGTCCTGTTCATCCTGTTCGACATTGAAATCGTCTTCTTCCTGCCCTGGGCGATCGTCTTCCGCCGCCTGGGACTGTTCGGTTTGATCGAAATGGCGATTTTCATTGCCATCTTACTGGTAGGGTACTTTTATGCCTGGAAGAAAGGAGCGCTGGAATGGGAGTAGAGCAAAAACTCGGCAACATGGGCATCGTCACCACCACGCTGGAGCAGGCGGTGGCCTGGAGCCGCAATTACGCCATGTGGCCGATGCTCTTCGGTCTGGCCTGCTGCGCCATCGAAATGATGGCCGCCC
>CALGPL010000061.1 GCA_937960595.1 uncultured Anaerolineales bacterium | reverse complement strand
CGTCCGGCGGCTGGGTGTAACCACGTTGATTGTCAATGCGCTGGAGTCCATCCCGACCGAGGGCGCTTTTGGCGGCGCGCTGGCGGTGGGCGTAGATGGCTCTCTGCTGGCCGAATCGCCGCACGGAACAGATGAACTCTTGATTGTGGAGGAATAAGTGAAACACTACCGCTATCTTGATTTGATTATGGCCGTCTTTATCACCGTGCTGATCGTCAGCAACGTAGCCTCCTCGGCCAAGATTGTGGATTGGGGGTTCAGCCTGTTCGGCGTGCCGATGGCTTTCGATGCCGGCACGCTGCTCTTCCCGGTCAGTTACATCTTCGGCGACATCCTGACCGAAGTCTATGGCTACAAAAATTCCCGCCGCGTCATCTGGGCCGGGTTTTTCTGCCTGGCGCTTTCGGCGGGCGTCTTTGCGCTGGTGCGTGCTCTGCCGGGCGAGGCGCAGTGGCAGCAATACGCCGGGGACGCGGCCTATCTCGCCATCCTGGGCGGCATGTCCAGCGGCGGCATTGTCCTGGCCAGTTTGGCCGGTTACTGGTCGGGGGAATTCTCTAACTCATTTACTCTGGCGAAGATGAAAATCCTGACGGGCGGGCGCTGGCTGTGGATGCGCACCATCGGCTCGACCATCGTCGGCGAAGGGGTGGATACGGTCGTCTTTGTGGCGGTGGCCTCGCTCTTCGGCGTCTTTCCCTGGACCCTGTTCCTGACCCTGACGCTGACGAACTATCTCTTCAAGGTCGGCGTGGAAGCGCTGATGACGCCGCTTACCTATGCCGTGGTGCGGGCGCTGAAGAAGGCCGAGAACGAAGATTACTACGACCGGGGGACGGACTTCAATCCGTTTCGCCTGCGCTGACAGCGTCTGACGGGCGGACGCTTGCCGCGGTCTGTTGCTTGCTATTGATCAGGATCACCGAGCCGATGATGATGGCGGCGGCTATCATGACCTGCGCCGTCAGCGATTCGTGGGCCAGCCAGTGGCCGAGCAGCATGGCCACCAGCGGGTTGACGTAGGCATAAGTGGAGACCAGCGAAACGGGCGCGTTGCGCAGCAGCCAGGTATAGGCCACGAATCCGCCCAGCGATCCGAAGATGATGAGGTAAGCCAGCCCTGCCGCCGACCGGACGGAAACGGAGTCGGGCGTAAACCGTCCCGCCTCGCCGATCAGCAGGCTGACCAGAAACAAGCCGCCGCTTCCGACCAGCATTTCCATGCCCGTGCCGAGCAGCGGCGAACGCGGCAGGTCGGCGGTGCGGCTGTAGACGGATCCAACCGCCCACAGAAAGGCGGCCACCAGGACGGCGGCGATTCCGGCCGGATCGTAGGGGCTGGGGTGATCGGATAATTCTTGTGGACCGATCAACATCACCACGCCCCCAAACCCGATCAGCAATCCGAGGATGGCCTGCCAGCCCGGCATCCTGCGCCCGGCGACGGAATCTGTCAGCACCAGCCAGATCGGCGTGGTGCCTACCAGGAGCGCGGCGATCCCCGAATCGATTCGCCGTTCCGCCCAGGAGACGAGGCCGTTTCCCCCCAAGAGGAGAAGCAGGCCGATCACCGCGGCCGAAAACCACTGCCGACGGGTCGGCGCGGGATCTCCGGCCAATCGGCGCCAGGCGACCAGCAGCAGGCCGGGGATGAGAAAACGGATGGCCGCCATCAGAAACGGCGGAATGGTTTCCACCGCGAAACGGATGGCGAGGTAGGTGGAGCCCCAGATGGTGTAGATTGCCAGCAGAGCGATTGCAATGCGCAGTTTCATGAGAATCGACTTTCATTCAGCAGTGGGGTGATTGTAACCAATTCCGAGTCATTGAAATAGATGTTTTTCCTGTTGGGGAACTGTGGAGGGTGAAGAGGGGGCAATTGCGTTTTTTTTCGTAAGAGGCCAGCGGCCGGTGGGAGCCGGCCGCTGGGTTTGTTTTTGGGGAAGCCGAATGGCGGATCGTCGGTGCCGTCCCGCTCAGGCCACTTCCAGGAAGCGCGCCACCTCCCAGTCGGTGACCTGGATGCGGAACTCGTCCCACTCGGCGCGCTTGGCGCGGGTGAAGGCTTCGTACAGGTTCGGCCCCAGGGTATCTTTGAGCACCTGGTCTTTTTCCAGTTCGTCCAGCGCTTCGGCCAGCGAGCCGGGTAGTTCGCCTATGCCCATGCTGCGGCGTTCCTCCGGCCCCAGGTGATAGAGGTTGATGTTGTTGAGCGGCTTGGGCGGGGTCAGGTTCTTTTCGATGCCGTCCAGGGCGGCGGCGAGCATAGCCGCAAAGGCCAGGTATGGATTGGCCGAAGGATCGGGGAAGCGCAGTTCGGCGCGCATGGCTTTGTCTTTGCCTTTGGTGTAGCGCGGGATGCGGATGAGGGCCGAGCGATTCGTCTGCGCCCAGCCGATATAGACCGGCGCCTCGTAGCCCGGCACCAGGCGTTTGTACGAGTTGACCGTTGGGGCCACAATGGCCGCCAGTGACCGGGCGTGAGCCAGTTGACCGGCGATGAAGGCGTAGGCGACTTTAGACAGATGGTATTCATCCTCTTCGTCGAAGAACAGATTCTCGCCTTTGGAGTCGAAGAGCGACTGGTGACAATGCATCCCCGAGCCGTTGATTCCGAAGATGGGCTTGGGCATGAAGGACGCCACCAGCCCGTACTTGGCGGCGATGGCTTTGACGGTATATTTCAGGGTGAGAACGTTGTCGGCAGTGCGCAGGGCATCGGCGAAGCGAAAATCAATCTCGTGCTGGCCGAGGGCCACCTCGTGATGCCCGACCTCGACTTCCAGCCCCATGCCGTTCAGAGCGTCCATGAGTTCGGTGCGGACCCGTCCGGCCTCATCGTCGGCCGAGAAGTCGAAATAACTGCCGACATCATGCGGCAGGGGGTGGACGGTCTCGTTGCCGTTCTTTTTGAACAGGAAGAATTCCGGTTCTGGGCCGACGTTGTATATCCAGCCGCGCTTCTCCAGTTTGGCGAGCGTTTTCTTCAGGACGTGGCGCGGGTCGCCTTCAAACGGTTTCCCGTCGGGCGTTTGGATGTCGCAGAAGACGCGCGCCCGGCGCAGTTCGGGCGGCGTCCACGGCAGGACGGCATAGGTCGTCGGGTCGATGATCAGGTGCATGTCGCTCTCCTGAATGCGGGCAAACCCTTCGACCGAGGAGCCGTCGAACCAGACGCCGTCCTCGAGGGCGGCTTCGAGTTGATTGACAGGAGCATCTACCGATTTGACGGCCCCGGTCACATCGGTGAACTGATAGGAAATGAATTTGACATGGTCTTCTCTTACCCGTGCAAGGAGTTCTTTGGTGTCCATACTGGCAATCCTTTTTGGTTTGGATGAGTTGGAAAAGGGATGGATAGACGTCTGGGGTGCTGAATTTGCCGGTGGGCGTCAGGCTGCCGACACCCCCGGCCAAGTCTGGAATCCGCACCGACGGGGCAGCAAAACCGGCCAGTTCTGGGGGGCAAAATAGGCTCTGGGTTGCTGGTTGTCCATCTTTCCTCCAAACAAAAAAGCACGCCTGGGCGTGCCTGGAATGCAAAAAGGTCGGCAGCCCTTCCTGTTGGAGCGCCGGCAAGCGATATTGCCGGGTCACCGCGCCAGCCTTTGGTCCATCCGTTGCCGGATGGGTTTGGGTCGTCGCGCAACAGGGTTTTTTTAAACCCGACATTGCGCATCTGGCGCTTGTTTCGGAAGGGAGAAAGGAGCCTGTGACCGGGCTCCGGAGGCATCCGCTGATCGATTCGATTTTCCCCCGGTTGCCCGGGGTTAGCCCCTGCTCGCGCCGGGGAACCTCCACCTCGTCATCCCGCCAAAGCGGGACTCAGCCGCTCGTCTCCGCACTATTGAGTTTGTTTAACGATACCCCGCCATGCCGTGTGCTGCGAGGTTCTGAACCTGCTTTCGCAGGTGGGCTCCTACCCGGCAACTCCGCCTTGGCTCGGGCCTATCGCGTCGTCGCCGAGAGATTGGGGCCCTAACAGTGGGTGTTGGCTCAGAACGGTGGGTGCAGCATCACGCGCACAGCAGGGCCATTTCCTTATACCACAAACTAAAAGGCATGGGTAGGGAAAAATTAAACCGCCCGGCCTCCGCCAAAGATGCTCTATGGATAGACGCGTTTGATCGTGCGCGGATAAGGAATGGCCTCGCGGATATGTTCGATTCCGCACAGCCAGGCCACCGTCCGCTCGACGCCCATGCCGAAGCCTGAGTGCGGCACCGAGCCGTACTTGCGCAGGTCGAGATACCACTTGAAGGCCTCCTCGGGCAGGCCGTGCTCGTGGATGCGCTGCAGCAGCAGGTCATAACTGGACATGCGCTCTGAGCCGCCGATGATTTCGCCGTACCCTTCGGGTGCCAGCAGGTCCACACTCTTGCAGACCTCCGGCCGGCCCGGCCAGGGTTCCATGTAGAAAGCCTTGACCTGGGTGGGGTAACCGTACACAAAGAGCGGCTGCTCGTACAGGTTGGTCAGCGCCGTTTCGTGTGGCGAACCAAAGTCAATGCCCCATTCGAATTTGAGCAGTTCCTTCTTTTCGGGGTCGGTCTCGGCTTCGTAAAGTTCCTGCAGTTTCTTGGCGGCTTCGTCGTATGAGATGCGCGGGAAGGGCGGGGCAATGCGCTCCAGTTTCGACAGGTCGCGGCCCAGGGAGCGCAACTCAGGCCCGCGGTCCCGCAGGACGCGCTGGACGATGTGGGTGACGAATTGTTCCTCGATTTCCATCAACTGGTCGAGGTCGCAGAAGGCGATTTCCGGTTCGACCATCCAGAACTCCGTCAGGTGGCGGCGGGTCTTGGATTTTTCGGCCCGGAAGGTCGGCCCGAAGCAATAGACCTTGCCGAAGGCCATGATATTGGCCTCGTTGTAGAGTTGCCCGGATTGGGTCAGGTAAGCCTTGCCCTCGTCGAAGTATTCGGTCTCGAAGAGCGTGGTCGTCCCCTCGCAGGCGGCGGGCGTCAGGATGGGGGTGTCCATGTTGATGAAGCCGTGCGTGTCGAACCACTCGCGGATGGCGGCGATGACGGTGGCGCGCACGCGCAGGATCGCCCACTGGCTGGGCATGCGAATCCACAGGTGACGATGGTCGAGGGCGAAGTCGGGGCCGTGCTCTTTGAGCGCCATCGGGTAATCCTCGGCTGCGGCCTGGACGATTTGCAGGTCGCGCACGCCGATCTCGTACCCGCCGGGGATGCCGGGGGCGCGCTTGTCCTCGCGCACCGGGCCGGTGATGATGACGGACGACTCTTGCGGCAAGCGCATAATCTGCTCGAACAGCGCTTCGGGCAGATCGCCCTTGAAGGCTACGCACTGTACGAATCCAGAGCCGTCGCGCACCAGCAGAAAGACCAATTTGCCCTTGTCGGTGCGGTTGTAGACCCAGCCGCGGAGGGTGACTTCCTGACCGGTATAGTTTGCGATTTCTTCTACGCGGATGGTCGTCATGGGATTTTCTCCTTATTCCACGATCTTGATGTGCAATTCTTTCAATTGTCGTTCGTCGGCCGCCGAGGGGGCGTCGGCCATCATGTCGCGGGCGGCCGAATTCTTCGGGAAGGCGATGACCTCGCGGATGTTGGGTTCGTCGGCCAGCAGCATCACCAGTCGGTCGATGCCGGGCGCCATGCCGCCGTGCGGCGGCGCGCCGTACTCGAAGGCCTCCAGCATGTGGCCGAACTTGCGCTGGGCCTCCTGTTCGCCGATGCCGAGCAGGGCGAACACCTTGCTCTGAATGTCGCGGCGGTGAATGCGGATCGAGCCGGAGGCCATTTCGTAGCCGTTGCAGACCATGTCGTAGGCGTCCGAGAGGATCGAGCCGGGGTCGGTCTCGAAGCGGTCGAGATGTTCGAGGCGCGGCATGGTGAAGGGGTGGTGGGCGGCGTCCCATTTTTGTTCGTCTTCGTTCCATTCGAACATCGGGAAATCGACCACCCAGGCGAAGGCCAGCACCGACGGGTCGGCGAGGCCGAGTTCGTTGCCCAGCCGCAGCCGCAACGCGCCGAGTGCCTTGTTGGCCATCTTTTTCTCGCCGGCGACGAACAGAATCAGGTCGCCGGTCTGGGCGCCGGTCTGTTCTTGCAGACGGGCGATTTCCGCCGCGCCGATGAATTTGGTGCCGGAACCTTTCGGGCCCTCGCCTGTCAGCGCCAGACTGACGAGACCCTTGGCCCCCATTTCTTTCGCGTAGTCGGTGAGTTGGTCGAGTTGCCGGCGCGTGTACTCGGCGCAGCCGGGGGCCACCAGGCATTTGACGACCCCGCCCGCCTCGAGCGCGCCGCGAAAGACGACAAATTCGCTTGCGGCAAACAGGGAGGAAACCTCGTGGAGTTCGAGACCAAAGCGCAGGTCGGGTTTGTCGGTCCCGTAGCGGTCCAGCGCCTCGGCGTGAGTGAGACGCGGCCAGGGGGAGGCCAGCAATTGCTTGTGCGGCGCAACGGCCGGAATCAGGGCGGTAAACAGGCCCTCCACCGTGTCCAGCACATCGTCGCGGTGGACGAAGGACATTTCCAGGTCGAGTTGGGTGAACTCGGGCTGACGGTCGCCGCGCTGGTCTTCGTCGCGGAAGCAGCGGGCGATTTGGAAGTAGCGGTCTGCGCCGGCCACCATCAGCAGTTGCTTGAGTTGCTGGGGCGACTGAGGCAGGGCGTAGAACTGGCCGGGGTAGAGGCGCGACGGGACGAGGTAGTCGCGGGCGCCCTCGGGCGTCGTCTTGAACAGGATGGGGGTCTCGACCTCGATGAAGCCGCGCTCAGACAGGTACTTGCGCATGAAGAGGATCACCTCGTGGCGTAGAATCAGGTTGCGCTTCATGCGTTCCCGGCGCAGGTCGAGGTAGCGGTATTTGAGGCGCAGGGCTTCGTCCGGTTCCTCGTCGGTGCTGACCATGAAGGGCAGCGGTTTGGCCGGGTTGAGGACGGTCATCTGGGAGGCGACGACCTCGATCTCGCCGGTGGCCATTTTGGGGTTTTGCATGCCCTCGGGTCGCAATTGAACCACGCCGCTGATTTGCAGCACCCATTCGAAGCGCACCTCCGACAAGCGGTCGAGGACCTCTTGCGGCAGGCCGGGATTGAAGACCACCTGGGTGACGCCGTAGCGGTCGCGCAGGTCGAGAAAGACCACTCCGCCATGGTCGCGCCGCCGGTGGACCCAGCCGGCCAGGGTCACGGTTTGACCGGCATGAGAGGCGCGCAGTTCACCGCAGGTATGAGTTTTGTACATGGCCGCCTCCTGTGTGGAAGGTTACACAAAATAAATCGCCCGCCGCGTCTGCGTTGGGCGATCAGGGGATTGGTGATTTCAATCAACCGGCAAGGCTTCGCCCAACGCTCCCAGAGGGATCGTTATTATCATTATTGTTGTTGGCGAAGCAGACCGGGATCATTCTTACCTCAGATAGGAATATTATAGCACATTCTCAAGGAAAATTTGGAAGATCGTATTGCAGTTCGAGTTGATAGGACCAGGCCTGAGCCTGTGAGTCTGCCAGACCGTCATGGTCGGCGTCCCAGAGAAACATAGAAATTTCCAGCCTGGCGGGGAATTCGTCGGGCGGACGCGAAAGCACATCGTCGAGAAAAACGAGGCTCAGATTTGCTTCCTGACCGGGGAGAATCTGTATGGGGGATGAGCATGACGATTGGACGGTAAAAGCGGCAAAAGAGAGCCTTCCGCAACCTTCTCCTTCTCTTCCCCATATTACCGCATTGGAACTGCCATTTTCGATGTGGAACCAAATTGCATATCCATCGACATATCGGAAAAAGACCCCGGCCAACACAGTGACATTGTTGTTGGAGTGAGGCCTGTCTTGAATGGCAATCTTGTCGAGGGTCGAATTCCCGACGCGCCAACCGCTGTCTTCCAAATGCAATACATTGATGGTGTCGAACTGGGAAGGCCCGCTTCCTTCTTGCGTTAATCTGACCCAGAACACAATTCTGGTCTCGCCGTATGGTTGTTGATCGGTAATCTCGTAGCCGATCAATCTCCATCCTTGATGGTCGTTATCTTCCCATAACTGTAGGAGATCGCTACGATTGATGCCAATCCTTGAGGTGTATAAGGCAGCCGCCGTCTCGTAATTCCGATGGATGAGTGCGGTGTAGTAATCGTCGAGAATTTGCCTGGCTGCCTGAATCTCTGAAAGAGTTGCAGTTGGCGTTCTAACTTCAGTTATTGTCGGAATACTAGGCTGGCAGCCAACAAGCATTCCTATGACAAAGGCTGCGAGGAAGAGGATCAATCCCTCAATTTTTATAGAGGGTTTGCGCATCATCCTGTTCCAACAATCATAGCCAAACATCTTTGCTCTCCTTTTGATAACGAGATCAAATACCAAGATTGCCAATACCCATCAGTGATCATTGCTGGCAGATATTGGCAAACGAAAATGCGATTTCTCTATTTTTCAATTTCTATAAAAGTGGGGATAGCATTTTGAGGATAGCAATCACACCAGTAATCGGTTACCCATTCAAGGCAGCATGGGGGACCGCTTAGGCAAATTGGCCACCATGTCCAGCGCTTACAGTGATGAGATGTGCAACACATCCGTACCCATGAGCAATCTGGGGTGCAACATCCGGTAATGGGACACATTGGTCTCTGTTGTCCGGGCTGAATATTTATCGAACATCCCCCCGACATGCTAAGAAGTGCACTAATATTGGTGCATGCAGGGATTTCATCTGAACGTGTTTGCAGTTTCTCAGATGGGCCTTGTCCTGTAGCAATGCTTTCTTGTATTGCTTTGTTGGTCTCAAACCATTTTCCATTATTGCCGTATGTTGAGATGACAAAATAGATTCCTGTTAAGGCCGACAGAGCCGCAATGACCAAAAGGAACAAATGCTTTTTCATAACGGCCACCTCTTTTGGATGAGCGAAAAGAGGGTTGAGACTCAAGACCTGTCAGTATTGTAGAGCCTTTTTAGGAGGGCTTCAATTCGTAAAATCCGAACCATTCTTCTCCCACCATAAAGCGGCCTCGGTTTTGGATTTCACAGCCAGTTTCTCGTAAATGTTTGCCAGGTGTTTCTCGATGGTCCTCAGCGTGACTCTGAACGTATGCGCAATTTCCTTGTTTTCTCTTCCTTCTGCCACAAGGCAAAGAATTGCGCGCTCCCGCTGTGTCAGGCTTTTCAACTTGACTTCTATCTCATCTCTCCATCGCCGCGCACGGACGAGTTGTTGTTCGTCGAAAATCCTTGCGCCTTTGGCGACGCGCCGGATCGCGCTTATCAGTCTTTCTCCTGATTCGTTTTTTGAAATGTAGCCAGACGCCCCTGCATCGATCATTTGAGCAAGATACGCATCCCGGTCATGGGCAGTAAGAATTAAGGTGATGGTTTCAGGATAATTTTCGCGTACCCACTTTTCTATTTCCGATGGTCTGGGGCCCGGCATAATTAGGTCCAGAACCAGCACCTTAGGGCGCAACTGCGAAACTAACTTTTCTGTTTCGATTCCGTCCCTTGCTTCTCCTATTACACAAATATCGGCAGCCCGTTCCAGGGTCTTGCGAATCCCATCCCGTGTTAGGGGGTGATCGTCGGCCAGCAGAACGGTTATTTTCTCTTCTGTCTGGGACATTTTCTTTGCCTCCCCGAGTTCCAGAAAATGTTGAAAACTATCCTCGAATTCATTATAGCGCGAAGCGTTTTTAAGGACTAGACAGGGCAGCCGCTTTGATTGAACGGCTTCATCCTGAACGGCCAAATCAGAACAGCCCCGTTGCCCCTCCCGCTATTGTGGGGTAGAATTCTCCCACCCGACCACTAATCACTGATCACTGCTTACGGATAACTGACCTCCCTTGTCCCGCGCCTTCTCCCTTCTCACTTTCGCCTTCCTGATCTTCCTCGCCCTGGCCGTTCTCGGCGGCCTGGTGTGGGCGAACGCGCTCTATGCCCGCCAGCATCCAGGCGAGACGGCCTTCCTCGTCCCCTGGCTGGGCGCGCAGACGTTCCTGCGCTACGGCGTCAGCCCTTACGAGGTCCAGGCGGCTCAACGCGCCCAGATTCTCCACTACGGCACGCTGGCAGAGACCGGTCAGGACCCGTTGCGTTTGTACCTGCCCTTTTTCGTCGAGATGTTCTACTTTCCGCTGGCGCTGATAGAAGACTACACCCTGGCGCGCGCCCTGTGGATGTTGATCTTGCAAGCGGGCCTGAGCGGCCTGGCGGTGCTGGGTTTGCGTCTGAGCGGCTGGAAGCCGGGGCGTCTCCTGCGGCCGCTGTTCTTCCTCTTGTTCCTGATCTGGCCGCCGATTCTGCACGTCTGGCTGGACGCCAAACCGGTCGTCTTGGCGGCGCTGGGGGTGGCGGCCTTCCTGGCGGCGCTGCGGGCCGGGCAGGACGAACTGGCAGGCGCTTTGCTTGTCTTGCCGCTTTGCCAGCCGAACAGCATGGCCGTTTTTCTGCTTTTCGTTTTTTGGTGGGTGGCGCGCGAGCGGCGCTGGCGCGTGCTGGCCGGCCTGGGGATGACCCTGGCGCTGCTCTTCGCCCTGGCGTTTTTCCTGCTCCCCGGCTGGTTGTTGCCCTGGCTGCGCGGCCTCTACGCTCACCTGCAGTTCGTGCCGCTGTTCACTCCTGGTCGCATTTTTGCCCTGTGGTGGCCCGCGATCGGTGCCCGTCTCGGCTGGGCGCTGACCGCCTTCCTGGCGGTGATTCTCTTCCTGGAATGGCGCGCCGTGCGCGGCAGGGACAGCCGTCATTTCCTCTGGACGGTCTCGTTGACCCTCGTCGTTTCGCCGCTCTTGGGTATTCCCATGCCGCCGGATTATGCGGTCTTCCTCTTGCTCCCCCTGACGGTGTGGTTTTCCCTGTTGAACGAACGCTGGTCGCGGCCGCGCGGCTGGGGGGCGGGCGGCTGGATGCTGTTGTTCCTGCTGGCGGGCGGCTGGGCAGCCTATCTGGGTCTGGGCTGGATCGGCGCATACCGGCCTTTGTTGGCCGCGGTCTTTCTCTGGCTGCCTCTATTCCTGTTGGTTGGCCTGTACTGGGTGCGCTGGTGGGCCGTGCGTCCCTTCCGCACCTGGATGGAACGAGTCGAGGCCGAGATCGAGAATCTATGAATGGGCGGACTTATCTGATCCTGGCCCTGGCGGGTCTCTGCGCAGCGGTGCTCGTCGCCGTTTTTCAGCCCGCGCCCGGTTACCTGGACGCGGATTATTATTTCGCCGGCGGTCTGCAACTGGCAGAGGGGCGCGGCTTCACCGAGCCGTACCTGTGGAATTACCTCGACGAACCGGCCGGCCTTCCGCATCCCTCACATGCCTACTGGATGCCGCTGACCTCGCTGCTGGCGGCAGCCGGCATGCTGCTGACCGGCTCGAAGACCTGGTTCGCCGCCCGCCTCGGATTCCTGCTCCTTGCCGCGGCCCTGCCCCCTCTGACTGCCCGGCTTTCTTATCTGCTCACCGCCCGCCGCGACCAGGCGATCCTGGCCGGGGCGCTGGCCGTCTTGCCGGCTTTCTACTGGCCCTATCTGACCATCACGGATACGTTTGGCCCTTATCTCTTCCTGGGCGGATGCTTCTTTCTGGTGGCGGGAAGCGCCCGCCTGGGGTTCTTCGACCGGGCGGGACTCCTGGGACTGATGGCCGGTTTCATGCACCTGACCCGCGCCGACGGCCTTCTCTGGCTGGGGATCGGCGGCCTGGCGCTTCTCTTCTTCATGCCCGACGCCCCGCCGCGCGGACGAGCCGGCGGTCTCTTCCTGTGCCTGGCGGGCTACCTGGCCGTCATGCTGCCCTGGTTCGTCCGCAATCTGACCACTTTCGGCGTCCCCCTGGCGCCGGGCGGCGATCGGATGCTCTGGCTGACGGCCTACGACCAGGTGTTTGCCTATCCGGCCCACCGGTTGACCTTTCGCTCCTGGATCGAGTCGGGGTGGGAGGCCATTGCCAAGGCGCGTCTATGGGCACTGGGGCTGAATCTTGCAACCGCCCTGGCGGTGCAGGGCGAAATCTTCCTGGGGCCGCTCGTGCTGGTCGGCGCCTGGACGCTGCGCCGCGACTTCCGCGTCCGCCTGGCGCTGCTGGCCTGGGGGTTGACTTTTCTGACGATGACTCTGGCCTTCCCCTTCGCAGGAGCACGCGGCGGTTTTTTCCATTCCGGGGCGGCCCTCCAGCCCGTCTGGTGGGCGCTGACGCCGCTCGGCTTGGAGCGGACGATCGCCTGGGCGCGCCGCTGGCGCAAATGGAAACAGGATGGCCGGGCCGAAAAAGTTTTCGCGGCCTTGTTGCTCGGGCTGGTCGTCTTTTTGAGCGCTGCGGCGACCTGGCCGCGGGTCGCGGCCGGGGCCTGGGAGCGGGAACGTCTCCTCTATCAACAGGCGGCGGCGCGGCTGGCGGCCGGCGAGACGGCGGTCATGGTCGCCAATCCGCCGGGCTATTACCTTGCCTCCGGCAGTCCGGCGATTGTTCTCCCCAACGGCGATCTGGCGCTTGCCCTGGCCGTTGCCGAGCGCTATGGGGCCGCCTACCTGGTCCTGGAGCCGCAGGCCATGCCGGCCGGTCTCCGGCCGGTGTACGAGAATCCACAGGCTCAGGAAGGCCTGGTCTACCTTGGAGAGGTGGACGGTGCGCGCCTTTTTGCGATTCAACCCTGACCGGCGGGCGCTCATCCTGGCCGGGGCGTGCCTCCTTTCGCTGGGCGGCTATTTGCTTGCCAGCCGCCTGTACTATCGGCTGGGATTTCCGCTCGATGACGCCTGGATTCATCAGACGTATGCCCGCAACCTGGCTTGGCGCGGCGAATGGGCTTTTCTGCCCGGTCGGCCCTCGGCCGGCTCGACCTCGCCGCTCTGGTCTGTGTTGCTGGTCCCCGGACATTTTCCCGGCCTGGGCCTGTATGCCTGGACGTATGTTCTGGGCGCGCTCATTTTGTGGGCGCTGGCGATGCTGTCCGAGGCGGCGGTCGAGGCCTGGGTTCCGGCGTATCGGCCGCGCTTTCCCTGGGCGGGGATTTTTGTGGCGTTCGAATGGCACCTGGTTTGGGCGGCCGGTTCGGGCATGGAGACGTTACTGGCCGCCCTGTTGGCGACCTTTGTGCTGATCCAAATCGCGGGTGGAAGCCGGCATCATTTTGGGTTGGGGTTGTTGATCGGACTGTCGGTCTGGGTGCGCCCGGATGGCGCCACGTTGTTGGGGCCGGCGGCGGTGGCGGCGCTGCTGGGCGCTTCGGGGTGGGGACGGCGTTTGCGGGCGCTGGGCAGCCTGGGCATCGGTTTTGGCAGTCTGTTCGCCCTGTATCTGCTGTTCAATCTGGCGCTGGCCGGTTCTCCCTGGCCGAGCACGTTTTACGCCAAGCAGGCCGAGTATGCGGTCTATCAGCAGATGCCGTTGCTGCGCCGATTGAGCGAGCAGGCGCTGCAGCCGCTCGTGGGGGCGGGAGTGGCGCTCCTGCCGGGGGCGGTGCTGCTGATGGTCGGCGCGGTCCGCAGGAGGCGTTGGGGGTTGCTGCTGGCAGCGGTCTGGTGTCTGGGGTGTCTGGCGCTGTACGCCTGGCGCCTGCCCGTTACCAATCAACATGGACGCTATGTCATGCCGGCCATGCCGGTGTTCTTCCTGATGGGATTGAGCGGCCTTGCCGAATATGCTTCCCGGCGCCGGCGCGGCTATGGCTGGATGGTGCCGCCCGCCTGGAAACTTACGGTTGGTTTGCTGGTGGTCGTCTTCTGGGGGCGCGGCGCTTACGCCTATGCTCAGGATGTGGCTTTCATCGAGAGCGAGATGGTGCAGACTGCTCGCTGGGTGGCCGAGCATTTGCCGTCCGAGGCGCTGGTGGCCGCCCATGACATTGGCGCGCTGGGTTATTTTGGGGATCATGAACTGATCGACCTGGCCGGGTTGGTCTCGCCGGAGGTCATTCCGTTCATCCGAGACGAGGACCGCCTGCAGGCGTACCTGACGAGCCGCGGGGCAGACGCGCTGGTCGTCTTTCCGGGCTGGTATCCGTCGCTGACGCGCGGCCGGCAGCCGGTCTATGTGACCGACTCGCCGTTCGCCCCGGCGATGGGCGGTGAGAATATGGCCGTCTATTTCTGGTCATCTCCGTAGATTGCAATGTTTTCAAATTGTCTGCCTTGAGCACCTGTGCTATACTCATGACGAGGTGAGGCGGCATCGATGGATGAAGTAACGATTGTGATTGTAGATGACCACCCGCTCTTTCGGCAGGGCGTGGCTGACGCTTTGTCTCTGGAGCCTGGCTTCAAGGTCATTGCCGAGGCCTCCAATGGAGATGACGCCCTGGTCCTGATTCGTTCGTTGCGCCCGATGATTGCGGTGGTGGATATCAATCTGCCCGGCTTGAACGGCCAGCAAGTCACTCGCCAGGTGGTGCAGGATAAATTACCCACCCGTATTCTTTTGTTGACGGCGTATAATGATCACGAGCAGGTGCTGCATGCGGCCTGGGCTGGCGCGGCGGCTTACTGTTCCAAGGATGTCGATCCGGAGAGGCTGGTGCGCACCATTCACGAGGTGTTGCGCGGCAAATATGTGATCGAGGATCAGGTCTTTACCCCGCGCGAATTGGAGCGCTGGCTGGAACAGGAGATGGAGAAGGCTCGGCATCTATACAGCGAGCCGGGCAGCCCTTTCCATCCGTTGTCTGACCGGGAGATGGAAGTGCTCTCCTGTGTCGTGCGCGGCATGAGCAACAAGGAGATCGCGATGGCGTTGGGCATCAGCCATCAGACGGTGAAAAATCATGTCACCTCCATCCTGCGCAAATTCGGGGTCGAGGATCGAACCCAGGCAGTCGTCTATGCGCTCAAGCGGGGCTGGGTGCAGTTGCACGATACCAATCTCAAGACTTAGGAGCGGCGAGGTATGACCGTTGCAAATGAAATCACCGACCACGTTTCGGCCGAGGATCCCCGGCAAAGCATTCAGACGGAACTCGATGAAACCAATCGCGCCTTGAAAGAAGTCACGCTGATGCTGGAACAGAGTCGGGTCGAGGTGGGCAAATTGACTCAGCGCAATGCGGCGATTACGGCCCATTTGCAGCAGGTGCAGGCTCAATTGGACAAGGTGTCGTCTGAGGAAATTCGCATGGCCTATGACTCCGCTCTGGACGCTCAGCAACGCCTGTTTGTGATGCGCGGTCAACTGGAGAAATTGCAGAGCGACCAGGCGCATCTGGAGCGCTATAAAAGCGTTCTGGAAAGGTTGCTGGCGCAGTTGGCAGGCGGCAGTGCCGGCAACAAAGGGGGAAAGAACGAGATGACCAGCGTCGAGATGCTCGTCAATGCCCAGGAGGCCGAACGTCAGCGGCTTTCGCGCCAGATGCACGACGGCCCCGCCCAGGCCTTGTCGAATTTCATCTTGCAGACCGAAATTGCCATGCGCCTGTTGGAGATGGATCCGGCGCAGGCAAAGACCGAACTCGGCAATTTGAAAGCGGCCGCGATGGGGACGTTCCAGAAGGTGCGGAATTTCATCTTCGAATTACGCCCCATGATGCTCGACGACCTCGGTCTGATTCCTACCATCCGACGTTACGCCGACACGTTCAAGGAACAATCTGGTGTGGATGTCAATGTGACCGTCTCTGGCGACGAACGCCGGCTGGAACCTTATTTGGAGGTGATGATTTTCCGCGCCATGCAGGAACTGTTGGGCAACGCTGCCCGTCACAGCCAGGCTACCCTGATCAAGGTCCAGGTGGATGTGAGTGAAAACATGGTCAAACTGTCGGTCGAAGACAACGGCAAAGGTTTTGACGCCGATCTTGCCGGCAAGGAGGGCGGGCTGGGGTTGAAGATCATCCGCGAGCGGGTCGAGATGTTGGGGGGCAGTTTCGAGATCGACAGCGCGCCCGGCAAAGGGTCGCATGTGATGGTGGCTGTTCCTGCCCGCAGTGTTTAGAGACAGAAAGGATTTTTAAGTCAAGCATCGAAGGCCAACCATCGGGCAAAGGACTCTGCCGGGCTCGCAGGGTCCTTTTTCGTCTATGACCAACGTCTCATTTTGGGGTAAGTGGTAAGCGCCGGATTTTTACTGTATAATGAGATTGTCTGCTGTCCATTCTCTATCCAAGGAGTGCCCTATGCGACGCAATCGGATTCTCATCTACCTTGTGCTGATTGTGATTGTCGTTGTGATTTTCGCGGTCCTGTACTACATGATGCAGGGCGGCGGCGCTGCACAGGAGGCCGAGGCGACTCCTACGCCGGTCGTGCTGACCACTCAAGTCGTGACTGCCGGCCAAAAGATCTATGCCGGCACGCAGATCACGGCAGAGATGCTTCAGACCCGTGAAATTCCCCAAGACATGATGGTAGAAGGCACCTACCAAAATGTCGGCGATGTGGTTGGTCAGTATGCCCGCTATACGATCGAGCAAGGCATGTGGATCACCACTTCGATGGTTTCCCTAACACCTGGTCAGGTCAATTTGCCGGGTTCTCCTTGGGCGCCTCTCATTCCGCCGGGCTATACGGCCATTTCCATCCCGATCACGCGTCTATCCTCGGTCGCCTTCGGCATCCGCGATGGCGATTACGTAGATGTAATCGTCACCATGCTCCTGGTGGATGTGGACTCGAATTATCAGACGGTCCTGCCCAACAATACCAGCCTGCTGGCCGGCGCGGGCAGGATGGAGGGGCCGATCATTGCGCCGGTCTTGACGATGACCGTTGATTTGATTGCCGGCAGCGGTCCGCAGGGCCGCACGGAAGCGGATCCGGTCTGGGGCGATCAGGCCCTGTACATCATTCCTTCTGAGCCGCAGCGGCCGCGCCTGGTCTCGCAGTTGATCATGCAGCGGGCGCAAATCTTGCACGTCGGGACCTTCCCGCTGCCGGGCGCACCCGCCGCCGACCAGGCCAACGCTCCAGGCGCCGCGGCGGACAATGCTCAAACCGTTCCCGCAGAAGAGCCGACGGCGGCGGCTATCGAACGCCCGGATATCGTAACCCTGATGGTCAATCAGCAGGATGCGGTCACCCTGAACTTTCTCATTTACAGTGGGGCTCAGATTACCCTGGCCCTGCGCAATCCGAACGACTTGGGGCCTTATCCGCCTACGGAGTCGGCCACGCTTCCCACGGTGTTGACCCAGTATTACATTTCTGTTCCGGCCAAAGTGCCGTATGCAATCACGCCCCGCATCGACGAATTGGTGCCGCCGTACTTGCCGAACGATGTGATTGTTGTCTCTCCGGAATAAACCGTCGGACGGCGGCCGGTTCTTCCCACCGGGCCGAGATTGTTAACGTTATCACTTCTTCTTTTGGAGATGGTGCATGGCAGATGGTGACAAGATCAAAGTTCTGATCGTCGACGATGTGGCCGACACGCGCGAGAACGTCCGCAAATTATTGCAGTTCGAATCGGACATCGAGGTGGTGGGCGCTGCCCGCAGCGGTCGCGAAGCGATTCAGATGTCGCAGGAACTGTCCCCCGACGTGGTGTTGATGGACATCAACATGCCGGACATGGACGGGATTACGGCGACCGAGGCGATCCGGCAAAAGATGCCCTATGTGCAGGTGGTCATTCTCTCGGTCCAGGGCGATCAGAACTACATGCGACGGGCCATGCTCGTGGGGGCGCGCGATTTTCTTACCAAGCCTCCCATGGCCGATGAATTGACCGCCGCCATCCGGCGCGCCGGCGCGATGGCGCGCGAGGAGCGATCGAAAAGCGCCCAAATCTACGCCGCCCCGGTGGCCGGATTGCCTCAGGCCATGCCGCTAGGCGCCGCCGCCCAGGGAAAGATCATCATGGTCTATAGCCCCAAAGGCGGAACGGGATGCACAACGGTCGCGGTCAACCTGGCTTTGGCGCTGAACAACGAGGATACGCGCGTCGCCCTGGTGGATGCCAACCTCCAGTTCGGGGACGTGGCCGTGTTCTTGAACGAACAGGGCAAGAACACGATCCTCGATCTGGCCCCGCGGGCCTCCGAATTGGATCCGGAGATCGTCGAGAGCGTGATGATCAAACATGCCGCTTCGGGAGTCCACGTGCTGGCCGCGCCTTCGCGCCCCGAACAGGCCGAGAGCGTCAAGCCGGAACAGGTCGCCGAACTGCTCGAATACTTGCGCCGCCTCTATGCCTATGTGGTCGTGGACACCTGTTCGTATCTGAACGATGTGACCCTGGCCGTTTTGGATGTTTGTGACACGGTCGTCCTGATCACGACGCAGGACATTCCCTCGATCAAAGACGGGCGGCTGTTCCTGGATTTGTTGCAGACGATGGGCATTCCGGCCGGCAAAGTCGCTTTCACCATGAACCGCTTCGACCGACGCATTGCCATCACTCCCGAAAAGGTCGGCGAAAATCTCAAGCAGGAAGTCGTGGCGGTCATCCCTCTGGACGAGCGGGTGGTCATCCCCTCGGTCAATCGGGGCGTGCCTTTCGTGCTGGATAACAAAACCCAGCCCGCTGCCCGGGGAATTTTCATGCTTGCCGAGGCGCTCCGCGCCCGCCTCTTAGCGGTGGACAATTTGGAAGCGGAGCGCATTCGCAGGTGAGGTAGGAGGTTCTGATGTCTTTACTCAAACGGATCGAGCAAGGCCAATCTGGCGGCGAGGCCCAGCCGACTTCGAATTTGCCGTCGTCCTCGCCCGGGGAAGGCTCGCGGCTTTCTCAACTGCAGGCGCGGCGAGTCGTCGCTCCCAGCGCCGCGCCTCAGGCCGGCACCTATTTCGACCTGAAGACGCGCGTCCAGAACAAACTGCTGGCGGAACTGGACCCCTCGATGGACATCAGCCGCACCGACGAGGTTCGGCGCACGATTCAGGAATTGTTCGAACAAATTCTGTCGGAAGAGAATATCGTTCTTTCCCGGCCGGAACGGGCGCGCCTGTTCGAGCAGATTGCGGCCGAAATCCTGGGCTTTGGCCCGCTCCAGCCGCTGCTCGAGGACGAGTCGGTGACGGAGATCATGGTCAACGGGGCGAAGAACATCTACATCGAGCGCAAGGGCAAGATTCACCGCGTGCCGGTGACCTTCGAGAGCAACGACCACGTGATGCGCATCATCGACCGCATCGTCGCCCCGCTCGGACGCCGCATCGACGAGTCGAGCCCGTATGTGGACGCCCGCCTGCCCGACGGCTCGCGCGTCAACGCCGTCATCCCTCCCATCTCGCTGGTTGGGCCGGTGCTGACCATCCGTAAGTTCGCCAAGAACCCGATTACCATCGAGCAGTTGATTCAGTACGGCTCGATTACGCCGGAGGCCATTCAATTCATCAAGGCGGCCGTCGAGGCGAAATTGAACATCGTCATCTCGGGCGGCACCGGTTCGGGCAAGACGACCCTGCTCAACATTTTGTCCAGTTTCATTCCCGGCGACGAGCGCATCATTACGATCGAAAACGCGGCCGAGTTGCAGTTGCGCCAGGAGCACGTGGTCACGCTCGAATCGCGCCCGCCGAACATCGAGGGGCGCGGCGAAATCACCATCCGGCAATTGGTGATCAACTCGCTGCGTATGCGTCCCGACCGCATCATCGTCGGCGAGATCCGCGACGAGGCCGCCCTCGATATGTTGCAGGCCATGAACACCGGCCACGATGGTTCGATGACCACGGCGCACTCGAACTCGCCGCGCGACACCCTCTCCCGTCTGGAGACGATGACCCTGATGGCCGGCATGGACCTGCCCGTGCGCGCCATTCGCGAGCAGATTGCCTCGGCGATCGATATGGTCATCCACCAGGAGCGCCTGCGCGATGGTTCGCGCAAGGTGGTCAGCATCACCGAGGTCAGCGGCATGGAGGGGGATGTGATTACGATGACGGAGATCTTTACGTTCGAACAGACCGGCTACGAGAACGGCAAGGTGGTGGGCCGGCTGCGCCCGACCGGTCTGCGGCCGAAATTTATGGACAAGATCGAGGCTGCGGGCATTCACCTTCCACCTTCCATTTTTGGCGTCGGCGAACGGCGGCGGTATTGAGTTTGGACTCTCGCGACTTCATGATCGGCAGGTGATGGCTATGGATCCAATCACGATCCTGTTCATTGGCGGCGGTTTAATCCTCCTCCTTTTGATTATCGGCATGGTGGTCTCGGTGACCAGCAAGCGTGCCGACCTGGAAGAGCGCCTGGGGAAATATCTCGAGGAAGAGAAGCCGGAGACCGGGAAGCCAGAAACGTCCGCCCTGACGGATTGGGTCAACAAGCGCGTCGAGAGGTCGAGTTGGGGCGAGAAGATCTCCAAGGAACTGGCGCAGGCTGATTTGAAGTTCAAGCCGGGCGAGTACATCGCTCTCTTTATCATCGCGGTGATCGTCGTAGCCGCCCTGGCCTATTTGATCGGCGGTCGGAATGTGGTCTCGGCCATCATCGGCGGGGTGGTGGGGTTGTTGTTGCCTCGCCTGTATGTCAAGCAGCAGCAAAGGCGGCGGCTGATTCGTTTCAACGACCAGTTGCCGGATATGTTGAACCTGATGGTCAACGGTTTGCGGGCCGGCTTTTCGACCTTGCAGGCCATGGAAGCAGTCAGCAAGGAGATGCCGTCTCCGCTGTGCGACGAATTCCGCCGCGTGGTGCAGGAGATTCAACTGGGCATCCCCATGGAGCGTGCCCTGGACAATCTGTTGCGCCGCATCCCCAGCGAAGACCTCGACTTCGTCATCACGGCCATCAACGTGCAGCGCGAGGTGGGCGGCAACCTGGCCGAAATCCTGGACGTGATTTCTTACACGATCCGAGAGCGTATTCGCATCAAGGGCGAGATCCGGGTTCTGACCTCGCAGGTCATGTATTCCGGCCGCCTTCTTTCTCTCCTGCCTGTCGGCCTGATTTGCATTCTGTGGTTCATCAATCCGGATTACATTCGGGAGTTCTTCAAGCCGGAAAATATCGTTTGCGGAGGAATCGCCTTGGGCTTGGCGGCCATCTTGATCGTTCTGGGATATTTCACGATGACACGCATTGCGAACATCGAGGTGTGATATGTGGCTCACAATCATCGTCATCCTGATCCTGGTCGGCGTCATGGTGGGGGCGGCGGGGTTGGTCGTCGCCGGAGTGCGGCGCGGCAAGGTGGAAGAGGACCCGCTCTCGGCGCGGCTGGCCGAGTTTGCCAGCCGGGGCGAAATGGCCTCGCTTGAAGAAATCGAAATGTCTCAGCCGTTCGTGGACCGCGTCATCTACCCGATGATGGTCAGGATCGGCGAGCTGTCGGCCCGCATCACGCCGGAGCGGGTGCGAGAAAATACGGCCAAACAATTGGAAATGGCCGGCAATCCGGGCCGTTTGAGTCCGACGGCGTTCCTTTCGCTGAATATCATCATCCCGGTTTTCCTGGGCGGCTTCTTCTTCCTGCTCTCGCGCGTTTCGAGCGGGCTATCGGCCGGCGTCGAGATTTTGATCAACCTGGGGCTGATTTTCCTGGGCATCTTCATGCCGCAATTGTGGCTGCGCAGCCGGATCAACAGCCGTCAGAAGTCGATCCGCAAGGCGATGCCCGACGCGCTCGACCTGTTGACCATTTGTGTGGAAGCCGGCCTGGGCCTGGACGCGGCCATGTCCAAAATCAGCGAAAAGTGGGACAACGAACTGGCGCTGGCGTTTGGACGGGTCATTCGCGAGATCCAGTTGGGCAAGATCCGCCGCGAGGCGCTCAAGGACATGGCCGACCGAGTCGGCATCCCCGAAATGACCAGTTTTGTGGCGGCGATCATCCAGAGTGAACAACTGGGCGTCAGCATGGCCAAGGTCTTGCGCATCCAGTCAGACCAGATGCGCATGAAGCGCCGCCAGCGCGCCGAAGAGGAAGCCCACAAAGCGCCGATCAAAATGCTTTTGCCGATGGGTGGGTTCATCTTTCCTACCATCATGATCGTCTTGCTGACCCCCGCCGCCCTGCGCCTGTGGCGGACTTTCAGTGGACTGGGCTTTTAGCCAAAACCGTTGGACTGTGTCCTGGCCATATTCTTTTGTCCGGTATTGGTGGGGCTGCCTCGACTGGCTGTATCCGCCTCAGTGCGGCGGGTGTGGTCGTCCGGGCTATCGCTGGTGTCCGGACTGCCAGGAACGGGTGCAGGCGGTTCCTGCTCCCCTTTGTGAAGTCTGTGGTATTCCCCTTTCGGAAGGTTATTTGTGTTCATCCTGCCGCGCTGCGCCTCCTGCCTATCACGCGCTGCGTTCCTGGGCTGTTTTTGAGGAGCCGGTGCGGAGTGCATTGCATCGTCTCAAATACCGCCGGAATATGGCCCTGGGCGAGGCGCTGGCCCGCCCGCTGGCGGCTTTCGCGGCGGCCCAGGGCTGGTCGGTGGACCTGGTCGCGCCGATTCCGCTGGGGCGGCAGCGCTTGCAGGAGCGCGGCTATAATCAAGTCGCCTTGTTCGCCTGGCCGATGGCCGTTTTTAACGGCTGGCCGTATGACCCCGGCGCCGTCCGGCGCTGTCGAGAGACTCGCTCGCAAGTCGGCTTGTCGGCCGCAGAGCGCCGCGAGAATATGCGTGATGCTTTCTGGGCCGATTCGTCTCGCCTGCGCGGCAAGACGGTCTTGCTCGTGGACGATGTCGCTACGACCGGCGCGACGCTCTCGGCCTGCGCTCAGGCTGTCCTTGCCGCAGGCGCCCGCCAGGTGCTGGCGCTGACCCTGGCACGTGCCCTGCCCCATCATGGCCTGAAGATCGTTTAACCCCTTATTCCATTCTCAACCTTTAGGAGGAACCTATGGCCGTCAGAACAGAAGTCTTTGCACGCAATCTGGACTTGACCGACAAGGTACGCGAAACTCTGACCAAAAAGGTCGGCAAATTGAGCCGCTTCTTGCGCAATCTCAACGAAGTGCGCGTGGATGTCACCTATGTCAAATCGGCGCGCAATGCCAACGATCGCTTTGTGGCCCAGATTACGATTCGCGGCCGCGGTTACATTTTGCGCACCGAGGAGCGGGCCGACGAAATCTTGACGGCTTTCGACGCCGCCCTGGATAAAATGGAACGCCAGGTGGAGCGTCTCAAGGGCAAACGCCGCCGCGGGCGGGGCGATGGCCGCTCGGCAGCCGAAGTGGTCGCCGTCGCCGCCGAAGAGGAGGCGCTCGGCTCGTCCGAGATCGTCCGCCGCAAAGCCTTCGAACTGCACCCCATGACGGAGGCCGAAGCGCTCGAGCAGATGAAACTGCTCAGTCATGACAATTTCTTCATTTTCTTCAACGCCGAAACCGGTCAGATCAATGTCCTCTATCGCCGCCGCGATGGCACCTATGGTCTGATCGAGCCAAAGGTCGGCTGAGATTTTGCGAAAGGAAATACGACTGGCCCGGAGACCCAGCCGGGCCAGTTTTCATGAACTATGAAACCAGTTGATTTCGATGATAATCTGACCGAAGAGACCATCGCCCGCAGCGGGATCGACAGCCAGGCGGTCCAGAAGGCCGTCGTCCAACTGCTGAAGGCGGTCGGCGAGGACCCGCGCCGCGATGGGCTGAAGAACACCCCTGAGCGGATCGCCCGGGCCTACGCCGAACTGCTCTCCGGTTACCGCGTCGATCCGCAGGCGCTGGTCAACGATGCCCTTTTCGAGGTCAAATACGACGAGATGGTTCTCGTGCGCGACATCGAATTCTACAGCCTGTGCGAACATCACATGTTGCCGTTTATTGGACGAGCGCATGTGGCTTACATTCCCGATGGTAAGGTGTTGGGCCTGTCGAAGATTCCCCGCGTGGTGGACATGTACGCCCGCCGCCTGCAGGTTCAGGAGCGGATGACGCGCCAAATCGCCGATTTCTTGCGGGATTTACTCAAGCCGCAGGGGGTGGCCGTGGTCATCGAGGCGCTGCACCTGTGCATGTCAATGCGCGGCGTCCAGAAACACAACGCCCGCCTGACGACCTCCGCCATGCACGGCGCTTTCCGGGCCAACTTGGCGACTCGTCAGGAATTCCTCGAAAACATTGCCCGCGGGGCTATGCCTTTGCAGTTCTAGGATGGTGACGCTCGATTTCCACCCCCGCCGATTCGGCCCCCGCAATGGCTTGCGGCTTGCGGACGCAGACGGTCGCTTTCCGGACCTCGGGCCGGCGGAGGCATAGGCGGGCGATATCTTCGGCCAGGGCCTCGACCGTGTACCGCCGCGCCTGCTGAACAAGGGTGCGAATTTCGTCTGCCAGTTCGGCGTAGTTCACGCAGCCGGTGATATCGTCCAGGCGAGCAGCGCGACGCGTATCGGTGTAGACCGAGACGCTGACGATGACTTCCTGCGGCGTTTGGCGCTCCCATTCATAGACGCCCAGGATGGCCTGGATGTGCAGATTTTCGATAAAAACACGGTCTTTGCGCATAGCCACTTTTTTACTGGGAGAGGGAACGGTCCTGCGACGAGTGGGTCGGGGGTGAGCCGGCCGATTCCGCCGACGTAGTCGGTCGGCGTTCGAGCAGGCCCAGAGAGAACGCCAGGATGATCCAGGCCAGGATCTGCGTCTGGCGCAGGCCGCCAGAGAGGACGACGCTGTCGGCGCGAAAGGCTTCCACCAAGAGCGCCCCCCCGGCCGTCAGGGCCGTGAATTTCAGGAACAGGTGACCGGGGGGCGTCGAGCGCCCAAACTGCCGCCAGAGGCCTGCCAGGATCAGGCCCGAACCGAGCGTCTGATAGATTTGCGTTGGATGACGCGTTTCGCCCCACAGGAAGATTCCCCACGGCAGGGAGGTGGGTGCGCCGAAAGCGCTGCCGGCCGCCAGGTGCGCCAGGCCAACGAAGACCGCCGCGACGGCCAGGGCGGGCGTGAGCGCGTCGAGGGTGGGCCAGAAGGCCGGCCGCCAACGGCGTCCGGCGAGCAGGGCAGCGAGGACTGCCGTCCCCAGTCCGCCGATCGGATCGAGCAGGGCAGGATCGAGGGAGAGCAGGCCCAGGGGCGCGGCGCGAAAGACGGCGAGATGCTGGGCGGCGAAGGCCAGCCTGGCCCCGGCGAGACCGGTCAGGGTGATAAGCAAGATCAGGCTGTACAACCGGTCGGGGGACAGCCCGCGGCGGGCAGCGTGGCGCTCGGCCAGGCTGAGGCCGAGAAAGACGCCCACCAGCAGGAGCAGGCCGGGGGTCCGGATGGAGAGCGGGCCGAGCGACAGGGTGGGGAACATCAAGGCGTCTCCTGCAAGAGGGAATCGGCCCGCGCCCGCAGGGAGGCAGAACTCATCGGCCCGCCGATGACCACATCTCGGATCAGGCCGTCGCGGCCGATGAAGAAGGTCGTGGGCAGGGATTGGATCTGATACAGCCGGCCGACTTGCCCTTCACGGTCGAGCAGGATGGGGAAGGTCAGACTGTACTGGCTGACGAACGCGCCGACGTCGGCCGGGCGGTCCTGGGAGGTGGCGTTGATGGCCAGGACGAGCAAGCCGGTTTCGCGGTAGGCCTCGGCGACGGCCTGGAGGGCAGGCATTTCGGCGCGGCAGGGGGCGCACCACGAAGCCCAAAAGTTCAGGATGAGGGGGCGGCCGCGCAGATCGTCGCCGGAGATGGCCTGACCATCCAGGGCCTCCAGTTCGAAGGCGGGGGCGAGGAAGCCGGTTTGGGGGGCAGGAATCGGGCCGCCGGTCGTTTGGCCGGTCTCGACTCGGCTGAGGAAGATCCAGCCCAGCCCCAGGATCAGGATGCAAACCAACAGAATGCGGCGGAAAGGCGGTTGCGCGGAAATCATTTTTGTTCTACACTTATATTTACATGCCGCAGTTTACCATAATTAGACTCTCTCCGTAATAACCGCCAAGGCGCGAAGAACGCCAAGAATCTTTGTAGAGGCGCCGTGGCGTCTTGGCGGTAAAGACGCAGATCAAGTTGACCGATTTCGTTTGGGGTTGCCGCTTATGCTTTTCTCCTTCGAGTTGTTTGTTGGAATCGACCCGACTGCTGCCCGTCAGCCGTTCACCTTTGCTGCGCTGGGAGGGGATGGGCGCCTGTTGGCGCTGCAGCGTGGCGAGTTAGACGATGTGTTGGATTTTGTGCGTGGCAGGCGATCGGTTTGCGCGGCCGTGAATGCCCCGCCGCGTCCGAATGGCGGCCTGGTGCGTCGGCGTATGGAAAAGCAACGTCAGACGCCGGCGCCTTTGCGCGGCGTGGACTTGCGTTTGGCGGAGTTCGAGTTGCGCCAGCGCGGCATCCCCGTTTCGGCTACGCCGGGGCGACGGGAGTTGTGCGCCGCCTGGCAGCAGAGCGCCTTCGATCTTTACGCCCGCCTGGAGACGAGCGGCTTTCGGCCCTATCCTGCTGAACATACCGCTTTCCAGTTCTTGGAAACCCATCCGCATGCCGTCTTTTGTACGCTGCTTGGGCAGGCGCCTCTGCCCAAGCCGAGTCTCGAGGGCCGTCTTCAGCGCCAATTGATTCTGCACGAGTGCGGGATAGGCATCAAAGACCCGATGGCGTTTTTTGAGGAAATTACGCGGCATAAACTGCTCAAAGGAATCCTTCCGCTCGAATTCGTGTACGCGCCCGAAGAACTGGACGCCCTGGCTGCGGCTTACACGGCCTATCGGGCCGCGACCGCGCCGGATGAAGTCTGCCAGGTGGGGGACCGTGACGAAGGATGCATCGTCCTGCCTGCGGCCGCGCTGCGAGATTCCTACGCCTGACATTTTGCGCGCCGGGGGGAATCGGCATATCACATCTTTTATGTGACAAAATACACTATACTTGGGCGCTCCGATGTTGTATGATGTGATTGAGCGAATATTCACTTATCCGAATATTGTAATATGGATATTGAAACCCTTTCCCAAGAAATCAACTCGCTCCATGCCGATTTCTGTTCCGCTCTGGTGGATCCGACGCGCATGCTCATCCTGTACGTTCTGGATGAGCGTCCTCGTAACGTGACCGAACTGACGCAGGAACTCAATGTGCCGCAACCTTCCGTCTCGCGGCATTTGAAGATTCTGCGCGACCGAGGCGTGGTTCTGGCCTCGCGTCAGGGCGCGATGGTGGTCTATTCGCTGGCCGATCATCGCGTCATCGAAGCGCTCGATATTTTGCGCGCCATCATGCGTGAACGCGTCCAATTCCAGGCCAGTCTGGTCAGCGGAAATCGGTAAATCACACTCTTGAGGAGATGCCATGAAAAAGGTCAAGCCATTCTGGATTCTTGGCGGGATAGGCATCTTGTTGATCCTTCTGGTGCCTGTTGTTTATTTCTGGCCGCGCAGCGCGGCCCTGCGGGACGATCCGTGGGCGGGGCTGCCGCAGCACCCGGTTCACACCAGCCATGCCGACATCGTTCAGGGGCCTTTCGAGACGCCCCAGGAGGTGACGCTCGCCTGTCTCGAATGTCATCCCGACTCGGCGGCTCAGCTCATGGCGACCACACACTGGACCTGGCAAAGTCGCCCCTTTGACGTTCCCTGGCGAGATGAGCCGGTGACGATCGGCAAGATCAATCAACTCAACAATTTCTGCATCAGCGCCCAGGGCAATCAGCGTCAGTGTATGTCCTGCCACACAGGATATAACTGGCAAGATGGCGTGCCTTACGATTTCTCTGCGCAAGAGAATGTGGATTGCCTGATCTGTCACGCCGACATGAGTCTCTATGCCCGCGGCGATTACGGTAACCCGGCCGAGGGGGTGGATCTGCTGGCGGCGGCGCGCAGTGTGCGCGTCCCGACGCGTGAGAATTGCGGCTATTGCCACTTCAACGGCGGCGGCGGCAATGACGTCAAACATGGCGACCTGGCCGAGAGTTTGTATCTGGCCGATGACGAACTCGATATTCACATGGGCAACACCAATAATTTTCTCTGTACCGATTGCCATGTGACCGTGGATCACCAGGTGCGCGGCCGGTTGGTGGTGGACAATTACCGGGTCGATCCGGCCGAACAGGTGGCCTGCACCGATTGTCACTCCGAGAGCCTCCACGCCGACGAGCGCATCAATGCCCATGTCCAATCGGTCGCCTGCCAGACCTGCCATATCCCGCTCATCTCACCCGAAGAGCCGACCAAAATCTTCTGGGATTGGTCAACGGCCGGTCAGGACTTGCCGGAAGACCACTATACTTACCTCAAGATCAAAGGCTCGTTCATCTACGAATCGAATGTCATTCCGCAATATTTGTGGTTCAACGGCAACCTGGATTACCGTTATATCATGGGCGATCCGGTGAACCCGGGGGGAATCACTTATCTCAACATCCCGTCCGGTAACATTGACGATCCTTCGGCGCGCATTTTCCCCTTCAAACTCCACGTCGCCATTCAACCTTACGATGTGCGCTACAACTATCTGCTGACCCCCGTCACTGCCGGGCCGAACGGTTACTGGGATAATTTCGACTGGAACAACGCTTTCCTGCTTGGGGAGCAGGTCACCGGTCTGCCTTACAGCGGTGAATACGGCTTCACCGAAACGTGGATGTATTGGCCCACCACACACATGGTCCAGGCGGCTGCCAACGCCCTGCAATGCGAGGACTGCCACGGCGCGGAAGGGCGCCTGGACTGGAGAGCGCTGGGCTATCCCGGCGATCCGATCGAGTGGGGCGGCCGTTTCCGCACACCCTAACCTGGGAGGGATGACACCATGCCTTTCTTTCGACGCTTATCTCCTCGCGCCTGGATGGCTGTCGGCGGCGCGCTCTTGGCGCTGGCTGCCCTCGGCTTGGGAATCGCACGCGTCTCGGCGGGCAGTTCGGAGGTCCCGCCCGCCCAGGCCTCGCCGCTCCATCCAACTTTTGCCCTTCTCGATGCCGGCGGGGTGAATGTACTGGAAAGCGGCGCGCCGGTCTCGACCATGCAGACCTGCGGTCAGTGCCACGACACCGAATTCATCGCCGGTCACAGTTACCATGCCGACGTCGGCTTGGGTGAAATTCTGGCCGGGCAAGAGACGGGTCTGAGCCCGAGCGGCGGCATGTATGGCCAGTGGGATCCGCTCACTTACCGCTATCTTTCGCGCCCCGGTGATGAACGTTTCGATTTGGGGACCCCTGAATGGGTGCTGCTCTACGGCCCGCGCCATGCAGGCGGCGGACCGGCGGTGACGAGCCGCAGCGGCGAGGCTTTGCTCGATCTTGCCGCCGATGCGCAGAACCCGGACGCGGCCATCCTCGACCCTCAAACCGGCCAGCCGGTGGCCTGGGATTGGCGAGAATCGGGCGTGATCGAGATGAATTGTTTCTTGTGTCACACCGAGAACCCGAACAATGCTGCCCGCCTGGATGCGATCCGGGCCGGCAACTTTGGCTGGGCCAATACTGCCACCCTGGCCGGCTCCGGCCTCCTCTCGCGCTCGGCAGGCGGAGATTACATCTGGAATCCGGCCGCGTTCGATGCAGAGGGCAAACTTCTGCCGCAATACGTGACCATTCAGGACCCGACCAATGCCAATTGCGCGGCCTGTCACGGCACGGTTCAGACTACCAACGCGCCGCTGACGCTTTCTGCTTGTAACGACCTGACCAATCCCCAGACTGCGCTGACCGGCCAGGTCATCTCGCCCCGCCGGATCAATCAATCAGGCGTCAACCTGGCCGGGAAGGACGGCCTCAGCCGCTCTTGGGACATCCACGCCGAGCGGCAGTTGGACTGCACCGATTGCCATTTCTCGCTCAACAACCCGGTCTATTACACCGAATCGACCGCCACGCGCCCGCCGGGCCTGATCTTCGACCCGCGCCGGCTCGAACTGGGCGAGTATTTGCAGCGCCCCGATCATAATTTCGCCCGCGGCCAGAGCGCGCAATACAACGTTGCTCCCGAATTGAAAGGAACCATGCGGCGCTGCGACTCCTGCCATGACGCCCTCTCCACGCATGCCGATTGGCTGCCCTACACCGAGCGTCACATGGAGGTGGTGGCTTGCGAGAGTTGTCACATCCCGCAGTTATACGCACCGGCGATTCAGTCTTACGATTGGACCGTTCTGACTGTGGAGGAGCAGCCCGCCGTTGCTTGTCGCGGCGTGGAAGGGCTGGGTACGTCGCCGACTCAACTGGTCAGCGGGTATCAGCCGGTTTTGTTGCTGCGCCAGAACGTGGATGGCGATACCTTGCTTGCTCCTTATAACCTGATTACCGTCTGGTACTGGGTCTATGAAGATGCCGGCGGTCGGACCTTGCCCGTCCGGCAGGTAGATTTGCGGGCCGCCTATTTTGTGGGCAACGACTACGCCCCCGAGATTCTGTCGGCCTTCGATTCCGACGGCGACGGGCGACTGAGTTCGGGTGAACTGGTCATCGATTCGCCCGCGAAACAGGCCACGGTCGCAGGGCGGTTGAGCGGTCTGGGGCTGCGCAACCCGCGCATCGTCGGGCAGGTCTATCCGTACAGCGTGAATCACAATGTGGCTGCCGGCGAGTGGGCGCTCGAGGATTGCGAGACCTGCCACACTTCGCAATCGCGCCTCACGCAGCCGATCCAATTGGCTGCTTACGCCCCGTATGACGTCGACCCCGAGTTGGTGAATGATACGAATGTTTCGATCGATGGCCAAGTCTATGTGGGCGAAGACGGGGCGCTGTATTTCCGGCCAGATCCGGCGCATACGTACATCTTCGGCCATAGCCGCGTGGCCTGGGTGGACTGGACGGGCGGATTGGTTTTCTTGGGCGTCCTCGGCGCGGTGGCGGGGCACAGTGGCCTGCGTTTTTACACCTCTCTGCGCCGCCCGAAGCATACGCCGAGCCTCAAGCGTGTGTACATGTATGAAGCCTACGAGCGGCTCTGGCACTGGCTGCAGACCCTGGCGATTGTCTTGCTGCTCTTCAGCGGCTTGATTATCCACCGCCCGGATCTGTTTGGGATCTTCTCTTTCCGCGGGGTGGTGGTCATGCACAATGTGCTGGCGGTGCTGCTGGCACTCAACGCGGCTCTATCGTTGTTCTACCACCTTGCCAGCGGCAAGATCAAGCAGTTCCTGCCCCGGCCGCGTGGCTTCTTCGATGACGCCATCCGTCAGGGTCTCTATTACCTGCGCGGCATTTTCAGGCAAGAACCGCATCCGTTTGAGAAAAGCCCCGAACGGAAGATGAATCCGCTTCAACAGGTGACATACGTCGCCATTCTGAACATCCTCTTGCCGCTCCAGGGTCTGACGGGCATCCTGATGTGGGGCGTTCAGCGCTGGCCACAATATGCTAACCTCTTGGGTGGTTTGCCCGGTCTGGCGCCGTTCCACACCCTGATTGCCTGGCTGTTCGCGGCTTTCATTGTGGCCCATGTCTATCTGACCACCACCGGCGGCCCTCGTCCGCTTGATAGCATCAAGGCTATGGTTACCGGCTGGGAGGAGGTCGAGGCGCATCCTTCGGCAGAAGAACCGCGACCTCCCCGAAAGGAGAAAAAATAATGGCTGCTATTCCTGAGAAACCGAAAAAAGGATTGTTCGGAATTCCCGAAAAGCCCTACATGCACCCTTATTTGGGGGGCGCGCTGCTCGGAATCGTCCTGTTCGTGGCCTTTCTTTTGACCCGCAACGGGCTGGGCGCTTCGGGCGGTCTCAACCGTCTGATCGCGGCGGGCCAGGATGCCGTGGTCCCCGGCCACATTGACCGCACGCCCTACCTGCTCAAACTGGCCGGCGGCAGCCTGAATCCACTTGACGATTGGAGTGTCCCGGTGGTGTTGGGCGCCATTGTCGGCGGATTCGTCTCCGGCCTGATCAACGGCCGCGTGCGCCCCGAGATCAACAAGGGGCCGCGCGTCTCGAACGGCCTGCGCCTGTTCATGGCCTTTGCCGGCGGGACGATCATGGCCTACGGCGCGCGCATGGCGCGCGGTTGCACCTCCGGTCAGGCGCTTTCGGGCGGAGCCACACTTTCGGCCGGTTCCTGGGCGCTGATGATGTGCATCTTTGCCGGTGCTTATGCTCTGGCCTATTTCATGCGCAAATTCTGGAACTGAAGGAGCGCACCATGAACCTCTTCCCTCTTGAACCCTTCCTGCGTCCCCTGCACGAAAATCCCTGGACCTATCTGGTCTTTGGCGTAATCGGTTTCTTCTTCGGTTTTGTGCTGGAAAGTTCGGGTTTCGGCGATTCGAAGAAACTGGCGGCCCAGTTCTATTTCAAAGAATTGACTGTCCTCAAGGTCATGTTCGGGGCGATTGTGACTGCCATGGTGCTGCTCTTTTTCTCCTCGGCCCTCGGCATTCTCGACTTCAACTTGGTCTATGTCCCCGAGACTTATCTCTGGCCGGGGATTGTGGGCGGCCTGATTATGGGCGTTGGCTTCATCATCGGCGGTTTGTGCCCGGGCACCTCGCTTGTGTCGGCGGCCACATTGAAAATAGATGGTATTTTCTTTGTCCTGGGCGCCCTCTTTGGAATCTGGGCCTTTGGCGAAACAGTCGATGCCTATTGGGTTTGGTGGAATACCAATAGTTATTATGGCCGTCTGACGCTGATGGACGTTTTCCACCTACCGACCGGAGTGGTGGTCCTGTTGGTTGTGTTGATGGCCCTGTTCATGTTTTGGGGGGCTGAACAACTGGAGCGCATCTTCGGCAAGCGGGATTTGAAAAAAGAACCCAAGCAGCGCATCTTCGGGGCCGCTGCGCTGGTGGTCATTGCCCTGGCGACGATTGTACTGGGCGAGCCGACGACGGCTGAGAAATATGCCCGCCTGACCCTCACCCGTACTGTGGAGGGCGAGAAGATAACGCTGCCGGTCGAGGAAGTACTCTCCCGCCGCCTGGTTCAAATCCATCCGGCCGAATTGCTGCACACAATGGCCGATCCGCGGCTAAGCACGATTCTGCTCGATGTGCGCAGCGAAGCCGATTACAACCTATTCCATATTCGCGGCGCTCGCCGAGTCGGGCTGGATGAACTCCCCGACCTGATTCCGACGCTGTTGACTGTCGATTCCGGCCGCACGATCGTGGTGGTGATGAGCAACGACGAAGCGGCTGCCACCGACGCCTGGCGGCTGCTGGTGGCCGAATCTGTGCCGAACGTTTACATTCTCGAAGGCGGAATCAACAATTGGATCGCGGTCTTCGGTCAGGGCGAGGCCGACATCGTCCCGACCCCTGTGCCGGGCGCGGTTGACCGCTTGGATTATTCCTTCCCGGCGGCCCTGGGCGACCGTTACGAAGCGGCCGATCCCAATCCTCATGAATGGGAAATCGAATACACCCCCCGCATCGAATTGGAGCGCCGGCGCGGCCCGTCTGGCGGCGGCTGCGGCTAAGAGGCGGAAAGACGTTAAAAAACTTCCGGGGTTGCCAGGCCCCGGAAGTTTTTGTTTTGACAGACCGTTTACAACCGGATGACGTAGCCGCAGTATTCACACTTCAGCGTATCCTGGCCGCGTAGGATCACCTGATTGAGGTTGGCTCCGCAGGACGGACATTGACTGGGGGCAGCCTTGACCTTATCCACTTCGCTTTGGTCAATGGCGATGGCGCGATCCTTGTCGAATTCCTTGGCCTTGGCCCGCTGGATGAGCGCCTGCCACTGGTCGCACGATTCCCAGATGTGGAGATGGACCACCTCGCGCGGCGCCCCTGAGACAAAGCGGACTTCGATGTGATCCTCGTTCTTCATCAGCCCCTGTTTGCTGGTCTGCACCCTGTCCACCAGGGCAACCGGCACCTCCCACTGCAGCGCCTGTACCTTTTGCTTTTCGGTGGCCACGAACAGGACTTTCTTGGTGGTCACCTTCTCTTTCTGTTCAAAGATCAGACGCTGGTCGGTCAGGAACAACACCCCCTCTGGGTCGTCTTTCTGTTCCTTGCCCATCTTGCACCAGACGGCCTTGACCGAAGCGATTCCGGCTTCGGTTGGCAGCAACGGAAAACTGGCCTCGGCCAGATCGGCCAACAATTGCTCGATGTCGCTCAGGTGTCGGTCTGCTTTGGAAACCTCGTTGCTGAAGCGGTCGTACATGCCCGCAATTGTCCGCTCGGCGGCCGAGACCTGGCCTTCCAGCGTCGCGACGGCGGCCTTGAGGCTGGCGACCAGCGGCCGCGCTGCCATCGGATTGTTGCGCAAGCCGCCCAACTGGGTCATTTGAGTCTCGAGGGGGCGCAGCGCAGCCTGCAATTGAGCCGCTTGTACGTTAACTTGCTGCTGGATAGAGGGGTAGAGCCCCTGCCACTGCTTGACAAAATCGGCAGCCTGTGGCTCTAGTTCTTTCTCGAAAACGTACCCACGCTGACGCAGGCCGGCAAGGCGCTGCGCCATGCCGTTGACTTTGGTCTGCAGATCCTCGACAGCGTCACGCGCGGTTTTCAGCCGGACGCCTTCTTGCAATTGGCCGATTTTGCTCTGCAAGGCGCTGATTTCACTGGCCAATTGTTGAATGGGATTGGGCGGAGAGGTCGTCATACCTTTTCCTTGCGGTTAAGCGGCCCCTAAGGGGCCGGGGGAACGGCGGGCGGCTCTTGGGGCGGAATGCTCGGCGGCTCCTGCGGCGGGGGAGCGCTCGGTTTGTTGGCATAGGCGAAGCCGTAGGCGCCGCCCACGCAGATAAGAACAATCCCGATTTCGATGCACGGAATGTAATCTTGCGTGCTGTAGGGCAGTGCTCCCGTCCCCATCAGCGCGCCAAGGAGCACCCCGGCTCCCAATGCCAGCGGAATCGGCAGCATGAGAATACCGCCGGCAATCCGCGCCTTCGCGCCGGTTAAAAAGGTTCCTTTGCCGAGGGGAATTTGGCGTTAATCAATGCAATCAAACCGCTGACGAAGAGGGCGATCTCAAAGAATAATAGGCACATTTTTTCTCCTTAAGGGTGAATGAGGATTAGGAGACTTGCTAGGAGTATTATTGCATAGAAATCCCCGAAATGCAAATGCGTTTCTTGCAATTTGGCCATCGGCCGGACATGGTAAAATTCCCGCAGAAGGACTGTGCCATGAAGATTGCGATTGCCTGTGACCATGCCGGATATCCGATGAAAGAAACCGTTCTGGAGGCCGTGCGCCGCGCCGGACACACCCCCCTGGACCTGGGGACCGATTCGGCCGAGCCGGTCGATTATCCCGATTACGCCGAGAAGGTCGGCCGCGCCATTCAGATGGGGGAAGCCGAGCGCGGCATCCTGGTGTGCGGGTCGGGGGTTGGGGCATGCATTGCCGCCAACAAAATGATCGGCGTCTATGCGGGTGTCTGTCATGACACCTATTCTGCCCATCAGGGCGTCGAACATGATGACATGAATGTTCTCTGCCTGGGCGCTCGCATCATCGGGCCCGAACCGGCGCGTGAGATCGTGTCGGCCTTTCTGGCGGCCCGTTTCCTGGGCCGCGACCCGGGCCAGGAACGCCACGCCAGAAGGGTGTCCAAAATCCGCGCCCTGGAAGCGCGCCGATGAATTGACCGTGTCTTGTCCAAAAAATTATCCGCATTCGTAGGAGACTCCATGCCTTCCCGTTTCAGACAACTTACCGACCTCGGTCAGTCCTTGTGGTACGACAACATCCAGCGCCGTCTCATCGAGAACGGCGAACTGGCCGGCATGATTGCCCGCGGTGAGATTCGAGGGATCACCTCGAACCCTTCGATTTTTCATGCTGCCATCGCCCGCACCAATGACTATGATTCCGCGCTGCTCCCCATGGCCTGGGCCGGCTGGAAGGCAGAAGAAATTTTCTGGCAACTGGCCGTGGAGGATATCCGCGCCGCCTGCGGACTTTTCCTGCGCCTCTACAACGAGACCGGCGGCGCAGACGGTTATGTCAGCCTGGAGGTCGATCCCGCCCTCGCCCACGACACCGAAGCCACCGTTGCCCAGGCGCGGGAACTCTGGCAGAAGGTCGCTTTTCCCAATTTGATGATCAAGGTTCCCGCCACGCCGCAGGGACTGCCTGCCGTGCGTCGCCTGATCGCCGCCGGGGTCAACGTCAACGTCACGCTCATCTTTTCGCTTCAGCGCTATCGCGAGGTGATGGACGCCTACCTTTCTGGACTGGAAGACCGCCTGCGGGCCGGTCAGCCGATCGAGCAGGTCGCCTCGGTGGCCTCGTTCTTCGTCTCCCGTTTCGACACCAAGATCGACGCTTGGTTGCCTCCCGATTCGCCTCTGCGCGGCCGGGCGGCCATCGCCAATGCCCGCCTGGCTTACGATGAATTCCGCAAAGTCTTCGGCGGCGAGCGCTTTTCCAGTCTGCAGGCTGCGGGTGGACGCATCCAGCGTCCGCTGTGGGCCTCCACCAGCACCAAGAACCCGGCTTACCCTGATACGCTCTATGTGGATGAACTGATCGGCCCGGCCACCGTCAACACCGTTCCTCCTCAAACGCTGGAGGCTTTCCGCGATCACGGCACGGTCGCCCACACCCTGACGAAAGACCTGGACGGCGCCCGCCGTCTGATGCAGGATTTGGCCGAGGCGGGTATTTTCATCGAGCGAGTCGCCGAGGAACTGGAGGCTGAAGGTGTGCGCGCTTTCGCGGACGCCTTCGCGGCCATGATGGCGACGATCGAAGCGCGCCGAACTGCAGCCGTGGCCGATTTGGGACCTTTGGCCGCGCCCGCCGCCCGCAGCGTGGCCCGCCTCGTAGCCGACGACGCCCCGGCCCGTCTGCACCGCCCCGATCCGTCATTGTGGACGTCCGATCCGGCCGGGCAGGAGGAGATCCGTCAACGGCTCGGCTGGGTCACCCTGCCCAAAACCTCCCGCCGTCATGTAGGCGAGATCAACGGTTTCGCCGCCTCTATCCGCCGCGCCGGCCCGCGCAAGGCGCTGCTGCTCGGCATGGGCGGTTCATCGCTTGCCCCCGAACTCTTGGCCCTCGTGTTTGGCTGTCCGCCGGGATTTGAGTTTGCCATCCTCGATTCCACCGACCCGGCCCAGGTCTTGGCGGCGGCGCGAGCCTTCCCGCCCGAAGAGACGCTCTATACCGTCGCAAGCAAATCAGGCGGGACGGCCGAGATCAATGCCATGCTGCACTACTTCTGGGCGCTGGGTGAGAAGACGCTCGGCCGGCGGGTGGGCGACCATTTTGTGGCCATCACCGACCGCGGCACCTCGCTCGACGCCCTGGCCAACGCCCGCGGCTTTCGCAAGACTTTCCTGGCAGATGCCAGCGTGGGCGGGCGGTTCTCCGTCCTGACCCATTTTGGCCTTGTCCCCGCCGCCCTGCTCGGCCTCGACCTGGAGACGATTCTCGACGAGGCCGCCCGCATGGCAGACCAGTGCGGGGCGGACGTCAACGGAGGGCGCAATCCGGGTCTGGTGCTGGGCGCCATTCTGGGAGAGGCAGCCCTCGCCGGCCGCGACAAACTGACTCTGATTGCCGACGCCCCCCTCCGTCCGTTTGGCTCATGGCTTGAGCAACTGATTGCCGAGTCGTCCGGCAAGCAGGGCCGGGGCATCGTCGTAGTGGATGGCGAGCCGGTCGGCGCTCCGGGCGATTACGGCAGCGACCGCCTGTTCGTCTATCTGCGCCAAAGCGGCGAACAGGATGCGGCCGTGACGCAATTGCGCCGGGCGGGGCAGCCTGTCTTGGAGTTTCCCATCCCGGGGCCATACGCGTTGATTCCGGAATTCTACCGTTGGGAAATGGCCATTGCCTATGCCTGTGCTGTGCTGGGCGTCAATCCCTTCGATCAGCCCGATGTGCAAGACAACAAAGACCGCACCAAGGCCAAATTGTTTGCGTATAGCCAAAACAAGAAATTGGAGGAGCCAAAGCCAGCCTGGGAAGGGGACGGCGTCAAAGTCTATGCGGGGCAGAGAGTCGAGGGGGCAGATCTCGGTGCTGTTCTGGCCGCTTTCCTGGGCGCCAGCCGCCCCGGCGACTACGTCGCCATCAATGCCTATCTGCCGCGCACGGCCGAGATGGAAGCCGTCCTCACCGAACTGCGGCTGGGAGTCCGCGCCCGCACCGGCTGCGCCACGACGGTCGGCTTTGGGCCGCGTTTCCTGCACTCGACGGGCCAACTGCACAAGGGCGGGCCGGATACCGGTTTGTTCTTGCAGATTACCGCCGATCCGGTCGAGGATGTGGAAATCCCCGGCCAGGGATTGACCTTTGGCGTTCTCCAGCGCTGTCAGGCGCTGGGCGACTACGAGGCGCTCCTCGCTCGCGGCCGGCGCGTCTTGCGCCTGCATTTGTCCGAGCCGGGGGCGGTGCGGACCCTGTCGGCTTTGATTGCAGACAGAAGTTGATCCGGTTTTCTTGTTGTTCGATCGGAGAATTTGTTATATAGTATACATGGTGCGCCGATTCTGTTCCTTTGGAGAGAGACATGGCCCGATCCATTAATTCCGGAGACAGTTATCTTTCCCGCCTGTTGAAATACATTCCCACCGAGATCGTGATGGTTTTTGTTTCGGTCGAGGGGGTGTTGCGCAGTTCGTTTGCCGATCATCCTGCTTATTTGGAGATGGGCTTGTGGATTCTGGCGGGAACGTTGACGTTTTTGACCCCCTTGTGGTTGTGGCGAGTCATGCGGGTCAAGTCGTTCCGGCACCTATTTCTTTCGACAATTTCAATGGTGCTCTGGATGTTTGCGATTGGCGGGCCGTTCACCTTCTTCGATTGGTACAACCAGTCATTGGGCTCGGTCGTGCTGCCTATTTATACCCTGCTTGTTCCGATCATTACCGGCGAGGCGGGGAAAAATTAAACGTTTTCTGCCAGCATTTTCTGCAAGGCGCGTTCGCCGTTTTTGAACAGGACGCGCAATACAAAGGGTTGGCTGCCAAGCCAGCCGATCAACTTGCCCTGAAGTTTCTGGAGCCCTCGCGGGGTGGGCGGCATCGCAATGTGGGGGCCAAAATCCACCGGGCGATCGTCGATCTTGAAACTGTAGCGTCCAAGGCGTTGCAGGCGCGGACGCGCTTCTAGCCAGGTTTGCACTTGCTGGCGCTCTTCGGCTGTCCACCAGGCGGGCAAATCGGAGGTGGCTTTGAAGCCCGCGACCAGGCTCAGGTCTTGCAACAGGCCCTTTTCCTGCGGAGACAGGCTGCAGCGTCGCGAGCGGAAGTAGACGACGTCTGGGTCGGTGTGGAGCAACGGGGAAAGCCAGAGACGGTGGAGGGTGGTGCGCAGGGCGTTCTGTCCGCCGGGGGTGGTCGGATTGGCGAGCAGGATGGCGTCTCGCGGCGAGACCCACAGATCGGCCACATCCGGCCCGACGCGCATTCCATCGCACAGGCCGATGGAGGGCAGGATCGGCGCGCCGCAGGTCAGGAAGTAGGCGTCGCCCATGGCTTCGCGCAGCACCTGGAGGCCGTTGCGGTAGGCGGCCTCGCGCGGCAGGTCGAGGTAACGTTTGCCGGGCAAGGCGCCGGCGTAGAGGAAATCCAGTTTCAGGTAATCGTAGCCCCAGCCGCGCACCTTGCGCATCAGAGCCGCCAGCCACTCGAGGGCGGCCGGATGGGTGGTGTCCAGAGCGTAGAGTGGTTCGCCCCAATTGAAGCCGGCCGAGACGGGATGGCCTTTCTCATCGCGCAACAACCAGTCGGGATGCTGGTGATAGAGCGGCGCGGAGGGGACGACCAGGAGAGGGGCCAGCCAGAGACCGGCAATCCGGCCGGAAGCCCGGATGTGAGCCGAGAGAGCGTCCATGCCGGAGGGGAACTTGGCGTTGGGTTCCCAGTCGCCGATTGCCCGCTGCCAGCCGTCGTCTACTTGGAAGACGTCGAAGGGGAGGTCGCCGAGGTCGGCCAGGACTTTGTGTAGGAGGGCTTCGTCAATGGCAGTGTACAGGCTGTACCACGAACACCAGACCCGCGGCGGCGTCGCAACTCGCCCTTGGCCGAGGCGTTTCGCCAGCAGGTCGGCGTAGCGGGCCATGACCGTTGTTTCGTCGCCGGCGCCGACGAACCAGTCGCCGCTTCCGGCTTCGTAGCGGCCGATCAGGCGGCGGCCATCCAGTTCGACATGGGCATCCAGGCCGAGGGAGCCCAGGAACAGGATGCCTTCTTCGGGTGTTTCGACCGCCCCCAGCCAGGAGCCGTTTGGCCGTGCGTCACGAACATGGACGGGGTCGAGTTGCATGGGGTGAAGGATGGCCGGTTTTTGGAGAGGCAAAGGCTGATCGATTTCTCGCCAGGCGGCCAGAGACCAGGATTGCCAGCCGTGATACAGATAGCGGGCCGGTTCGAAAGGCAGTTCTACGCTGACTTCGGCGCCGCTCAAAAGAAAACCGCCATCGGGGGCCGGGCGGGATTTCTCAGCAGTGATGATCAGGCGTTCGACAAGTTTGGCGCTCATGGATAGGCTCCTGGTGAGTGATGCGGTTCCCCGAGCAACGGTCATCTTGCGGCGGCGTGGACTGTCCCCTTTTTTGCGCTTACCAGGCCGGGGAAGGCCGTCTCGTATTGAACGAGGGAGAGTATACCAAAGAATTCCCCCGAGCAACCATAGATTTCGTTCACCAGACAAACCTTGAAGCCTCGCCCATTCTGTGGCATAATTCGCTCTCGAAAGGCGAGGATGGGAACGAGTAGGCTCCCCGCCGCTGTCAGCGAACCCGGAAACGGTGCGAGCCGGGCCAGCCAACGGAGCCGAAAATCCTCCCGGAGCCGCGAGCAGAAACCAGTGTTCAGTGTTCGGTGAACAGTGGGAGTAAGTGAGCCGGAAGCCGACCGTTACCTCGGCAGGGTATCGCCGCAAGGCCGTACC
>CALGPL010000060.1 GCA_937960595.1 uncultured Anaerolineales bacterium | reverse complement strand
AATGCCGCGATAAAAGCGTCCCTGCACATACTCGCCCAGCGGCGTTCCGGCGCGGCGCAGTTTTTCCAGCAGGCGCAGGGTGGCGCGGTCTTCCAGCCGCCAGGCGGCGGGGGTCAGGTCGCTTTGGGGCATGGTGAAGGTCTGGGCCTGGCGGGCTTCGTCGAATTTTTCCAACGGAGCGTCCGATTTCCACGAAAGAGCCTGGAAGGAATGTCGCTCATCGGGGGTGTTCTTTTGGGCGACCAGAATGCTGGGGTAGGCAATGGCCTGAAAAACGGGCGAATCGCTAAAGTCTATCAGGTAGCGCAGGCGGGTATTTTTGCCCAAAAAGGCGCGCAGCGTTTCGCCATAGGCCGAGCGGAAGTATTTGTTGGACGAGATGAAAACCATTGTCCCGCCCGGCTTGAGCAATTGATGGGCGCGCAGGTAAAAATAGACGTACAAATCGGCGGTGCCGGTGAATAACTCGCCGTACACTCTCTTGAGAGCAGGCTTCAGGTCTTTGATGAGTTCCTGGCGCACATACGGCGGGTTGGCCAGGACGATATCGAACCCTCCCTCTCCCGCTGGGAGAGGGCCGGGGTGAGGGAACAACTCAGGCGCGAACACCTCGGCAAATTCCACCTGCCAGTCGAAAGCGTAGGACGGGATTTCCTCCCGTCCGCCGTCGGGCGAAATCAATTTTGCGCTGCGGGGACGCGCCCAGGCCTGGATGCGCGCTTTCAGGTCCTCGATTTGCGCCAGGAGGCGCCTCTTCTCCTCCGAACCGGCGTGGACGCTCAGGTATTCGTTCTTCAGGCGCAGGAACTCCTGCACCTGGCCGTAGCGGAACAAATCGGGCTGCAACCCGCCGGAGGGGTCGGGGGCGGTGAGCGAATCGCCGATTTCGATTTTGAAATCCAGGTTGGGCAGGGGCGGGGGCGGGTAGCCCTCGTAGTCCACAATCAGCGAGAGCCACAGCCGCAGGCGGGCGATGTTGACGGCGAAGGGGTCGAGGTCCACGCCGTAGAGATTGTTTTGAATGATTTCCAACTTGCGGGCGTAGAGGGTTTGGGCGTCGAGGCGGCGGGCGGCGAAGAGGGCTTCGCGCTTTTCGAGCAGTTCGTGCATCATGCCGAGCAGGTAAGCGCCGGAGCCGCAGGCCGGGTCGCAGATGCGGGCGCGCCTGAGGGCCGCCAGGGCCGCTTCGGGGTCGCGCAGCGCCGCGCCGTCGTTTTCGTCCACGAAACGGGCGATGGCGGCGGGGGCCTCGCCCGGCAGAGCCGTTTCCAGGTAGCCCTTGAGCGCCTCGCGGCACATGAACTGGACGACCGGCTTGGGGGTGTAGTAACTGCCCAACTCGTGGCGGCCGGTGACCAGTTCCTCGAAAATTTTGCCGAGCATCTCCGGGTCTACGGCCACCTCCACGTCCAGCGGGGTGGACTCGGTGACGGTGAAGTTGTAACGGTACAGCAGGTCGCTCAGGATGCGGGCGAGCAGGTCGTCGGGGAAGAAGAAGGTCTCGTCGTCGGCTTCGCGCTCGAACAGGCCGCCGTTGAGGTAGGGCGCTTCGCCGATGAGGGCGCGCAGGACCTGATAATTGGGGTCGCTTTGGACGAGGTCGCGCCCGTAGGGGTTGTTGAGGCCCATGAAGAAGAGGCTGTTCAGGCGTTTGCGGTGGAAGTTGGCCGAGCGGCGCTTTTCGGGGTCGTGGCGCAGGTAGTCCTCGAAGAGCGCCCGCAGGTAGTCTTTGCGCCCGTTGAAGGTCAGCCAGCCCTTGCGCTCGAGGAAGGCCAGGAAGAGCAGGCGGTTGAAGAAGCGCTGGGTGTAGAGGCGCTTCTGCTCGGCGCTCCAGGGCAGGTCAACGGCGGCCTCGGCTTGCTCGAAGAGGGCGCGGTAATCGCGGAAGAAGGCGCGGGTGACCTTCTCGACGTCGAAGGCGGAGGCCCATTGCGCCAGCCAGGCCGGCGCGTCGGCGGGGTCGTTCGGCCAGGCGAGCGGCGGCAGGTTGAACTCGAGCAGGGTGCGCGCTCCGCCGGGGTTCTCGTCCCAGCCGAAGGCGGCCAGTTTCGACCTGGCCGGATTTTCGACATCTACCTTGAAGTGGGCAAAGGTGAACTGGCGGTAATCGCAGGTGATGAGGAAGAGCAGGTTTTCGGGCCGCCAGTGGGGCAGGTGGGCAAAACGGGCGCGCGCCCGCGGCGCCAGGACGCGCAGCAGGCGGCGCAGTTCGGCGGTGTACCCCTTGGGGGTCAGCGTTTCGAGCAGGAAGATTCCCCAGGGCTGGTTGGGCGTCAGCGGGCGCAGTTGGCGGATGGCGCGGAATTTGCCCGCCTGGTCCTCCTCCAGCCCCAATTCGGCGGGAGTGTAGGAGAAGGTCAGGTCCTCGGCAGGGGCGTCCTCGTCAACCGGCCAGTGCAGTTCGCGGCGCAGATAGCGCAGCAGCGACCGGAAATCATGAATGGATTGGACGTTGGCGAATTCGTGGGTGGGCATGCGGTTCTCCTGCTGGCAGGATGGGGAAATCCTTTTTTGCGCTGCGGGCGCATTCAATTCAACTCCATCCAGGCTTTGAGCAGCGCTTTCTGGCCGGCCGGGGCCTGCAGGCGCTTGAGGTGCGTATCTTTGATGTGTTCTTCGACCTTGCGGCGAATCTGCGTCAGCGTTTCCGGGGGCAGGGCGAGGCGGCGCGGCGTTTCGGGCAGGCAGCGGATGACGGCGTGGATGCGTTCGGGGTTTTCTTCGATGCTTTGGTCGGTGAGGCGGTAGAGGAACCACCTGGTGCTGCCCGCCTCGAGGCTCCAGGCGCCGCTCGCATCGGGACCGGGGAGGCGGTAGCACAGGAAAACGGCCTGAGTCCCCGGCGAGGGGTGAGTCCGTCCGCTGAAGACGCGCCGGGGCATCTCGCGCAGGCGCTCTTCCAGGCCCGGGTGGGCGTGGAGCAGGTCGTTGAAGAGGGTGCGCATTTCCTCCAGCGGGTTCATCTGTCCCTCGTAGGCGCGGCCGAACTCTTTCAGCGCCTCGTAGTCGTCTTCGGGGGTGAGCAATTGGCTGCCTTCGATGCCGAACAGTTTCGAGATGCGCAGGGTCTTGTGGGCGACGCGCTCGTAGAGGCGCAGGACGTCGTCGAGTTCATTGGGCGGCAGGAAATTCCAGAAATAGACCTTGCCGCGCAGGTCGCGCACTTCGGGATGGTCTGCCAGCAGGCGCGCTTCGGCGGAGGGGTCGAGGCGGCGGTCAACGCGTCCGATGCGCTGCATCAGGCGCACCGGGTTCCAGTGCAGGTCGTAGTTGATGAGCAGCGAGGCGTCCTGCAGGTTGAGGCCTTCGGAGAGGACGTCGGTGCTGAGGAGGATGCGGATTTCCTCTTTGCCCTGGGCAGCCAATTCGCCGCTGCTGGATTCGTTGTAGTAGGGCGAGAAAGCGGCAATGACCTCGCCGCGGTCGCCGCCGCGGCCGCTGTCCACTTCGGCAAGGTGGGTGAAGCCGTGTTCTTGCAGGGTGCGATACAGGTAACGCGCCGTGTCGCGATACTCGCTGAAGAGAATCACCTTGTGACGGCTGAGCAGGTCATCGTTGCGCAGGAGGGAAATCAGCGCCTGGACTTTGTCATCGTTGGCCGCCGAGATGTGGCGCACCTCGCGCAAGAAGGCGACCAACTGCTCCAGGTCGAGGTAGGTTTCATCGAGAATTTCTTCTACGCGGTATTGGCGGCGGGAGAGTTTCTGCACCTTTTCGAGCAGGTCGAGCGGCAGGCTGGCATCGTCTTCCAGTTCCTCCTCGCCGCTTTCCTCCTGCTTGCGGCGGTTGATTTCGACCAGCAAGGCCTCGTGCTGCGCCTTCCAGCGTTGCAGGCGGCGGGCTTCGGCGGGCGTCTCGCTATGGACTTCCACCCAGGCGAGCAGTTTGAGCAGCAAGTCTTCGCAGGTGGCGCGGAAGGCATAGGCCGAACTCTCGAAGCGTTTGAGCAATTGCGTGCGAATGAGGCCGACCACCTGTTCCTGGCGGCCTTTTTCGAATTCGTAGTCCAGGCCGCTCTTGCCGTCGAAGGTCATCTGTTGGACGGGATAATTCAAGGGGGAATAGACGGCCAGGCTGAGCAGGGGTTTTTCTTTCCTGAAGGCTTTTTTGAGTTCGTCCAGCAGGCCGCCGTAGGTTTTCTGCAGCGAGTAAGCGGCCACTTTGGGCGGTTGACGCTGCGGGAAGATGACCTGCGCCCCGCCGTGCTGTTCCTGGCTGCGACGCGCATAGGCGCGGCTGCGCTGCACGACAACGGCGCGGAAGAGTTCATCGCGATCGAGGATGCGCTCTGCTTCGGCGGCGGAAATTTCCACGCTGCCGTCTCCGGCGGCTTTTTGCAGGGCTTTTTCCAACATGCGAAAATGCCCCGGCAGGCTGTGAATGCCCAAACTGCGGAAGTGGTCCGGCCGCCGACGCGAGAACAACTCGATGAGGTGCTGCAAGTCCAGCGAACTGTTGTTGATGGGCGTGGCGGTCAGCAAGAAGACCTGTTTCCCCTCCAGCATCTCGTACAATTTCCGGTAAGAGCGGGCGGCCTGATTGCGGAAGTGATGCGCCTCATCAATGATGACCACATCGGCTTTTTCGGCCACTTCTTGCATCCGCCTGGGGTAATCCTGGCTTTCGCGCAAGAGGTCGGTGTGGTTGTAGATGACGAAGTTGTTGCCGAAGCGCGAGTCCACGATGCCGGGCAGATACTTGTTCAGTTTGGCTTCCCAAACCGCCTGGCGGGCGGCCTTGGGGACGAAGAGGGCGACGCGTTTGCGCTCGTGCAGCAGGCGTTCGATGAGCATTAGCCCGATGAAAGTCTTGCCCAGGCCGACGCTGTCGCATAGCAGGGCGCCGCCGAAGTCCCTGGCCTTATCCAGCAGGTCGTAGTAACCCTCTTTCTGGTAGTGGTCGAGGAGACGGAACATGACCGATTGTTCGCGCTCCCACTCGCCGGCGCTGAGTTCGTGGCCCTCGAAGAATTCGTGGAGCGCTTTGGCATACACCTCGAAGGGCGTGAACCGGCGCGTGTGCCGCTCGATGACCTTGAGAATTTCGGGCGTAACGTCCTCGGCCTCTTCCCAATACTGCTCATACCAGGCTTGCAACTCCTCCACGTCATGGCGGATGCGGACATTCAATTCGATATTTTCGGTCAGTCCGGGGTAGGTAAAGTTGCTTGAGCCCACCAGCGCCGCGGCGCCGATCACGTCCAGGCGCGGATAGGTGATGTAGGCTTTGGCGTGGAATTTGCGCTCGCGGTAGACGCGGCAGAGAATCTTGCCGTTTTGCAGCGCTTCCACGATGGCCGGGGCGCCGCTCAGGAAGTCGTCCTTCTCTTTTTCGCTTTCCAGGCTGTCGTCCAGTTTCTGCTTCAGTCCGCGCAACGCTTCCACAAAGGCGTCGTGGGTGCGTTTGCCGACCTCGTCCCCCATCAGGATGCGAATCCGGTCGAGTTTTTGCCACTCCCCATCCAGTCCGAGCAAGGCGCCGATTTCGAAATAACCGGTGGCGATATCCATGGCGGTCGAGAGGCTGCACCACTCGCGCAGGTAGCGCAGACCTTTCCACTGCTCGTCGCTGTTGTCCACGATGAAGAGGTCGCCGCTGCGTTCGGGCGGCGCCTTGGCGCGCCGGGGTTCGGACGGGGAAGGTTGTGAGGGCAAGACGGATTTCGGGGAGGGCATGTTTTCTCCTGACCGGCGGGGCTTCCCCCGTTTGCGCAAGATGGTGCTCAAATTATAGCATGCCCGTTGAGAGGTGACTGTCATCTTACAGATGACAGTCACCTTTCCAAATCTTCCAAAAACTTCAGCACATCTTCGGGCAGGTTGCGAGTCTGCAAATACTCCAGCAGAAATTTGCGGTAGGCTTCGCTTGTGCCGAAGTGTTCGCAGATAAATTGACGGTCCACCAGGGTTCCGTTGCGTTCGCCGCTCCACTCCGGGTAATTGGAATATTCCCAATCGGCGGGGTGCGCCGCCAGGCCATCTTTCACCGGGTTGCCGTGAATATAGCGGCAGAGATGAAGCAAGTAATCGGTCGTTTGAATGGGCTTGGCGCGAAAACGCCCTTCAAACAAGGTGCCGCTGTGGCCATAGCGCAAGTTGTAGGCCTTGGTGTAACTGTTGAATACGTAGCGCGGCAAATTTCCGGCCGGCGCGTCGCCATCTTGCCGGAGGCAAAGGTGGTAATGCGTAGGCATCAGGCAATAGGCAATCACCGTGATTTGGTATTTGCGCGCATATTCTTTCATCTTGCGAATCACAAAGAGATAGTTTGTGCGTTCGCGGAAGATGGAGGTCTGCTGTGCGCCGCGATTGTAAATGTGGTAGAACGCTCCCTTTTCCCAGGTGAGCAAGTCTTTGCGGGCGTAGGGCATGGGATACTCCTGCCAGTCAGGTGACAGTCACCTCTAACAGCGGTTTGAGCGCCTTCTCCTTCGGCTCCTCGTCTGCATACCCCAAAAATAGCATCGCCTGCGGTTCCCAGGCCTCCGGCAATTCCAGGGCGGTCCGCGTTTCCTCCTGGGCGTAGAGCGGCCAGCAGATCCAGTTGCCGCCTAGGCCTTCGGCGTGCGCGGCCAGCAGGAGATAGGTGGCGGCGTTGGCGACCGACTGGATCGCCATGACCGTGTCTTGCGGTTTCTGCTCGCGGACGGCGGTCAGATCGCGGCAGAGCAGAATGACCACGGGCGCGTCGTTCAGACGCCGGAGGGAACGCGTCACCCGCGTCTCGATTTCGGCTTCGGGCGCGTCTGCGGCGGCCATGTCGCGGCGCATGGCGGCGGTGAGCGCCTGGCCAAGGCGTTCGCGGGCCGATTCGCTCGCCAGGAGGGCAAAGCGCCAGGGCTGCAGGTTGTGTGCCGAAGGGGCGTGGATGGCCGTGGTGAGAATCCGCTCGATGACGGCTGCAGGCACGGGGTCCGGCTTGAAGCGGCGGATGGAGCGGCGGGAGCGCAGGAAGGCGTGAAGGTCGCCGGGAGAGGGGGACATCATCGAAACAGATCCTGCTCTTTGGGCCGCAGGAGTTCCTTGAGCGAGCCTTCGCGCAGCGGATAGGGGAAGCCGCGCGCCAGGACGGCGGGCGTGCCTTCGGCGGCCTGTCCCATCATCAGGCTGGCCGCCGCGGCCAATTCGTCGGCCACACCCACGACGGTGATGCGCAATTCATAGCCGAAGAG
>CALGPL010000059.1 GCA_937960595.1 uncultured Anaerolineales bacterium | reverse complement strand
GTCTGGAAAGGATCGGGCGTGAACCCGGCGCTCAGACTCTGTGTGCCGTAGTTGGGGCTGAGGCTGAAGTCCAGGGTGCCGCCAGCGGGTGCCGGAGGGTTGGGATTAGGGTTGGGATTGGGGTTGGGGTTGGGATTGGGGTTGGGGTTGGGGTTAGGAGCAGGCCCCACAGACGTCGCCGTTGGTGGAAGAGAGGGCGGCGGGGGAGGAATCGTATTGGTAGGGACCGCGGCCGGGGGGTTGGCCTGGGGAGCCGACTCGGTCGTATTCACCGTCAGGCCGCACGCCAACCCAACTACTAAGACAAGGACGGCGATAGCAAGAAAAGGGGAAAGAAGTTTAGGCTTCATAAAAATCCTTTCTGGATTATTTTTGTCATAATTTAGTATATCATAAATTAAAGGCAGAAAACATCCATGCCAAAGGTAAGGGGTGTGAAAGAAAATACAAATGGCCAGGAAGGGTTCTCCATCCTGGCCTTGCGGTCGGTGAAAGGCGTATCAGGCCTCGCCGAACAGTCGGGTCAAGAAACGCACTTTTTCGGCGCTCTGGAACGTCTCACCGCCTTCGTGGTGATTGTAGGGCCAGACCTTGATTTCTTTCGGCCCGGCATAGTGATTGTAAGCCGCGAAGACCGTCGAGGGCGGGCAAATCTCATCCATCAGGCCGACCGAGAACAGGGCCGGAGCGCCGGCACGGACGGCAAAGTTGAGGCCGTCGAAATAGGCCAGGGTGTGGAAGACCCTCTCAACCTGATCGCGGTGGACTTTGCAGTAGCGGGCGATCTCGCCGTAGGGGTCGCTGTCAACGATCTCGGTGGCGCGGCGGATGTGGCACAGAAAAGGGACATCGGCCAGGACGGCCGCCAGGTCGGGGACGAGGCCGGCGGCCGCCAGGGCCATTCCCCCGCCCTGACTGCCCCCGTTGACGATGATGCGGCGGTCATCCACTGCCGGATGGGCGCGGGCCGCCTCGACGGCGCGGACGGCGTCGGTGAACACCCGCCGGTAGTAGTAGGTGTGGGGGGAGAGCACGCCGCGGGTCATGAAGCCGGGATGGTGGGGGTTGCTGCCCTCCGGCTCGGGGTCGGGGGTGTCGCCGGGGCGCCAGGTGCTGCCCTGACCGCGCGTATCCATCACCAGGTGGGCATAACCAGCGGAGGGCCACAGTAACCAATCGTAAGGCAGGCCGCGTCCGCCGCCGTAGCCGATGAATTCGACCACACAGGCCAGTCGTTCCGAGCGGCGGCGCGGCAGCAAAAACCAGCCTTTGATCGGCTGACCGCCGTAGCCGCGATAGGTCAGGTCGAACACCTCGAACATGGGCAGGCCCGTCGCGACCGGTTCGAAGCGCGCCTCGAGCGGGAAGCGCCGCGCCGCATCCAGAGTCTCGGACCAAAAGGAATCGAAATCGTCCGGCTCTTGCCGGACGGGCAGATAGGTCTGGAGTTGTTCGAGGGGCATGTCGAAGTACATATTTTTCTCTCCTTTTCGGCCAGTTTGCAGACAGGTTGATTATAATCGGCCTGTGTCCATCCTTCATCGTCTCTCGCTGAATGCAGACGTCCCGCCACAATACCGCTCCAATTTCAGCCACTTCTATTGGGACATCGGCTGGTTTGGGATCGTGAGCGGCAGCGCGGTCAATTTCCTGAGCATCTATGCGGCGCGGTTGGGGGCAAACGGTTTCCAGATCGGCCTGCTGGGTTCGATGGGGGCGGTCATCAGCCTGCTCATCGCGCTGCCCACCGCCCACTGGCTGGAACGGCGCGAGGTCAGCCGGGTGGTATTTTGGACTTCCGTCGCCTATCGGCTGTTCTATTTTTTGTGGATTCCACTCCCCTGGCTATTCGGCGCGCAAGGACAAATCTGGGCGTTGATCCTGCTGGCCTTCCTGATGGGCATCCCGGCCGTCCCGCTGGGGGTAGGGTTCAATGCCCTGTTTGCCGGCGCCGTGCCAGAGGACTGGCGGGCGCACGTGGCCGGTATCCGCAACGTGGTCTTCTCGGTGACCTTCATGGGCTCCTCGCTGGGATCGGGCTACCTGCTCGATCATCTGCCCTTTCCGGCCGGCTACCAGGTGCTGTTCGGCATCGGCGCGCTGGCGGCGCTCATGAGCAGTTATCACCTGTATTTCATCCGTCCGCTGGAGACGGCCCAACCGGCGACCGGCCCCGCGCCTGCCGACCAGGGCAGTCTGCGCCAGGCCCTGCGCCTGGACATCTGGAAATCTCCGTTTGGGCGCGTGCTGCTGGTGCTGCTGGGATTTCACCTGGCCCAATATCTGGCCATTCCGCTCTTTCCGCTCTACACCGTCAACGTCCTGCGCCTGGCCGATTCGCAAATCGGGCTGGGCACGGCGCTTTTCTACCTGACCGTCCTGCTCGGTTCGACCCAACTGGCGCGGCTGGCGCGCCGTTACGGACATCACAAACTGACCGGCTGGGGCGTGATGGGAATGAGCCTTTACCCGACCATCCTGGCCCTTTCGCACTCGGTCGCGCCCTATTATGTCCTGCAAACGATTGGAGGGGTGATCTGGTCGGTTGTAGGAGGGGCGCAGCCCAATTACCTGCTGGAACGCGTTCCCGCGGACGACCGGCCTGCGCACCTGGCCTGGTACAGCATCGTGGTCAACGCCTGTGTGCTGGGCGGGTCGCTGGCCGGCTCGGCGATCGGCGGGTGGATCGGCCTGAGCGCGGCGCTGCTGACCTTCGGCCTGCTGCGTTTGCTGGCCGGCGCGGCCATTCTGAAGTGGGGCTGAGGCGCAGAACCTCCGCTCCCGTGTTACAATCGGTTTCCTGGAAAATTATGGCCGAGAATGTCAAGGTCGTTGCCACCAATAAAAAGGCGCGTTTCGAGTATTTTCTGCTCGAACATTTCGAGGCCGGCCTGGCCCTGCAAGGCAGCGAGATCAAGTCGATTCGCGCCGGGCAGGCCAGTCTGGCCGAGGCCTATGTGCGCGTCGAAAACGGTCAGGCCTGGCTGGTGGACGCTCACATCGCGCCCTATGTGCAAGCCAACCGTTTCAATCACGACCCGCGCCGGCCGCGCCGTCTGCTCCTGCACAAAAGAGAAATCCGCGAACTCTTCGACGCCGTCCGCCAAAAAGGGGTGACCATTGTGCCGACGCGCATTTATCTAAAGAAAGGCCGCGCCAAAGTGGAGATCGCGATCGCAAAAGGCAAAAAATTGCACGATAAGCGTCAGGTTCTGGCGCAACGCGAGGCCGAACGAGAAATGGAACGCGCCTTGCGGCGCAGCGACTGAGGTTTCCCCCTTCAATCCCCGCGAAAGGTGCTCAGGAAGACCTTGACCATCTCAGGGTCAAAGTACACGCCGCTGCTGCGACGGATTTCGGCCATGGCGGCCTCGGCGCTCAGACCGGTATGGTAGGGCCGATCGCTGGTCATGGCGTCGAACGCGTCCACAATGGCCAACAGACGGCCTTCGCGGGGGATATTCTCTCCGCGCAAGCCATAGGGATAGCCGTTGCCGTCCCAACATTCGTGGTGATAGAGGATGTAGGGGATCGCCGCCCGCAGATGGTCCACGCCCTCGAGCATCTTCGCCCCCGCCTGGGGATGCTGACGCATCAGTTTCCACTCGTCGGCGTTGAGGGGGCCGGTCTTGGCCAACACTTGACGCGGCACGATGATCTTGCCGATATCGTGCAACAAGGCGCCGAATTCCAGGATGGCAATGTCCTCCGGACTCCACTGCAGGCCAAAGGCCAGGTTGAGCGCCAGGCGGCGGACGCGGTCGATATGGCCGGCCGTATACGGGTCGCGGGTCTCGATGACATTGGCCAGCATGGTCACGGTCTGGAGGTGGGCGGCGCGCGTATCGAACAGTTCGACCAGGCGGCGGCGGTCGAGGCGGGCGCGGACGGCGCTGAGCAGTTCGGGGGCATCGAAGGGCTTGAAGAGGTAGTCATCCACCCCCAGCGTGCGCGCCCGGCTGACGTCGGTCCGCTCGGTACGGGCGCTGAGAAAAAGAAACGGCACGGTGACGCCAATCGGGATGGCGCGCACGGCTTCGAGCAGTTCGAAGCCGTCCATCTCCGGCATCATGATATCCGAGACGACCAGGTCGGGTTTCGTAGAAACGAACAAGTCGAGGGCGACCTTTCCATTGGCAGCCGGAATCGCTTCGTACCCCTCCGATTCCAAAATACTGCACATCACATCCAGCAAGAAAGCGTCATCCTCGACGACGAGGATCTTCGTCATTTTCGACCTCTCAAGGGCCCCAGCGGGGCTGCCAGTCACAATAATCATTATATGTCAATCGCAGGACGGACGAGTCCCAAATTCGCATGACATAAATTTCGCAGCCCAGAACGTCTTGGCCATGATCGCGGTAGGACATAAAGGCCACCCACTGGCCGTCGGGCGAAAAACTGGGCGCCAGGTTGTCGCCGCCGTCGGTCACCGCCCGCAGGTTGGACCCATCGGTGTTCATGAAGTAGATTTCACGCTGCCAGCGTTCCCCGGCATACGTTGCCAACGTGGACCCATCCGGCGACCAGTCGCTGCGGCCGCGCATGCCGCGGATGCGGCTGGCCTGGACCGGTCCGCTGCCATCGCGCCCGATGATGAACAACTGGATGCTGCCGTCGGCGGCCAGCGAGGCGAACAGGATGCGCTCGCCATCCGGCGACCAGGTCGGGTCCCAGCCGGGGGCGTAGAGTTCGCGCGGGTTGCCGCCGTCGCGGTCCATGATCCAGATGCTCTCGCGGCCGGTGACATCGCCGTTGCCGAAGACGATCTGGCTGCCATCGGGCGAGATCTCCGGCGCTTTCAAGACGCCCAGTTGGTCGGTCAGGCGGGTGATGACGCCGGAGGCCAGGTCGATCTCATAGATTTCGTAGACGTTGTCCATGCGGTAGGCCGAATAGACCGCGCTGCGCCCGTCGGGGGCGAGGGAGGGGAACCAGTGGCGGACGTTGTCGAAGGTCAACTGGCGCATTCCGGAGCCGTCGGCGTTCATGAGACAAATCTGGTCGCCGGCCAACTGGCAGGTGTAGACGATGCGGCCGGGCGGAACGCCGGGAGTCGAGGGAGTGGGCGGCAGGAAGGTGGGGGTCTCGAAGAGAAGAGGGGGCGCGCTCGGGACGACGGGAACGGTGGGGAGAACCGGCCAGGCGGCCGAGGCCGTTGCCTGCCGGGCGCGGTGGATGGAGACAGCGCCTGTCACCATCGCCAGGATCAGGACGACCGCCCCGGCGGCGATCCCAAACCAGGGCCAATCTGCCCTTCTCATCTCCCCTCCCCGGCCTGCCGGCGAACCGCCGCGATCAGGGCCTGGCCGAGAGCCACGCCGCCATCGTTGGCCGGGACGCGGCGATGGACATACACCGCGAAGCCGTCCGCATCCAGGGCCGCGACCGTCCGCCGCAACAGGAACAGGTTCTGCCAGACGCCGCCGCTCAGAGCGACCGTCGTCAGACCGGTCTCGGCGCGCAGGCGGGCGCAAACCTGACGGGCGGCCTGCGCCAGACCATTGTGGAAGCGCGCCGAGACGGCCGCCAGGGGAACGTTGGCGGCGCCATCGGCCAGCAGGGCCAAGATGGCCGGGCGCGGGTCGAGGATCTCGCCGCGCAGATCGAAAGGATAGGCACCGGTCTCGGCGGGGTCGGCAGCGGCCTCGAATTCGATCGCCGCCTGGGCCTCGTAATTGACCCGCTGGCGCACGCCGGCCAGGGCCGCGGCGGCGTCGAACAAGCGTCCCAGGCTGGAGGTCGGGAAGGTGTTGAGGCTGCGTTCCAGTTGCAGGCGCAAGGCCAGGCGTTCCTCGGCGCACAGGTCGCCGCAGGGCGGCAGGCGGTCGTCCCATTCGAGGCCCAGCGACCAGAGCAAGGCCAGGGCGGTGCGCGCCGGTCGCCGGATGGCAGCATCTCCGCCGGGGAGCGGGAAATAGGCCAGGTGGACGGCGCGGCGGAAGCCGGCATAATCGGCCACCAGGAACTCGCCGCCCCAGATGGCACCGTCTGTGCCGTAGCCGGTGCCGTCGAAGGCCAGGCCGATGACCGGCGATTCGCCGCTCAGACCGTTGTCGGCCATGCAGGCGGCCACATGGGCATGGTGGTGCTGGACGCCGATGAGCGGCAGATTTTCCTGCTCGGCCCGCCGGAGGGCGTAGCGCGTCGCCAGGTAATCGGGGTGCAGGTCGTAGGCCAGCGCCTCGGGCCGGATGCGGAAGATGTGCTCGAACTGCCGGACGCCGTCTTCGAAGGATTGCAGGGTCTCGTAGTTTTCCAGGTCGCCGATGTGATGGCTGAGGAAAGCGTAACGCTGGCGCGTCAGGCAGAAAGTGTTCTTGAGTTGCGGGCCGCAGGCCAGGAGAGGCGGGGCCTCGAGCGGGATCGGGATCGAATCGGGGGCGTAGCCGCGCGAGCGGCGCAGAAAGTAGATGGGCAAGGGGTCGCCTGGTCCGGCGGGGAAGTCGAAGACCCGCACCACCGAATCGTCGCAGCGGGTGCGGATGTCGCGGTCGTGCATCAGGAAGGCATCGGCCAGCGAGGCCAGGCGGCGGCGCGCCTCGGCGTTGTCGGTGGCAATCGGCTCTTCGGACAGGTTGCCGGAGGTCATCACCAGGGCGGACGGTGCGCTCGGACGCGGGTCATCTTGCGCCATGAGAAGGTAATGAAGCGGCGTGTAGGGCAGCATGACGCCCAGGGTGTGCTGGGCGGGGGCAACTTCGGCTGCAATGGGCGACTCGGGCCGCCGTTCGAGCAGGACGATCGGGCGGGGGCGCGAGTCGAGCAAGGCGCGTTCGGCCGGGCTGACCCAGCAGTGCTGTTCGACCGTCGCCAGGTCGGGCATCATCAGGGCAAAGGGTTTGTCGACGCGCAGTTTGCGGCGGCGCAGTTCGGCCACCGCGGCGGGGTTGGTGGCATCGCAGGCGAGGTGAAAGCCTCCCAGGCCCTTGACGGCCAGGATTTTGCCCTCCGCCAGCAGACGGCGGGCGGTGCGAATGGCCTCGTCGCCAGAGGCGAGGCGTTTCTCGCCGCTCGCCTCCAGCCAGACCTGCGGCCCGCAGACCGGACAGGCGACCGGCTGGGCATGGAAGCGCCGGTCGCGGGGATTCTCGTACTCGGCGGCGCAGTCCGGGCACATGGGGAAGGCGGCCATGGTGGTATTCGGCCGGTCATAGGGAATGTCGGTGATGATGGTAAAACGCGGCCCGCAGTTGGTGCAGTTGATGAACGGGTAGCGATAGCGCCGGTCGGCCGGGTCGAACAATTCGCGCAGACAATCCTCGCAGATGCAGACATCCGGCGAAATAGGCTGGAACGCGCCCGGCACCGCCTCGGAGGGGACGATCTCGAACCCTCGCAGGCCGCGCGCCGGGCCGTAAACGATCTCGAATGTGTCGATGCGGGCCAGAGGCGGGAGTTCGTCGCGCAGAGCGCGGACGAATTTCTCCAAGGCGGCGCGTTCGCCTTCGGCCTCGATGTCCACGCCGGCCGAGGTGTTGCGCACCCAGCCCTCCAGACCAAAGCGGCCGGCCAGGCCGTAGACGAATGGCCGGAAGCCAACGCCCTGAACGATACCGGTAATGTGAATGTTGGCGTTGTGCCGTTCAGACATGGCTGCAATTATACCGTGTCGGGATTCAAAAAGAAAACGCGGCCCGGGGCCGCGTCGACCAGAAAGGCAGTTGTGAGCAGGGATCAGCACCCCTCAACCGGCCGGTCGTCCAGGCTCTGCTCCTACTTTCCCAGCCAGACCTCGACCTGGTGATCGAAGCCGCGCAATTCGACCGGCACCACCTCGCCGCGGATTTTTGAGCCGTCAACGATGATCTGCGCCACCCCCTGGCAAACATGCTTGGGGTTATGCACCTCGATGCGGTAGGTATGCCCCCGGAAGCGGCGCACCATCTTGAATCCGTCCCAATCGGCCGGAATGCACGGATCGATGTACAGGCCGTTGTAATCGGGACGCACGCCCAGAATCCACTGGGTGGCCGCCTGATAGGCCCACGAAGCCGTCCCCGAAAGCCAGGAATTGCGCGCCAGGCCGAACTGGGGATGTTCGTCGCCCAGGATGTTCTGAGCATAGACGTAGGGTTCACACTCATAAATCTCGATTATCTCATTTTTGGCAGCCGGGTTGATTTGGGCATAGTATTGATAGGCGCGGTCGCCCCGCCCCAGGATGGTCTCGGCGATGATCGCCCACGGATTGGTGTGCAGAAAAATGCCGCCGTTCTCTTTGGCCCCGGGCGGGTAGGTCGAGATGCCGCCGATCTTGCCGTCGAAACCGTTGTAGCCGGGGGCGCTGAGTTTGATGCCAAAACGGGTGTTCAGGCGGCGATAGACCGAATCCATGACCTTCTCGCCACGCGCCCGCGAAGCAAACCCCGAAATGACCGGCCACGACTGCCCGTTGACATAAATCTGGCCGTGAACGTTCTTGCGCGAACCGAGAGGTTTGCCGTTCTGGTCGAAGTAGCGGACGTACCATTCCCCGTCCCAGGCAACCTGTTCGACGCGGTTGCGCATCTCGTTGTAGGCATTCAAATATTCGCCGATGTAACGGCTGTCGCCCAGGTGCTGCAACAGGGCAATCATCTCCAGCAGCGCCTTCCCATACAGGTTGGCCGTGAAGAGCGACTCGGCCCCGGCCGGCAGATTGACCGTGTCGTTCCAGTCGGCGAAGCCAAGCAGCGGCAATCCATGTTGACCGACATCCTGGCGGGTGAAAGCCAGCGCCCGTTCCAGATGCTCGAGCACCGAGGCGCTTTCCAGCGGCCTGCCCTTCTTATCCTTTTCATAGAAGGGGACGGACTCGCGCAGGAAGGCCACGTCACCGGTTTCCTTGACATAGGCCGTGACGGCCAGCACCAGCCAGAGATGATCGTCGCTGTAATAATGCGGACGGTCCTCGCGCTCGAGCGAATCGCCCTCGCTGGCCTCCAGCGTCAGCGGGTTGAACTGGTGATAGGCCGAGCCGTTGCGGCGCTGCATCGAGAGCAGCAAGCGGATGAAGGAACGCCCCTCTGCGGGGATGGAAGCCAGCACGGCCATCACGTCCTGACAACTGTCGCGCAGGCCGATGCCGCGCGACCCCAGCCCCAGTTGGTAGTACGAGAGATAGCGCGACCAGGTTTTGGTGACGTAGCACTGATACGGGTTGTGGACGTTGAGCATGATGTCCATCTGCGGGTCGGGCGTCTTGACCTGCAAGGCAGCGAGATAGTTGTTCCAGAAGGCAGCCAGTTCCACCAGGGCAGCCTCGACCGCTTCGGGGCGGCGGAATTTTTCGATGCCCGGGCGGGCCGCTTCCAGGTTCGTTTCTTGCCCGAGTTGGATGATCAGCCGCACCGTCTCGCCTGGACGGATCTTGCCGAGGTGATGCAGCAGGGCAGCCATGTTGTCGCCGCGCAGAGCCTCCGAATTGCTCAGTTCGGGTTGACGCAGACTGAGCGGGTTGGCCCACGTGCCATACTCGTGGTCGCCCAGGAAGCGCGCCCGCACCGTTTCGAACGAAGACGCCGGACGGTTGGAGGTGAAATAGTTGATCTTCAGATCGCGGAACATGAAGGGGTACTGCAACAGGACCCGCAAGCCGTTCGGTTCGGTGACGGCGCGGCTCTGCATCGTCTGCGGGACCCAATCGGCGTTGGTCAATTGCTGGAGCGCGTTCGGATGGGTGTACTCGACCACCGGAATGGCGTCCACATCCTGCGGGCGATTGGAGAGGTTGGTGATGCGGATATCGCGAATTTCGCGGCTCTCGCCCAACGGGACGAAAATCGTGACCTCGGTGCGCAGGCCGTAGAATTCAGAGACGATGCGGGTGTAGCCCAGACCGACATGACATTCGTAGCGGTCGAACGCATCGAGGGTCGGGACGTAGAAAGGAGAGAAAACGATTCGGTCGCGGCCCTGATTGATGCGCAGGTAGAGCGTCTCGCCTTTGAAATCGGAGGCGGGCATTTGCTGGATGTATTTGGTGATGCGGTTGTAGGTCGGATCGTTCTTGCAGATCAACGCCCCGCCGGTATGATCCACAAACCCGCCAAAATCGAGCGTGCCGATGTAATTGATCCACTTGACCGGCGTGTGCGGGTCGGTGATGACGTACTCGCGATTCTGGGGATCAAAATGACCGTATTGCATGATTCACCTCAGGGTTGGCTGGCAATCCGAACAAGTTCCCGGCTGACGATTCGGCCTTCGCCGTCCACCAGGCCGAAATCCATGGCCTTGTACGACCAAAGCGCCCGGCCGATGCCGTACTCGCGCAACAAATCAACGAAATCGCTCGTCCAGCGCAGACGAGTCTCCGGCGAGGCGCGGTCGATGACGCCATACTCGCCGCAGTAGACCGTCTGCCCGCTGCGGCGGACGAAATCCAATGCCGGACGGAGGAAGCGGCGCAGCAATTCGCTGTCCATCGGCCGGCGACTGTATTCCTCAACGAAAGCGCGCATGTCCGGCCGAATCTCGAGCAGACGCTGCGGCTCGGGAACCGGGCCCGGATACTCGACCGCCCGGTCGAAGGCCGTCAGCCAGGGCACCCAGTAGGCCCGCTGGTGCGTGACCAGGACCGGCTCGTAGAAGTGGAAGGTGTAGATCACCTGCGGATCGGCCTGAATCTCCAGGTATTGCAACTGGTCGGCGCTGGCGTAGCCATTGGCGCCAATGAGGACCAGCCGGGTTGGGTCCACCTGCCGGATGCGCGCCAGGGCCGCTTGCGCCAGTCGATTCCAGGGACTGCTCTCGGGCAGGACTACCTCGTTGAGCAATTCGAAAGCCAGCCAGTCGGGCTCGCTATGGAGGCGTTCGGCCAGCACGCCCCACAGGGCGACGAACTGCTCCTGCCGGGCGCTATCGCTGAAGAGCGTATTCTGCCCGGTTGCGTCGAAGCGGTAGCCCGGCGCGCTGTGCAGGTCGAGGACGACGCGCAGCCCGGCTTCGCAGCACCACTCGACGGCCTGTAAGAGATAATCGAATCCGCTGCTGCGATAGATGCCGGGACGCTCTTCATCGATCAGGACAGGGTGATCGACGGGCAGGCGGACGTGGTCGAACCCCCACTCGGCGATGCGCTGAATGTCATCGGCCGTGATGAAGGTCTTGAAATGCTGAGGATCGTAGGCAGGATACTGCGAGAGCCAGCCGCCCAGATTGACCCCTACTCGAAGAGAAGTTTTTTCCATCATGTTATCCGATCCAGGCGTTCACGTGGACTTCGCTCACCTCCGGCGGAGGCAACGGGACGAGAGTCCCCTCCACGGGCCGGCCATCCACCTCGAGGCGGACGCCGCTGCCGGGTCCGCGCCGCTCGACCCGGATGTGGTAGCGGACGCCGCGGAACTCGCGCCAGGCCTCAAAACCGTCCCACGTGGAGGGCAGCGCCGGCCGGATTTCCAGCCCATCGTAGGTGGGACGAATGCCCAGAATGCCCTGCGTCACGGCGACGTAATTCCAGGCCGCCGCGCCGGTCAGCCAGGAATTCTTGGCCTCGCCGTGGGTAGGAGCCTCCTGCCCGGCAATCGTCTGGGCATAGACGTAGGGTTCGCAGCGATGCACCTCGCTGATCGCCTCGCGCCGGGAGGGATTGATGCGCAGATAATAATCCAGCGCCCGGTCGCCGCGCCCGAGCCGGGCTTCGGCCAGGATGACCCAGGGATTGGTGTGACAGAAAACGCTGCCGTTTTCCTTGTAGCCGGGCGGATAAGATGAAATTTCGCCCAGGTGGAGATAATAGCGGCTGTAAGCCGGGTGAAGGAGGACGATGCCGTGTTCGGTCGCCAGGCGGGCGCCGACCGAGTCGAGCGCCGTCTGCGCCTGCCCGCTTTCCAGGCCGATGCCGGCCATCACGCACATCCCCTGGGGTTCGATGAAGATCTGTCCCTCTTCGCACTGTTGGGAACCGACCGGCCGCCCGGCGTCATCGAAAGCGCGCCGGAACCAGGCCCCATCCCAGCCATGCAACAGAACGGCTGCGCTCATCTGACGGGCAGATTCGCGGCAGCGGGCGGCCTCCTTCTCCCAATCCAAGCGCTCGAACAGATCGGCCATCTCCCGGGCCGCCAGGACGAACAACCCGCCGATGAAGATGCTTTCGGCCACCTTGCCGTCCTTGTTGGTGGTCGTCTGGAAGGACTGGCCGGGGGTGTCGGAAAAACAGTTCAAGTTGAGGCAATCGTTCCAGTCGGCGCGGCCGATGAGCGGCAGGCCGTGCGGCCCCAGGCGTTCGAGGATGTACTGCAGGGCGCGCTGAAGATGTTCGACCAGCGGCTGCTCGGTGCCGGCCTGGTTGGCGTAAGGCACCTGCTCATCGAGAATGCTCCAATCGCCGGTCTCCTTGATGTAGGCTGCGGCGGCCAGCACCAGCCAGAGCGGGTCATCGTTGAACCCCGAACCGATCTCATCGTTGCCGCGCTTGGTGAGCGGCTGGTATTGATGGAACGCCCCGCCGCTCGGCAGTTGAGTGGCCGCCAGGTCGAGCAGACGTTCGCGCGCCCGCTCGGGAATCATGTGGACAAAGCCGAGCAAATCCTGGGCCGAATCGCGGAATCCCATCCCCCGCCCGATCCCCGACTCGAAGTAGGAGGCCGAGCGCGAGAGATTGAAAGTAATCATGCATTGATAGGCGTTCCAGATGTTGATCATCCGGTCAACGTGCGCTTCGGGGGTGCGCACCTGAAATTTGCCCAGCAAGCCGTCCCAGACGCCGCGCAGCGCCTGGAAAGCGGCCTCCACCTCGGCCGGCTGGAGGTACTTGCGGATGACCGGCGTAACGCTTTTCTTGTTGATCGTCTGCGAGCCGGGAGGATCGAACTTTTGGTCGCGGGGGTTCTCGTGGTAGCCCAGCAGGAAAATGATTTTTTTCTGCGCTCCGGCAGCCAGCGTCAACCGCAGGTGATGCACGCCGACCGGCTGCCAGCCGTGCGCCACCGAATCGGACGTCCGGCCCGCCTCCACTGCCTGCGGCGCGTCCCAACCCCGGTAGGGACCGAGGAAGGCCTCCCGCCGAGTCTCATAACCGGCCAGCGGTTCGGAACAGGCGAAGTAGGCGAAGTGGTCGCGCCGCTCGCGATACTCGGTCTTGTGATAGATGACTCCCTCGACGACCTCCACCTCGCCGGTATTGAAATTACGCTGGAAATTGGTCGCGTCGTCCCAGGCATCCCACAGACAAAACTCGACGGCCGAAAAAATCGAAAGGCCGGCCTTCTGGCTGCGCCGATTGGTCAGGGTCAGTTCCCAGACCTCCAGCGTCTCCCCCGGCGGGACGAAATAGCGGATCTCGGAGGCAATCCCGTTCAACGAGGCAGAGATGACCGTGTACCCCTGGCCGTGACGGCAGGCATATTCATCGAGGGCGCGGCGCACCGGCATCCAGGTCGGGGACCAAAAAGAACCGTCCGCCTCGTCGCGCAGGTACAGGTAACGCCCACCCATATCGAGGGGGGCGTTGTTGTAGCGGTAGCGAGTCAAGCGGCGCAGGCGGGCGTCCCGGTAAAAGGTATACCCGCCTGCAGTATTGGAGATCAATCCAAAGAACGATTCGCAGCCCAGATAGTTGATCCAGGGCAGGGGCGTGTCGGGCCGGGTGATGACATATTCCCGGCGTTCATCATCGAAATAACCAAATCGCATAGTTGCCTGCGTTGCCCCTCCATGCGGAGGGGGGATTCACCGGCCTCGCCTTGGGCGCGGCCAACAACCTAATTATAGCACTTTTTATGAAACCGGTTACACCTTAAATAGCCTTTTCGGGGATTAAACGGCTCAGTTTTCGGCCCGAAAACCGCTTTCTAGCCGCCGTTGACCTGTAACCGGTTTCGGATTTGGCGGTTTCATCCCCCTAGGCGGCGATGGGCTTCCCGCAGGCGTCCGAAATCCATCTTCTCGACCTCGCGGTCGTAGGTCACATAGCCGTTGACCTCGATTTCCACGTCGGTCGTCTGGGTGTAGATGGCAGCCGAGAGGCCCGCTTCGACCCAGGGCTTCAGTTCTCTCTCCAGAAGGGCAAGGTAGGCCTCGGTCAAGGCGGCCGACGAGGTGAATTTCTTGTAGCCGAACTCTACCGCCGGATTCCAGAGATGGCCTTCGACCTTCAGGCTGTAGCCGCCGAACTCGGTCAGGGCGGCGGCGCGGCGGGCCTCCATCGGCTCGGGCTTGAGCGCCAGGCCGTAGATATGCCGGCTGCGGAAGTCCCCTGCCCCCTGGTCGAACCAGCCGCTGGCGTGGTCCACCAGGCGGGTCGGATCGAGGTCGCGCACCCGCGCCGCCACGGCGCGGGCCTCGAACTGTCCCCAGCCTTCGTTGAACGGCACCCAGACGGCAATGCAGGGGAAATGATAGAGATGCTCGATCATCTCCTGCAACTCGCGCAGAAAATCCTCGCGCGACTCCGGCTCGTTGCGCCCATGCCGCCAGAGCGCCTTGTCATCGCTGCGCTTCGAGCCAAACAGCAGGGAGAAAACCGCCTGCATTTCGGTCTGCGACTTGCCGCCGTTGGGCATATCCTGCCAGACAATCAACCCCAGGCGGTCGCATTCATAATAATAGCGGGCCGGCTCGACCTTGACGTGCTTGCGCAGCATGTTGCAGCCCAGCCCCTTGATGAGTTCCAAATCCCAGCGCATGGCCTCGGCGGAGGGGGGCGTGTAGAGGCCGTCGGGCCAGTAGCCCTGATCGAGCGGGCCGAACTGGAAGAGGGGCTGATGGTTCAGACACAAACGCGTCCGCCCACGCTCGTCCTGCCCCAGGCTGAATTTACGCATCCCGAAATAACTGCCGACCCGATCTTCGCCCGCCGCGATCTCCAGATCGTAAAGATGGGGTGAATCGGGACTCCACAGGTTTGGATGGGGAATCGGCAGGCGAATCTCCTCCCACGCTGCGGACTCTGCTTCGGCGACCAGCCGTCCCTCATCCCTGACCCGCACCCGCACCCCCCCGAGCCGGTCTCCTGCGCCGCCGGGACGGACGCGCACCCGCACCTCGCCGGAGTCGACGTCGGGGGTAATTTTCAGGCCGGCAATATACGCCTGGGGAACCGGTTCCAGCCAGACGGTCTGCCAGATGCCCGAGACGGCCGTATACCAGATGGACTTGGGCGAGAGAGTCTGTTTGCCGCGCTGCTGCCAGTGGGTGTCGGTCGGGTCCCAGACGGCAACGACCAGGTCGTTGTCGCCCGGTCTCAAGAAGGGGGTCACCTCGAAAGTGAAAGGCAGGTAGCCGCCGCGATGCAGGCCGACCTGCGCCCCGTTGACCCACACAACCGTCTCCCAGTCCACTGCGCCGAAATGGAGCAGAACGCGCCGGCCGCGCCACGCCGACGGCACCCGAAAGGTGCGCCAGTACCAGAGGCGCTCATCGGGGCGCAGGGCGTAGCCGACGCCCGAAAGCGCCGATTCGATCGGGAAAGGCACCAGGATCTGGCCGGTCAGGCGCACGAACAGGCCGTCCTCCTCGCCCTCCTCGGCCGGTTGCAGGCCGCCGCCGAACGGTGGCTGGTCGGGGGGCGCGCCCTGGACGTGTCGGGTGACGGCGAAGTTCCACAGCCCGTTCAGGTTGAGCCAGTCGGGGCGGGTCAACTGCGGGCGCGGATACTCCGGCCAGACGTTTTCGGGGTCCACGCCGGCGGCCCAGCGAGTCATCAGACGTTCAGGAACAGGGCGATAGGGCATAGTCTGCTCCGGCCAAAAGGGTCATCTTTCGGCTCGATGCTCTCTGACAAAGAACAGAGGGATGGCCGCCAGAAGGGTCAGGCCGCCGGCCACTTGAAACAAGAGGGGGGTGGGAATGTAGGCCGTCTGGCCGTCAATGACGGTCTGGATGCCGTAGGCGCTGCCGAGCCAGCCGCCGGTCAGCGGGCCGAGAATCATCGGCAGCATGACCCAGAAGAAGAGATAGTAGCCGGCAAACTGGCCGCGCTTGTCGGGCGGAAAGAGGTCTTTGCTCCAGGCGCCGGTAGCGATCGTCCAGGCGGTCAGCGGGATCAGCCAGAGGATGCCGGTCAGGATGAGCGGAATCAGGCGGTCGGTCAGCGAGAAGAGGATCAGGCCCACCATCTCGGCCGCGACAGCCAGGAGGGCAATCGGCTTGCGGCCGCGGCGGTCGATCAAAATCCCCAGCGGGTAGGCCAGGGCTATCCCGCCGACCAAGATGCAGATGGCAATCGTCAGCGAAGAGGTGAGCGTGTCGAAGCGCAGATAATGCTGCAGATAGATGATGAGATAGGGGAAGAAGACGTTTTGGGCAATTGCCCACAGGGAAATGCCCAGCAGGACGAGGAAGAAATCGCGATGGGCAACCAGATTCTTCCACTGGAAACTGTCGGCAATCTGACGCCAATAGCCGCCCTGCGGCTTTTCGGTCAGGGGATTCTCCTGGACAAGCAATCCGCCCGCCAGGCCGAGGACGAAGACCAGGCCGCCGATGATGTAGAAGAAAGTAAAGTAGCCAAACGAATCGATGATGACCCCCGCCCCGCCGTAGACGATGAGGATGGCAACCCAGGTGAGAATCTCGACCACGCTCATCACGCGGCCGCGATTTTCGAGGGTGGTGACATCGGTAATGTAGGCGTTCAGGGCCGCATCGTTGGCCGTCGAGCCGAAGAAGGTCATCACGCAATCGAACAGGATGGCCATGCCGATCGCCAGCGTCACCGGCCGGAAGAAGGCCGCCGCCGGAAAGAGGGCAGTGAAAACCGCCCAGGCCAGGTAGCCGAACAAGATGAAGGGACGGCGGCGGCCCCAACGCGAGCGCGTCCGGTCGCTCAGCGTGCCCATCAAAATCGTGGTCAGGGTGGCGGTGACGGCGCTGGCCGCCACCATCCACGAGATCGGGCGCGGGTCGGGTGTGATGTTGTTGTACATGAAGGTGTTGAAATACTGATTTTCGACTCCCCAGGCCAGTTGACCCGAAAAGGCGAGCAGAACGATAGCCATCCAGATGCGCGGTGTGAGGTTGGATTTCATGAGGCTCCTGTGCGTCGAAGAAATAGGCGAGGCGTCTGAGTTTACCAGCGGGCGTGGTGTTCTTCGGCAAAGCCGATCAAGTCGCGAATCCGGATGACTTGACCGTCATCGGCAACGGCCTGGCCAGAATAGCGCCCAAACATTTGGTGAACTTCGCTGTAAATCACGCCCAAATTGGTGATGGCAGTGCGATCTTTGAACGGCGTGAAGACCAGGTCGAGGCGGCCCTGGTTGTCGGTGAAATGCCAGGGCTTCATGTAGTCGCCCGAGACGTAATCGAAGTTGACCTGATCCAATTTGTGGATGCGGTTGTCCAGGATGAGGGCGTTTTCGGTGGCTGCCGAGAGGTCACCAAAGCCGCGGCCGAGGTTGAGGCCGACCGTCCGGCCGTCGGGGAGAAAGCCGGAGGCGGAGGCCCAATTCCAGTAGGACCGGTATTCCCAAACGCCGCGTCCCCAATCCAGCGAGCCAAGAGAGGTGCGCGGGTCGAGGGTCTCGGTCAGGTCGCCGTAGCGCGCCGTTCCGCTGGCGGGCAGGCAGTTGATTTTACGGTTGTAGTAAAACCGCCGCTTCCCAATCGGAATGACGATGGTCATCGACTCGAATTCGGGCGGGCAGGCCAGGCGGATCTCCAGTTCGAGGCCGCGTCCATCGTGAAAGTCCGGCCAGGAGACAGACAGATGCCGCTCGGACGGGAGCAGGCGGAAGGTCAGGCGCGCTCGTGCGTCCTCGAAATGGCTGTCGCCCTCCGTCGAGTTGCGCGGCAGTTGGATGCCTTTCCCCAGCGGGATGACCAGGCCCTCCTCGTGCAGGTCGCCGGTCTCGAAATCGAGGGTGTAGGCGAAGAGATTGCCGGCATAGCCGAGGTCGGCAATGGTGGCCGAGTAAAAGCGGCGCGGGGTGAAGACAGCATAGTAATCCCAGCGTTTGATCCGAAAACGTTGGAGCGGGCGGATGGCGTAGAAACGAGCGGCCTCCAGGTTGCAATCCAGCCAGGGCTGGCGGGCCCAGCCCACCTGCGCCAATCGGCCGGTCGAATCCAGCAAGGGGCCGCTCTGGGTCAGTTCAGTCTGCATCGGCTTCCTCCTCGAAAATTCTCTGTCAAGTATACAAAGAGATAGACGCCGGCGCAACCGTCCTCTCGTCCTAGTCTCCAGGATTCGAGGAATGAGGCTATAATCGAAGTGATTTAAACTTTCAAGAAA
>CALGPL010000058.1 GCA_937960595.1 uncultured Anaerolineales bacterium | reverse complement strand
CGAGCCGGCCGCCCAGCGCCTCGACGCGCTCGCGCATCTGACGCAGGCCGAGGTGGCCCCGGCGCTCCAGGCGCGGCAGGTCGGATGGGTCGAAGCCCAGGCCGTCATCGCGCACGGTGAGGGCGATTCCCTCCCGCAGGTTGAGCGTCACCCAGACGGCGCGCGCCTGGGCGTGTTTGGCGGCGTTGTGCAGCGCCTCCTGGACGATGCGGAAGAGGGCCGGCTCCAGAGCCGAGGGCAGACGGGCGCGTTCGCCCGTCACCTCCAGCGAGACGGCCAGGCCGTTCTGCTCGCCGAACTCGCTCAGGAACTTCTCCAGCGCGCCCCAGAAGCCGAGTTCCTCCAGGGCCGGCGGACGCAGGGCAAAGAGGACGCGGCGCACTTCGCGAATCTTCTCCCCCAGCAGGCGGTGCAGGCCGTCCAGTTCGGCTTTGGCCTGCTCGGGTTCGCGCTCGACGAGAGCCTGCCAGTGACGGATTTGCAGGCGCACGGCGGCCAGGTCTTGCGCCAGGCCGTCGTGAATCTCATGGGCGATGCGGCGTCGCTCCTCGGCGATGGCCTGCTCCTCGGAGCGGCGCGCCTTCTCGGCGCTGATGTCCTCCACGACCAGAATGCAGCGCGTCAGGCCGCGCCCCGGGGCGGGGGCGGCGCTCAGGCGCAGCGGAAATTCGCTCCCATCGGCGCGGCGGCCGCTCGTCTCCAGCGTGACCGTCTCGCCGACAGTCAGCGCGGCGCGGCAGCGCGCCAGGGCCTCGGCGGGCAAAAAGGAAGTGAGCAGGGTAGGACGGCCTTTCGAGGCTGTCTTTTCTGTGACAGGCTGGAAAGCCTCTTTCTCGACAGGCCGGAAAGCCTGTCCTACATTTGGCGGGAAAGCCTCTTTCTCGACAGGCCGGAAAGCCTGTCCTACATTTGGCGGGAAAGCCTCTTTCTCGACAGGCTGGAAAGCCTGTCCTACGGCAAACCATTTTTCCCAGCGCGGATTTGTGTGACGCGCCTGGGGCGGGTCTTGGCTGAAGTCCGCTTCGCAGACGCCGAGCGGGGCGTTCTCGAACAACGTGCGGAAGCGCGCCTCGCTCTCGCGCAGCGCGGCCACGTAGCGCATCCGCCCGCCCACGTACACCGAGACCAGGCCGAGCGCGGCCAGCGCCATCAGCAGGCGGAACCACCAGGTCTGCCAGAAGGCCGGCTCGATGACCACCCTCACCGCCAGGCCCGCCTCGTTCCAGACGCCGTCGCTGTTGGCGGCCTTGACGCGGAAGACGTAGCGGCCGGGCGGCAGGTTGGTGTAACTGGCATAGCGGCGCGTGCCGCAATAGACCCAGTCGGGGTCGAAGCCTTCGAGGCGGTAGGCGTACTGGTTGCGGGCCGGGTCGGTGAAGTCGAGGGCGGCAAACTCGAAGGCGAAGAAGTTTTCGCGGGAGGCGAGGCGGATCTCGTCCACGTTTTGCAGGCCGCCCTCGAAGGCGCGCGGCCGGTCGAAGACGCGGAAGGCGGTCAGAACCAGCGGCGGGGGGAGGGAGTTGGCGGCCAGGCGCTGCGGATAGAAGGCGTTGAAGCCGTTGACGCCGCCGAAGAACATCTCGCCGTCAGGGGCGCGGGAGGCGGCGCCGATGATGAAGGCGCTGCTTTGCAGGCCGTCGGCCGGGGTGTAGGCGCGCGCCGCGCCGGTCTGCGGGTCGAAGACGGCCAGTCCGCCGCCCATGGTTGCCAGCCAGAGTTCGCCGTGCTCATCGCCCAACATGGCGACGATGGAGTCATCCGGCAGGCCGTCCTCCATGGTGAAGACGGTGAAAGACGGTTCGCAGGCCCCGGCCCGGCCGCAGGACGCCGCCCCGAGCGCAGCGAGGGGCCAGTCGAGGCGGTTCAGCCCGGCGTGCGTCCCGACCCAGAGCCGGCCGGCCGCGTCCTCGTAGAGCGACCAGACGAAATCGTGGCTCAGCGCGCCGGGGTCGGCCGGCTCGGCGCGGTATTGGGTGAAGGTTTCGCTCTGGAGATCGAAACGGACGAGGCCGTTGTACGTGCCGATCCAGAGCGCGCCGTCGCGGGTTTGCAGCAGAGCGCGCACGCCGTAGGTGTGGGGGAAACCGTCCGGCGCGCCGGCGTAGGCGTAGCGGGTGAAGGTCAGGGTGTGGGGGTCGAGGCGCAGCAGCGCGCCCGGTTCTTCCGTGCCGAGCCAGAGCGCGCCGTCGGAGGTCTCGAGGATGACCTTGACTGCGCCGCCGCCGTCCCAGGTGAAATGCTCGAAGCGGTCGGCGCGACGGTCGAGGCGGTCGAGGCCGGCCTGGGTGCCGATCCACAGGTCGCGGCGGGAGTCTTCGTAGAGGGCGGTGACGTGGTCGTGGCTGAGGGTGGAGGGGTCGGCGGGGTCGTGGCGGAAGTGGGTCACCTGGCCGGTGCGGCGGTCGAAGCGGTCGAGGCCGCCGTCGTGCAGGCCGGCCCAAACGTAGCCCTGGGAGTCCTTCAAGATGGCGCCCACCACAGGAGCAGCCAGCGAGTTCGGGTCGCCGGGGCGCGGGGCGTAGTGGTCGAAGCGCAGGCGGGCGCGCGGGTACTGGTTCACGCCGCCGCCGCTGGTGGCAAGCCACAGGTTGCCGCTGCGGTCGAGGGCCAGGGCGGTGACGTGGTCGCGGCTCAGGCTGAAGGGGTCGAGCGGGTCGTGGCGGTAGGTCTCCAGGCGGGCGTAGGCCGGGTCGAAGCGGTGCAGGCCCTCGGCGCTGCCCAGCCAGAGCGATTCGCCATCCCAGAGCAGGGCGTTAACCCGTTGGCCGCGCAGGGGTTCGTAGAACTCGACGAAGGCGCGGCGGGCGCGGTCGAAGCGCGCCAGGCCGCCGCTTTCGGGCCGGTGGAAGTCGCCGCCGCCGACCCAGAGGCTGCCATCGGGAGCGAGCGCCAGGGCGGCGACTCGGCTCAGGGACGGCGCGCCGTCTCGGCTGAGCGCGTCGAAGCCCGGCGGCGGGTCCGGAAACGAGGCGAAGCGGCCGGGGCGCGGGTCGAGGCTGACCAGGCCGGCGTATTCCGTCCCGATCCAGAGCGTCCCCTCGGCGTCGAAGAGCAGGGCGTTGATGTGGTCGTCGGGCAGCGAGGCGGGGTCGGCCGGGTCGTGCAGGAACTGGGTGAAGAGGCCGTCTGTGCCGTAGCGGAAGAGGCCGCTGCCGGCGGTGCCGATCCAGAGATTGCCTTCTGGGTCTTCGGCGAAGGCGCGCACGGATTCGTAGACTTCGGGGTGGTGGACGAAGGTCCCGCTCTGGGCGTCGTAGTGGTCGAGGCCGCTGACCGTGCCGACCCACAGGCGGCCGCGGCGGTCTTCGTGGAGGGCGTGGACGGTGTCGTTGACGAGCGAGGCGGGGTCCGAGCGGCGGTGGCGGAAGACGGTGAAGGCGTAGCCATCGTAGCGCGCCAGGCCGCGCTGGGTGCCGAACCACAGGTAGCCGACATGGTCTTGCAGCAGGCAGTTGACCAGGTCGTGCGGCAGGCCGTCGGCGGTGGTGAGATGGACAAAACGCAGGCTGGGTTGTGCGGCGGCGGGGGTGGGGAGGAGGGCGAAGAGAAGGAGGAGAAGCAGGAGTTTGCGGGACAAGGTTTGTTTCTAGTGTAGCACAAAGATTCAGGGATCGGTGATCGGGCTTGTTCGTCGTCCGCCGAGCAGGTGATGCCCGATGTTTGATCAGGACGGCAGGCATGGCTCTGTTTGTAACAGCGTGTGACCGTATTATACATTTTTTACCTTTCTCCAATTTTTCTCCAACACATCCTGACTATATTCTTGTAGGACAACTGCTTGCAGTTGTCCACAAGCACTTATCGGTAAGGAGAAAGACCATGAACCTCGAAAAATTCACCCAAAAATCGCAAGAAGCCATCTTTAGCGCACAACAAATTGCCCAAGAACATCATCACCAGGCCATCGAGCCGATTCACCTCGCCCTGGCGCTCATTCGGCAGGAGGGCGGAGTCGTCCCGGCCATTGTGACCAAAGTGGCCGGTTCTACCCTGGCCCTGCGCGAGGAACTGGAGCGTGAACTGGCCAACCGCCCGCAGATTCACGGCGCGAACCTGCAGGTGGGGCTGAGTCAGGCCGCCGCCGACGCCCTGACCGCCGCCG
>CALGPL010000057.1 GCA_937960595.1 uncultured Anaerolineales bacterium | reverse complement strand
CCGAGCAGGTACGCCGCGTCTTGGTACTCGCAGTTCCTGGGTAAGAATCAATCAATCCCGCTAGACGGGATTAAGACAAATCGCTTGGCATCTGACTTGAAACCGAGACGCCGTCCACCGTCTACCGTCTACGGCCTGTGGGGCAGAATCAAAAAATGCCCGACAGGGCATTAAGACCCATGCTCCCGTCCAGGGAGAATTTTACAAGCTTTGCTCAGAATCAAAAAATGCCCGACAGGGCATTAAGACAGTAGGTCGGATTGGCAATCCGACCTACAGGGATTGCTCAGAATCAAAAATGCCCGACAGGGCATTAAAACAAGAGACCAGGTCTCTTAAAGAGACCCGGTCTCTTCTCTCTTCGGCCGGGCGCCTGGCTTTTCCGGTTTCCCGGCAGCGGCCGGCGGCCCGGGAATCACAGCCGCATCACCCGCCGCAAACGGTTGACGCGCAGGGCCAGCGCGCCGGAGGCGATCAGGTCCAGGCAGGCCGGGGCGGGGCAGTGACCCAGATCGTAGCGCGGCAGGGCAAGCGGGGCGGCGGCGTGGGCCGCGAACAGGTTGCCGTAGCGGGTGGTCAGGGCGGTCTCGAAGCCGCATTCGGCGACCAGCCGGGCCTCGCGCCGGCCGGCCTCGCGGCGCGCCCCGTAGGGATAGGCGAAGTGCGTCACGACATGCCCCAGGCGGGCCTCCAGGATGCGCTTTGCCTCGCCGATTTCGGCCCGCGCTTCGGCCTCGTCCAGCCGGCTGAGGACGCGGTGGCTGCAGGTGTGGGCGCCGATCGTCACCAGCGGGTCGGCGTCCAGGCGGCGGATCTCGTCCCAGGTCAGGGCCAGGGCGTCGGTCGGGGCCAGCGGATCCAGGCCGCGGGCGCGGAAGAGGCGCTCGACGAGGCGGGCAAATTCGGATGGAGAGGCGTACTTGAGCCGAGGCCGCAACGCGGCGCGGGTCTGGGCGGCCGCGGCCGGGGTATCGGTCTCGAAGCGGTGGGTCTGGCCGTCCAATTCGAGGGCGATCGTCTCGCCGCGCTCGATCAGGTCTTCGAGCAGGTACCACCACAGGACGGCCGTCCGGTCGGGCAGGCCGGTGGTGACGTGGATGGTGAAGGGGACGCCGTGCCGCTCGAAGACGGGATAGGCGAGGGTCAGGTTGTCGCGGTAGCCGTCGTCGAAGGTGAAGAGGACGAAGGGGCGCGCCGGGCGCGTTTCGCCGCGCAGGAAGCGGCGCAGGTCGGCGGGCGAGTAGAAGGCGTAGTTGCGCCGTTCGAACCAGACGAGGGCCTCTTCCAGCCGGGCGGGGGTCGTCTCCAGGGCCGGCAGGCGCGGCGTTTGGCCGTCTGGGATGAGGCGGTGGAACATCAAGGCCAGGCCGGCGCCGCCGTAGACGGGCCGGATGAGCGGGATGAGGGGGCGCAGCAGGGCGTCGAGGCGGTTCATAGGTCGAGGACTTGCAGTTCCGAGTAGAGGGTGTCCATGTCCCGAGGCGCGATGCGGGTCGAGCGCACCAGGCGCGGCAGGCGCTGTGGGATGGTCAGGGTGGGGAGGGGCGCTGTCTGCCCGGCCAGGTAGTGTTCGCCGGCCAGCAGGCCGAGGACGCCCAGCCGCAGGCAGAGACGGGCCAGCAACGCCGGGGCCAGGCGGGTGAAGACGGCCGGATGGCTGAGATAATGCACCTCGGCCAGCGGCAAACGTTTGCGGCGGACGACTTTGACGATCAGGTAGGCGTACTCACTGCCGCGTCGCAGCAGGACGTGGGGGAAGGAAAAGGGGCGGTGATCGTCCAGGATGCGCCGGTCGTGATCGTCCAGGTGCGGGGCGATGCGCGCCGGATCGAGCAGGAGTTCGCCGGGAGCGGCGAGGGGCAGCGGCAGCAGGATGCGGGCGCGCTCATCCAGGGCCTGGAAACCGAAGCGGCGCAGGATGGGCGCCACTTTGACGCCCGTGAAGTTGGTGAAGGTGGTGTTCGGGTGCTGCAAGACGCGCAAGAGCAGCGACAGCCCCTCGCTGCGGTAGTCGCGGGCGACGATCCAGGTGGTCAGGTTGCAGCATTTCTCGTCGCGGCCGCCGACTTCGCGCCGGCTGAAGAGCGTCCCCAGGAAGCCGACCGGATGCCCCTCGTCTTCGAGCAGGTAGCCGAGGGGGTCGTCCAGGTTGCCCCAGCGGCGGACGAACAGGCGGCGGAAGGTCTCTTTGGAGGGGCGCGGGGCGTTGAAGCCCAGGAAGAGCGGGTAGAGGCGCTCGAAGTCTTCGGGTTCGGCGGGGCGGATGCGGGTCATCGGGGCGAGGGGCGCAGACGGATTTTCTTGTAACGCTCGGAGTACATCGCCTCGTCCACGAATTCGATCTTGACCGGCACTTTGAAGGCCGGCAGGACGGCGCGGCAAGCCTTCTTCAGGCGCAGGGCGGCGGCCTTGGGGTCTTCCGGTTCCTTGAGCCGCACCAGGGCGCAGACGATGTTGCCGGTGATGGGATTCTTCTCGCCGTAGACGGTCACTTCGGCGACGTTGGGCTGCTCCTGCAGCACCGACTCGACCTCGGCCGGATAGACCTTTTCGCCGCCGACGTTGATCAACTCCGAGCGGCGGCCCAGGATGCGGAAGTACTCGCCGTCCACCAGGACCTCGTCGCCGGTGACGAACCAGCCGTCCTCGGTGAACGGGCTGGGGGCGTTTAGATAGCCGAGCATGGCGCTCTTGGCCCGGATGTGCAGGATGCCGTCCACGACCCGCGTCTCGAAGCCTTCGCCGCCCAGTTTGACCCACAGCGAGTCCGAACTCTTCGACTTGGAGCGCAGGATGCCCACCTCGGAGAGTCCGTAAGTCTGCTGGAGGGTGATGTGCGGGAACAATTCGTGGAAGCGCTTGAGGGTGCTTTCGGGCATCGGCTCGGTGCCGTAGGTGACGGTCTGGAGCGAGGAGAGATCGTAGCGTTTGTAGGCTTCGCTGAGCAGAATCAGGTTGATGAAGGTCGGCGAGGTGGGCAGCATCTCGACGCGGTGCTTTTCGACGGCGGCCAGCACCGCCTCGGGGCTGCGATCTTGGACGGTGATGATCGTCCCGCCGTTGGAGAGAATGTAGAGCATGGTGTTGACGCCGCCGATGTGATCGTAGAGCAGGAAGGTAATCGTCCGTTTGGTTTGGCGGCGGACCCGGAATTTGTCCAGGATGCCGGTCAGGTCGTGCAGGGCGGCCTTGTTCTTGCCGGTCGAACCGGAGGAGAACAGGATCAAGCCCGGATGTCCGCGCCGGCGCAGTTCGGCGTAGAGCGGATGATCGGCCCGATAGGGCAGGCGCTCGAACCGGACCCGGTCCTGCTCGTCAATAACGATGCGCACCTCGCCCTGGGCGGTTTCGGTGAACTCGGCTTTTTTGGCCTCCACCGAGGGGGTCAGCGGCACCAGGACGCAGTTGTGTTCGATGAGCGCCAGGAAGAGCGCCACGGCGTTGGGCGAGAAATCGGCCTCCAGGATGACCACCGCGCCGGGCGGGACGGCCTGCTCGGCCAGCGCCGCCTGCCAGTGCGCCAGCCGTTCGAGCAGCCAGCCGTAAGAATAGGCCCGGTCGCGCCAGAGGATGGCCTCTCGCTGGCGGCTTTCGCGAAAAACATCCAGCATGAACTCGATGGTCATACGCCTCCCAGGTAGATTACCTGGCCGGTGATCAGCCCGCTTTCCGGGCGGAGGAAGAAGTCGATTACGTTGAGGATGTCGGCGGCTTCGCCGAAGCGGGGAATGGCCTGGCGGGCGAGCAGGGCTTCGAGTTTCTCCTGCGGGACGGCTCGCACCAGGTCGGTGCGCACGGCGGTCGGGCCGATTGCGTTGACGGTGACGCCGAGGGGGGCCAGTTCGCGCGCCAGGATGCGGGTCAGGGTTTCGACTGCGGCTTTCGAGGCGGCGTACACGGCTTCGCCTTCCAGGTCGAGCGGCACGGCCACGCTCGAAAAGTTGACGATGCGCCCGAATTTGCGCTTTTGCATCAGGCGGGCGGCCTCGCGGCAGAGCAGGAAGGTGCCGATCACGTTGGTCTCGAAGACGCGCCGCGCCGTTTCGACGGGCGTCAGCAAGGCATGGTTGAGGGCCGCGATGCCGGCGTTGTTGATGAGGGCGTCCAGCCGCCCATGGGTTTTGCGAATCTCGGTCAGCATGGCCTGGACGGCCGGCTCGTCGTTCACATCCAGACAGAAGTGGCGATAGTTGGGGTGGTCGAAGTCGGAGGGCTTGCGGCTGCAGCCGATGACCTGCCAGCCGCGGCCGGCGTAGGTCTCGGCCAGGGAGCGGCCGATGCCCTTGCGCGTCCCGCTGATGAGCATGACGGTTGTTGCGCTCATTTCTTTTCCGTCAACAAGAGATGGGCATACTCGGCCAGCGATTGCACGCTGCGAAAGGGACTGCGCTCCTGCGACATGGCGCGCTCATCGGCCAGCGTCAGGTGGACGTCGTAGCGGTCGGCGAGTTTCTCTTCGACCAGCACGATCAGATTGACCAGGCCGAGCGAGTCGAGTTTCGAGTTCCGCCCGAGCAGGCGGGTTTCGGGAGAGACTTCCAGGCGCTGTTCTTCATCGGCTTGTTGATTCCACTCTTCGACGGCTTCTAGAACGAGCGCAAGCACTTCTTCTTTTTCCATGACGGCTCCTCGAGGCTGCATTTGCCCGAATTATACTGCCAAAGATGGACCTCCTGGTTGGCGCTCCAACGCGAACCTCCCCGGCGCGGCGGGGAGGCAGTTGCGGCAGATCGAAGACGGCGCGCCGTGGCCTACAGCGCCCAGGCCAACACGATGCCAAAGATGGCAAGGATGACGCCGAGGTGCAGGAGGAGATTGCTGCTCCCAAACCAGCCCGGGACGTAGAACTGCACCACGTAGTTGGCAGCGACCAGCAAGATGCCCAAGAGCGGCAGCAGGCCCTTGCGTTGCGACAGGTAGTTGGAGAGTTTGTCCAACAGACTATTCAGCCAGCGAAGCATTTTGGTCCTCCTTGTCTTGGTCGCCAGGCCGGATTTGCCAGGCGTGAAATTGGGCCACCAGCCGGCCAGGGAGCCGGCCCTCGATGAGGACGCTCTTGCGCCCATGTTCGAGGTGTTCTACCTGGCCGAATTCGTGGAACAGCGAGATCAGTTGTCCCTGCTGATAGGGCAGGCGGACCCGGATGGGGGTCAGGGTTTCGTACAACATGCTGCGGATGCTCGCGATCAGGTCGGGCAGGCCCTCGCCGGTGCGGGCCGAGATGGCTACGGCTTGGGGGAATTGGGCTACGATCTGGCGAGCCGCGGCCGGATCGGCCAGCCGGTCGATTTTGTTCAAGACGGTCAGCACCGGCACGTGTCCGGCTTCGATCTCGTCCAGGGTCTGCTGGACGGCTTCGGCCTGGTTCATGGCGTTGGGGTGGGAGATGTCCACCACGTGCAGGAGGAGATCGGCTTCGGCGATCTCCTCGAGGGTGGCGCGAAAGGCAGCGACCAGGGTGGTGGGCAATTTCTGGATGAAACCGACCGTATCGGTGAACAGGACGATGTTGCCGCCGGGCAGTTCGACTCGCCGCGTGGTCGGGTCGAGGGTGGCGAACAGTTCGTCGGCGGCGTAGATGCCGGCGTTGGCCAAGCGGTTGAGCAGGGTAGATTTTCCGGCGTTCGTGTAGCCAACAAGCGTGATGACCGGGACGCGGTTGCGGCGGCGCTGACCGCGCTGGCGCATGCGCTGGGCGCGCACTTTTTCCAGTTCGTCCTTGATGCGGGCGATTTCGCGGCGGATGGTGCGCCGGTCAACCTCCAGTTGGGTTTCGCCGGGGCCGCGCAGGCCGACCCCGCCGACCGATCCGGCTCGTCCGCCGCCGCCCCCGGTCTGACGGGCCAGGTGAGTCCAGCGGCCGGTCAGGCGCGGCAGGTAGTATTCATATTGAGCCAGTTTGACTTGCTGCTGGCCCTCGCTGGTGTGGGCGTGTTGGGCAAAGATATCCAGGATGACCGCCGTTCGATCGAGCAGGCGGATGTCTTTGCCCAGCGCCTCTTCCAGTTCGCGTTGGTGGCGGGGGCTGAGTTCGTCGTCGAAGACGACCACCTGGGCGAGGGTTTCTTCGGCCAGGGCTTTGAGTTCCTCGACCTTGCCTTTGCCGATCAAGGTCTGCGGGTTGGGACGGTCGAGTTTTTGGGTCAATTGGCCGACCACTTCCAGGCCGGCGGTTTCGCACAGGAGCGCCAATTCGGTCAGGGAATCGTCCAGGTCGAGCAGGCGTTCCTGTCCGTAGAGTTCCACGCCGACCAGAAAGGCCCGTTCGCGCGGCTGGCTGGTCGGTTCGGGGGTTTTCTTTGCCATCAAGTTGGTTTGTCCTTGGGGGAGTCCATTTGTGCCAGGGCCGGGGCGGGTTGTTTTGACTCGCCGAACAGTTTGGCCAGTTTGGGGTCGGGCGCTTCGGTGCGCAGCGGCAATAAGACGTGGAATGTGGAGCCCGGGCACCTGACCTCGTCATACCCCTCCGATTCGACCCACAGCGTGCCGCCGTGCGCCTCGAAGATGCCGCGGGCGATCGGCAGTCCCAGGCCGGGGCCGCCGCCCTTGAATTTGGTCTTGCCGCTCGAGTGCAGTGAAACATTGCCCAGGCCGCCGAATTTCTCGAAGATGGTTTCTTGGTCTTCCAGCGAGATGCCGATGCCGGTATCGGTGATGGTAACTTCGATGAAGCCGGGCAGGGTGCGCCCGTCAACGGTGATTTGGCCGCCGTCGGGCGTGTATTTGACCGCGTTGCTCAAAATATTGCGGAAGGCTTGATAGAGCCGTTCGGGGTCGGCGAAGATCATTTGCTCGCTGCCCGGGAATTTATGCACCGTCAGGCGTTGGTTGCGGCTGGCGATGTCCTCTCGGAATTCGTTGGCCAGCAGGTTGAGCAATTGGCCGAGCCAGACGGGCTGGAAGGCAAGCGAGAGCAGGTTGTTGTCGATGAGCGAAACGTCAATCATGTCGTCCACGATGGCGCGCAAACGGCGGATGCCGTTGTTGATGCCTTCCATCAGCGAGTCGGCGGTGCCGTTTTGGGCTGAGCGAAGGATGTCGTGCATCATGGCGGCGTACCCTTCGATCAGCGTTAGCGGCGTCTTGAGTTCGTGGGCGGCGACGGCGATGAAGTTGGATTTGCTGCGGTCGAGTTTTTCCAGTTTTTGCTGGACTTCGAACAGTTCGCTCGAAATGAAGGCGATGCTGGTTTCCATTTCGATGCGGGCGGCTTTTTCGAGGGCGTGGGTGAAGATGGGGATGAGCGCGCCGGTCAGATCCAGGGCTTCCTGCTCGGTCAGATTCTCTCGGATGAGGTCGTAGGTCATCAGGAAGATTTGATTCAGGACGGCGGTGATGTTCTTTTCGCCCGCCCGCAGGTCGCTGGTGGTAGGCGAATTGGACCAATCGAGGATGATCGGGTCGAGCCAGGCGGGGTCGCCGGTATCCATGGCGTGGGCGAGCATGTCAAAGAAGCGGTTGAGTTGGGCTTCGAAGGTCTCGCGCACGCCGGCGCCGCGCGCCAGGGCGTTGGTCAGCCGGTGAATCCAGGCGGGTTGAATCTTGGCCAGAAGAAGCAAAACGCTCATGCGTTGTTAAGTTTATACGAGGTTATTTGATTTTGCAATTACAGTTTAACAACAGATGTTCACCGTCGAGCGGCGATCCAGTGCCAAAGGGTCTCGCCGACGGCTTGCAGGCTCTCGGCAGAAACTCGGTCGGCTGTGTCGGCGCGGGTGTGCCAGTAGGGATAATCGAAGTCGATGATCAAAACCGAGGGGATGCCGAGTTCGACGAAGGGGGTGTGATCGTCGAACATGCTGTATTTGGGTTCGGCGATGAATTGCCGATCGTATTCCAGGGCGGCGGCCTGGGACCAGATTTCTGCTTGCAAGACCGGATCGGAGTTGCGCTCGTAGTAGAGGTTCAGGTCGGCGTCTCCGACCATGTCCACGATCACCACAGCCTGCGGACGGACGGCCAGGGAGGCGGCGAAGAGGCGTGAGCCGACGATCCATTCGCCGCCCGGCAGGCCGCCGCCGTCCTCGGCGTCGAAGAAGACCAGCCAGAGGGGCACGGTGTCGGGGGGCAGGCTACGCGCCAGTTCGAGCAGGATGGCCACGCCCGAAGCGCCGTCGTTGGCGCCCGGGACGGGCAGACTGCTTTCCGGGCCGGGGTCGCGGTCGGCGACCGGGCGGCTGTCGTAGTGGGCGCCAAGCAGCAGGGCGGGAGGTTCGTCCGAGCGGCGGGCCACCAGGTTGCGGACGGGCTGTCCGTTCCATTCGGCCTCTTGAACGCTGACCTGCCAGCCGGCGCGTTCGAGTTCGGCGCGTATCCAGGCTACTGTCTGGGCGTGCGCCGGGCTGCCGGGCGTGCGCGGCCCCAAATTGACCTGGTAGACCACATCGGCGTAGGCCCGCCGACCGTCGAAGGCCGGCCGGGGCGGGCGGAGGAGCAGCAGGCCTGCCAACGAGCCTGCGACGCCCAGCAAAACGAGAGCAAGCAGGAATTTGCGTTTCATCATCAGTCTGGCGGATTCCGGCGCAGGAATTCATCCAGGTCGGCGAGGGCGCGTTCGGCCAGGGCGCGGGCGCGCTCGCGGCGGCCCATCCGGCGGCGGGTGAGCGGCGGCAGGATGCCGAAATTGGCCTTCATCGGCTGGAAATGTTTGGGGTCGGCGTGGGTCACATAGTGGCACAACGCGCCGAGCAGGGTCGTTTCGGGCAGGGTCAGCGGTTGCTGACCGCGCCTCAGCCGGGCAGCGTTCCAGCCGGCCAGCAGGCCGGTGGCAATATTGCCCAGGTATCCCTCCACGCCGGTGATCTGACCGGCAAAGAACAGGTCGCTCCGCTGACGCGATTGCAGCGTGGGAAGCAACAGGCGGGGCGAGGCCAGAAAGGTGTTGCGGTGCATCTGACCGTAGCGGACGAACTCGGCCTTTTCCAGGCCGGGAATCATGCGCAGGACTCGCCGCTGTTCCGGATAGGTCAGGTTGGTCTGAAAGCCGACCAGGTTATACAAATTCCCCGCCAGATCGTCCTGGCGCAACTGGACGACGGCATAGGGGCGCGAGCCATCGTGGGGGTTGGCCAGGCCGACGGGACGCATCGGCCCAAAGGCCAGCGCCTGGCGTCCGCGGTCGGCAAGAATCTCGATCGGCAGGCAGCCCTCGAAGAAATGGCCGGCGCGCACCCCGGCCTGAATTTCGGCCTCGAAGCCGCGCAGGGGAATGCGTTCGGCGGTCAACAGGGCCTCGACGAAGGCCTCGTATTGCTGCCGGTCGAGCGGACAGTTGATGTAGTCGCCGTCGTCGTCTTGGCCCTGTTCGTAGCGCGAGGCCCGAAAAGCGATGTTCATGTCGATCGACTCGGCGGTCACGATTGGGGCGATGGCATCGAAGAAGAACAGGTGCTCCTCGCCGGTCAGGGCGGCAATGGCCCGAGATAGAGAGGCCGAGGTCAGCGGGCCGGAGGCAAGGATGACCAGGCCGGAAGGAATTTCCTGTATTTCTTGGCGGACGATTTCGATGTTTGGGTGGCGGGAAATTTGTTCGGTCACGCGGCGGGCGAAGTCGGTCCGGTCGACCGCCAGGGCGGCGCCGGCGGGCAGGGCGCTGGCCTCGGCGCAGGCCAGCAGGAGCGAATCCAGCCGGCGCAGTTCGTTTTTCAGCACGCCGCTGGCCCGGTCGGGGAGCAGCGAACCCAGCGAATTGGAGCAAACGAGTTCGGCCAGGTCTCCCGTCTGGTGGGCGCCGGTCTGCAGGCCGGGGCGCATTTCGTACAGGCGGACGCGCAGGCCGCGCTGGGCCGCTTGCCAGGCGGCTTCGCTGCCTGCCAGTCCGCCGCCGACGACGATGAGATCAGGAGGCGTTGTCATAGGTAGACGTTATTGTACCATCACAAGATTCGGGCGGATGGGCTATAATTCGTTAAGGACAGCATGTCAACCGATTTATTGGAGCGGCAATTAAAGGAAACCAGCCTGCTGACGGGGGCGGGCTGGGCGGTCTGGCTGGAACGCGGGGCGGCCGAGTGGTTCATCTTGGCAGCCTATCGATTGCCCCGCGTCAGGCGGGCCGCGTTGATGCGCTATCTGGAGCAGCCTGCGGTGGCGAGTTGGCTGGCCGGGGCACTGGCGGGACGCCATCACCGCTCGCGCGCTCTGCCCGACTCGCTCGGCCTGACCTGCAGCCGGCTGTACCTGTTCCCCGAGCGTTTGACCCACCGAATCATTGTGGTCGGGGCCGACGGCCTGACCGAGCGCTCCCAAAAAGTCTGGCGGATCATTGCCATGGGCGGCGGCTTGCCCGTCTCTGCGGCCGCGGCCGACGGGGAGAACCTGCCCGACTGGATGAGCGGCGTTCCCTACGATCTGCCGCAGGCGCTCGACCGAGTCTTGCGCGGCGTGTTGCACGAAATTCCTTGTCAGGGGGGATGGTTGGCCATTCGTTCGGGCGAATTTCTCGAGGTGCGGGTGCAAGCGGGATGCCCCGATTGGCAGGGAAGTCAACTTTCTCTGGATGCCAATCCGCTGCTGCGTTCCATTGCCCAGAAGCGCAGCAGCGTCATGGTGACGGCAGGCCAGGGCGACTGGGCCATGGTGCCGCGCACCGGCCTCAAGCCGACCACGCATGCCTGGGCCTGTATGCCTCTGACTCTCGGCCAGCGGGTGATCGGCATGGTTGCCGTCTGGCGCGAGCAGGCTTTTACGCCGGAGGAACGCGAAACCCTCGACCGTCTGACCACCCGCGCCGCCCCGCTGGTGGAGGCGAGCATCACCTTCGCCAGCCTGACGGATCACCTGCATCGCCTGGCGCTGCTGAACGATTTTGCGCTGACGGTTTCCTCGGCCCTCGATCTGGATCAGATTGCCCAGCGTGTCTTTGGTCTCTTGCGGCGCGCCCTCGGCTCCGAGTGGATCAGCCTGATCCTGTTTTCCACAGACGGGAATACTCTCCATCATTACTTTGACCAAGACGGCCGCGTTGTTTCGCACACCCGCCCGAACGAAGGCACCTCGGTTCTGCAATTCGTCACCCGCGGAGATACCTACCGCCTGGACGACCTGGCAGCCAATCCAGATTATGTCCCGTTCTATGAGGGGACGCGTTCGGTTCTGCTCGTGCCGCTCAAATATCGCCGGCAGGTGATCGGTCTGTTGGGGCTGGAGAGTCCGCGGCCGGGCGCTTTCAAGGTCTTCGATGAACACCTGCTGGGGGTGGTGGCCAGTTATCTGGCCGGTTTGGTCGAGAACAGCCGTCTGCGCCAGGAGGCCGAGGGGCGCGCCCGCAACCTGGAACTGATCCATGACGTGGTCCAGCAGGTGATGGGGCTGACGGATGTCGAGAAGATCGCCCAGATTGCCGCCGAGTTGATGGCGCGCAATTTTGCCTACGAACTCTCGGTGGTCGCCCTGGCCGATGAGCAGAATCTCTTCCGGGTGACCGGAATCGGCGGAAGCGCGGCTGCCATCGTCCAGCGCGGCCTGCAGGACTTGGATTCGGCCGCCCGCGGCGGGATCACCCAGCGGGTGTTCGTCACCGGGGAGAGCATGCTGGTCAACGATGTGACTCTCGATCCCGTTTATCTTCCCATCCCGGGGTGGGAGGCCGGTTCCGAGATGTGCGTGGCCTTGCGGGAAGGCGATCGTACGCTGGGGATTATCGATGTAGAAAGCCGCCAGAAAAACAATTTTTCTCCCAACGATCTGCTGGTTCTCGAATCGCTGGCCGGTATCCTGTCCAGCGTGATTGCCAATGCCGGGCAGTATCAGAAATTGCAGAGCACCGTCCATCAATTGCAGGCGGCGCGCGAGGAATTGCAGGAGCGCATCACTGCCCAGCGGGTGGCAGAGACCCGCCTGATCCAGGCCGCCAAACTGGCGGCTGTCGGCGAGATGGCGGCCGGCATTGCCCACGAACTCAACAATCCGCTGACCACGATCGCCGGTTTCGCCGAACTGGTCTTGAACGATCTGCCTCAGGAGGATCCAACCCGCCCAGACCTCGAACTGGTCTTGCGCGAGGCGCATCGGGCGCGCAGCGTCATCCGCCGCCTGCTCGATTTCTCCCGTCAGACCGAGAGCGTGCGGGTGCGAGCCGACCTGAACGAGATTGTCTCAGACGTCCTGGCGCTGATGAACCATCTGCTCCACACCAGCGGCGTGGAAGTCCGCATCCAACTTGGCGAGCGTCTGCCCTGGATTTCGGTGGACCGCAATCAAATCAAGCAGGTTCTGTTGAATCTGTTCCACAATGCCCTGCATGCCATGCCGACCGGCGGCAGCCTGACGGTCGAGACCCAGCGCCGCCGGCGCGAGGGCAGCGACTGGCTGGTGATCCGCATTCGCGATACCGGCGTTGGGATTCCGGCCGAGCATATGAACCGCATTTTCGAACCCTTTTTCACCACCCGCTCGCGCCAGGGTGGCACAGGGCTGGGTCTCTCGGTCTCCTATGGCATCGTCACCGACCATGGCGGTTTTATCGAGGTCGAGAGCCGCGAGGGCGAGGGATCCACTTTCATTGTTTGGCTGCCGGTTGAGGCGGAAAAATGACAGCCCCCACGATTTTGGTGATCGATGACGAGCCGGGGATTACGCGGCTGTGTGAGCGCCTGTTGAAGCGGGCCGACTTCTCGGTCGTCTCGTTCACCGATCCCTTTCGGGCGCTGGAATACGCCGAGCATAACCACATTGATTTGCTGTTGGTAGACATCCGCATGCCAGACATCAACGGCTTCGAAGTAATTGCACGGGTTCGCCAGCAGCAACCGGAGGTCGCCATCCTGGTCATGACCGGTTTTGGGACGCTGGAGATGGCGGTTCAGGCTTTGCGGCAGGGGGTGGATGGGCTGATTTTGAAGCCGTTCGAGGCGGGGGAGGAACTGGTGCAGGCGGTGCAGCAGGCGCTGCAGGACAATCAGCGGAAACGGGAAGCCGCCCGTATTCAGGCCCTGCGGCCGCTGTTCGATATCACCGAAGCCCTGCTGGCCGAAACGCGTCCCGATCGTTTGCTCGGCCTGATTCTGAGCGCCGTCTGCGGCCAGTTGCGTTGCGAACACGCCGGTTTCTATGAGTACGTGGAGGAAGAACAGACTCTGCGCTTGCTGGCCGTCCAGGGCGAGGTCTTTGCGGATGACGAGGAGCGGCGCGGGGGCGTCCTGTTGCGGGCGAACACTTCGGGCGCAGCGACCTGGGTCAACGTAACAGGCCCCGGGGATGCGGAGATGCAGGCGTATCTGGCCGAACGAGGCCTGGTTTCGATCATGGCTGCCCCTGTGATGTACGCCAACCGCCGCGGCGTGATGTACGCCGCCCGCCAGACGGGCAACGATCCCTTCCGCGAAGTTGACTGGGAGATGTTTCTGCTCCTCTCGCGGCAGGCGGCGATCGCTATGGAAAATGCCCGCCTGTATGCCGAACTGCGCGACTATGTTCAGCGGGTCGAAGATTCGCAGCAGGCGCTGATTCGGGCCGAGAAAATGGCCACGGCGGGCCGTCTGACCGCCTCGATTGCCCACGAGATCAACAATCCGCTCCAGGCGGTGCAAAATTGCCTGCACCTGGCCACGCGCAAGGACATGCCTCCCGAAAAGCAGCAGGAGTACCTCAACCTGGCCAAGACGGAACTCGATCGCCTGATGAGCACCGTCCAGCGCATGCTCGATTTCTATCGTCCGGGCGGGGTGGAACCGCAGCGCGTGGACGTGGCCGATTTGCTGCGCCATGTCATCGATTTGCTCTCGCCCCAGTTGACCGCCCGCGGCATTCGGGTCACAACGGGGTTTTCGTCCAAATTGCCGCGCATCCTGGCGGTCAGCAGTCAGTTGCAGCAAGTGTTCATCAACCTGATCCTGAATGCTTACGACGCCATGCCGGAGGGCGGCGAACTGCGCGTCATTGCCCGCCCCGTCAAAGACACGGTCGAGATTATGTTCCAGGATTCCGGGCCGGGGATACCGCCCGAGGATCGCAGCAGAATCTTCGAGCCGTTCGTCAGCACCAAGGAGGGAGGCACCGGCCTGGGATTGCCGGTCAGTTACGGGATCATCTCGGCGCACGGCGGCAACCTCGATCTCGTCCCTGACCGCGGGCCGGGCGCTTGTTTCCGGGTGACTTTACCTGTCAAGGATGAAGGATGATGCAGAAGGCAAGTATCCTTGTTGTTGATGATGAACCGATCGAACGCCAGACGCTGTCGGACATCCTGCGCCTGGAGGGGTATCGCGTCGCCTCGGTGGCCAACGGCGAAGCGGCGGTGGATTTCGTCCGCCACAACACGGTCGATCTGATCGTGCTCGATTTGCGCATGCCGGGCATGAGCGGCCTGGATGTTATCAAGGTGGTTGGGCGGATGGCTCCCGATATCGAGATCATCCTCCTGACCGCGCACGGCTCACTGGAGTCGGCGATCGATGCTCTGCGCAATCGGGTGCATGATTACTTGCTCAAGCCGGCCTCGCCTACCCAGATTTTGGAAAGCGTGGCGCGCGGGTTGGCGCGCCGGGCGGCCCGCCTGCCCTCCCGCGCCGAACTGCCCGGCGCGGCCGAGGAGGAGGCGATAGCGCATCTCGACGACGGAACGGTCATCGATTTCGGGCGGCGCGCCCTCTCTTCGGGCAAGACGACGATTTTCCTGACGCCCGCCGAGGGGCGCTTGCTCAAAATCTTTGTCGAGAATATCGGCAAGGTTTTCACCCATCGCGAACTGGTCTTGCTCGTGCAGGGATATGCCACCTCCCAGCAGGAGGCCCCTGAGATCTTGCGCCCGCTGGTCAGCCGGCTGCGGCAGAAACTGGAAGCGGTGCCGGCATTGGCAGAACGGATTGTCAGCGTGCGGGGTACCGGCTACGTGTTCGAGGCGGCCAAGCCGCCCCCCACTTCCCCCCGGCCTTGAGATTATTCTCCTGCTCCCCAGGTAAGATCGGGGGGAATGCCCGGAGGCCGCAGCCACTTTAGCCAGCCGCTCTTGCGGCGCGGTTCGGGGCTGATCTTCTCCAGGCCGATCAAGGCAACACTGACGATAAGGAGGACGGCGCCGCTCCATTGGATGGGGCGGAGACTTTCGTGTAACCATAAGTGACTGGCCACGATCGTGATCAGCAGTTCGCTCAGGCCCAGCAAAGCGGTCTGCATGCCGCCCAGATGTTTGACGCCCAGAAAGAGGGTCAGGCGGGAGAAAAAGGTGACCAGCGTCAATCCCAGGAGAGGGGTCCAGGAGGGGTCGGTTGGCGGGAAACTGCGGTCGAAGATGAGGTAGGCCGGGACGACGATCAGGCTCATTGCCAGGAGCGTGTAGAGGGTCACGGTGGGGGCGGGGATGTCGTAGAGGACGCGCTGGTTGATGGGAAGATGCAGGGCGTACATGGCCGAGGCGCCGAGCATCAACGCCACGCCGATCCAGTCGATTTCGGCGGGTTTCGTGTAGGTGAGGAGGAGAACGCCGAGCATGGCAATCGCCATGCGCAGGCGGGTGATGCGGCTGGGAGGTTGGAAATCGAGCGCCAGCCAAACCGCCAGAAAGATGGGATAGAGGGAATAGAGCAATTGGCCGACGCTGGCGGTCAAGCGGCCCAGCGCCAGGTAATACAGGATCGAGCCGAGTCCGTTGATGGCGCCGGCCAGGGCGCAGCCCAGCAGGCCGGCCGGGTAGATGTAGAGAAAAGGCCGCCGAAACAGGACCATCAGCAGAAGCAAGAGGGCGGCGGCCAGGCTGGTTCGCACCGCGACCACGAGGAGGGGAGAAAAACCCAGTTGGATGGCTTGCTTGCCAAAGATGGGCGCCAAACCAAGGAAGACGGCCGCACTCAAGGCGGACCCAATTCCCTTGGCGCGGCCTATCGCCTTTCTCATTCCTGCCTCATGGTCGACGGCTTACTTGATCAGGGAACGAACTTCTTCGAGGAATTCGTCGCTCAGGAAATCGCCTTTTTGCATCAGCGCCTGGATCTGTCCTTTGAGGCGGTTCTTTTCTTCGGCGGTCAATTCTTTGGCGGTGGCCACGATGACGGGGATGTTGGCCGTCTCCGGCTTGGCCCGCAGGGCGTCGAGGACGGCGAACCCGTCCATTTCCGGCATCATCAGATCGAGGATGATCAGATCGGGTATTTCGCGCTCGATCAGGCCGAGGGCTTCTTTGCCGCTCTCGGCTTCGAAGATCTTGAAATCGCCTTGCGATTGCAGAATGCGGCGGATCAGTCGGCGGGCTTCCTGGCTGTCATCCACAATGGCAACGTTGGGGAAGCGATCGGGGGCGACGCGGCTGAGGGCGGCCAGCAGGCCCTCCTGGGGCGTCTCTTCCATCACGCGCGAGGGCAGGACAACGTTGCGGGCCCAGTTGTCTCCCAGGACGAACGGTTCGGCGGGCATGGTGTGGCCGGTGCAGTTGACCACCACAACGTCGGTGGGTTTGACGACCCCGGCGCGCACGAGTTTGAACAGGCCGGCAAATGCGACTGCGGCTGCCGGTTCGGCGGAGATCCCCTCCATTTTTGCCAGGACATGCATGGCCCGGAAGGCTTCCTCGTCGGTGACGCTTTCGAAGACTCCGTGTGTTTCGGTCACCCATTTGCGCAACAGGGTGTACGTTCGCCCCGGGTCGCCGGTTGCCAGCGTTTCGATGTGGGTGCGCGGCGAGGTGACCGGAGTGGCCACGTCTTTCCCCTCCTTCCAGGCCTGTACCATCGGGGAGCAGCCCTCCGACTGGATGGCGGCAATGGCCGGAATGCGGTCGAGGAAATTCATGCGCTCGAGTTCGGCAAAGCCTTTGGCCAGGCCGAGAGGGCCCATCCCACCGCTGACGGATTGGATGTACCAATCGGGCGCCCGCCAGATGGGATGCGGTTTGCCGTTGTTGCCGGAGACCGGCCCGAGGGCGGCGGTGACCTGTTCGGCAATTTCGAAGGCGATGGTCTTCATGGCCTCGATCGAGGTGATGGTGCGGGCGCCCATGTCGAGGTACAGGCCGCGCTGACGGGCGAACTCGGCGGCGACCTGCTTGGCCTGGTCGTAGGAGCCGGTTACTTTGATGACCTGACTGCCGTAGAGGGCGATCTCGCGCATTTTCACCGCCGGCACCAGGCTGGTGACGAAGGCCCACAGTTTGATGCCCGCCCGGGCCGCGTAGGCCGAGTAGGAAATGGCCACGTTGCCGGTCGAGGCGGCGACCATTTCGGTGATGCCGGCCTCTTTCAGCGCCGCAATGGTGACGGCTGCCTGGCGGTCTTTGAACGAAGCGGTCGGCCCCTGGCGCTCATCTTTGATGAACAGGTTGGGGCAGCCCAGCATCATCCCCAGGTTGACGGCCGGGATGAGCGGCGTGCCGCCTTCGCCCAGGCGGATGGTCGGGTTGGGGTTGCGAACCGGCAGCAATTCTCGGTAACGCCACAAGTCGAAAGGACGGCTGGGCAATTGCAGCGGGAGACTCTTGGCAATGGTATCGTAATCGTATTCCGCCTGACGCCACTGACTGCTGCAACGCGGGCAGTTGACGGAGGTGGGGAAATAGGGGGCGGTGTGCCCGCAATCGAGACATTTGATGACAAAGGACATAGAAGTTTTAGCCTTTCTGTACCGGCCCGAGACGTTTGAGGGCGCGATCCAGCAGGGTGAGCAGTTCGTTCTCGTTGAGCGTGCCTTTTCGGAGCAGTTTTTGTCCGAAGTCCTCCAATTGTTTCTGCTGGATATTCGTCAAGTCGCCGCCGCTGACCACGACAACGGGGATGTCGGTCAGGCTTGGCGTGGTACGCATCTTTTCGAGGATGGCAAAACCGTCCATTTCGGGCATGAAGAGGTCGAGGATGACCGCGTGGGGTAGAGGCTCCGAAGACAGCCTTTGCCATCCCTGCGTGCCGCCCTGGGCCAGGATGGGTTTGTAACGGCTGCGCTCCTCGAGGATTTTGGCGATCAGCCGCAGATCCTTGGGGTCGTCGTCGATGATCAGGACCTCTTTGATGCTTCCGTCGCCGTTCAGGCGGTTGAGGGCGTTCAGGAGGTCGTCTTCTAGGATAGGTTTGACCAGGTAGTCGGCGGCGCCGAGGCTGAAGCCTTTTTCCTCCTCTTCCAGGATGCTGCAGATGATGACCGGAATGTCGCGCGTTTCGGGGTCGGTCTTGAGTTCGTTGAGCAGCGTCCAGCCGTCTTTGCCGGGCATCATAATGTCGAGGGTGACGGCGAAGGGCCTGAGTTGGCGGATGCGTTCTTTGGCCTGGAGCGGATCGGTCAGAGCAATCACTTGGAAGCCCTGCGGCTGCAGGTATCTTTCATAAAGGGCGATCACCTGGCTGTCGTCGTCGATCGCCAGAATGATTCGGTCGCCGCGTCGGCTTTCGTCTACTGTTTTGCCGGCCTCGCGGAGGCGCGGGATGGGCAAAGTGAAGTAGAAGATGCTGCCCTTCCCAATTTCACTTTGGACGCCGATCCGCCCGCCGTGCAGTTCGACCAGGCGGCGCGAGATGGACAGGCCAAGGCCGGTCCCGCCCGTCTTGCGGGTGGGCGAGGCGTCCACCTGCGAGAAGGGCTGGAAGAGTTTGTTCTGGTCTTCGGGAGCGATGCCCGGGCCGGTGTCGATGACCTTGACCATGATTTCGGGCTGGCCCATTTCGTTGGTCTCGACCTGGGCGGAGACGGTGATCGAGCCTTTTTCGGTGAACTTGGCCGCGTTCGAGAGCAGGTTGATCAGCACCTGGCGGATGCGCACCGAATCGGCGCGGACGACGGGCAGGTTGTCGGCAATCTCTTTCTGGAGGGTGATCGGTTTGTCCTTGATGAGGCCCGAAACGGTCGGCAGGACGCTGTGGATGGTGTCGGCGATGTTGACATCGTCGAAGGCGAGTTCCATCTTGCCGGCTTCGATCTTGGAGAGGTCGAGGATGTCGTTGATCAGACGCAGGAGGTGTTGACCGGAATTGTAGATGGCGTTGAGGTCCTGTTCCTGTAATTCGGTGACGGGGCCGTCGATGCCTTTGAGGATAACGCGCGAGAAGCCGATGATCGAGTTGAGCGGCGTGCGCAGTTCGTGGCTCATGTTTGCCAGGAACTGGCTCTTGAGGCGATCCAGTTCGCGCATTTCGCGGATGGCTTGCTGGGCCAGTTCGTAGGAGCGGGCGTTGTCGATGGCTACGGCCACCTGGTCGGCCAGGGTTTGCAGGACGGCAATGTCGCCGCCGGTGAAGGCGTTGGGGGTGGTGGATTGGATGTCGATGGCGCCGATGATGCGGTCGCCGATGCGGAGGGGAATGGCGGCTTCGGCGCGGGTGTCGGGCAGAAGCGGGTTGGGGCGGTGAGTGGGATCGGCGGCGGTGTCATTGACGATCATCGGCTGCCCCGAGGAGGTGACTGTGCCTACGATGGATTTGGAGCCGACCGGCAGGGAATGGCCGCGGCGCAGCATCTCTTCGCCGGCCTTGCCGGTGGCGGCCGAAAGGATGGCGTTGAAACCGGTCTCTTCGATGATGAAGATGGCGGCGTGGTAGAAGTCGAAGCGCTCCAGAATCAGGTTGACGGTGCGCTTCAGGAGCGTTTCCATGTCGAGGGTCGAGGTGACCAGGCGGCCGATTTCAGCCGAGGTGGCCAGGTACTCGTTTTGGCGCTGAATGGCGCTGGCGGCTTCCTGGCGGCCCAGGGCGGTGACAATCGTCTCGGCCACCAGGCGGAGCAGGTTGATTTCTTGTTTGTTCCAACGGCGTTCTTTTTTGATGGCGTCGAGGCCCAGGAGTCCGATCAGTTGTCCTCGGCTGAGCAAGGGGATACAGATGACGGATTGGACTCCTCCTCTCTCGAATTGTTTGCGTTCCACCTCGGCTTCGGGAGGCAGGTTGTCCAGGCGGGAGAAATAGAAAATTTCCGAACGCTCGAGGGTTTTCAGCAGGTAGGGGAAGGTCTCCCTGGGGAGATTTTGCATGTTTTTGGCGATCGGAGGGATGCCCGCGGCGCACCATTCGTTGGTGTTGCTGACGGTCTTGCCGTCGGGGTTGAGCAGGAAGACATAGGCGCGGTCGATGCCGGCGAAGGTCCCCAGTTTTTCGATGGCCTCGTCGATGCCGCGGGTGGTCTCCAGGGGATCGATGCTGACGAAGATGGAGGAGATTTCGCTTGTGATGCGCTCGATTTCGGCCCGCCGGCGGGTTTCTTCGAAGAGGCGGGCGTTCTGGATGGCGATGGCGGCCTGGTTGGCGACGGCGCTCAGGAGGTCTTGGTCGCGCCGGCCAAAGGCTTGCGGGTTGGTGTAACTTTGGACGGCCAGCACGCCCAGGGCTTGTTCGCCCAACAGCATGGGCACGCCCAGCCAGCAGGAGGTTGGTTCGCCGACCGATTCGATGTTGTGTTCTTGCAGCCATTCGGTTACGTTGCCCTGAATCAGGAGACCTTGGCGGGTACGGACGACGTAACCGGTGATGCCCTGATCGGCGGGCAGACGCAGAATTTCTCGATCCATAACCGATTCGGAGACGTTGAGGGGAAAGACCAATTCTTCGTTCTCGGTATCGTAGATGGCGACGTAGAAATTGGTGGCGTCGAGCAGGCGGCTGACGCCGCGATAAACTTCTTCCAGGATTTGATCCAGGTTGAGTTGGGCGGCCAGGGCGCGGGCGAGGTCATTCAGGGTGGCCAGTTCCTCGGCACGCAATTGGGTGTTGCGGAACAGGCGGGCATTTTCGAAGGCGATGGCGGCCTGGCTGGCAATGGCGGTCAACAGTTCCAGGTCGTGGGGGGTGTAGGCGCGCGGCCTCTCCTCGCTCTGGGCGGCGATGACGCCGATCACGCGTTCGCCGATCAGCATCGGCACGCCGATCCAGCACTGAGCGGGGAGGTTCTTGCCGACGACGATCTTTTGGATGCCGAGTTTTTCCATCGCCCCATCCACGTCTTCCGGCACGAAGACCGGTTGGCGGGTCTTGATGATGTAGTCGGTAAACCCGCCGGCAAGCGGCCGAGGCGCGGTCTCGAATCGTTTGTTATTGTCAATTGTGAGCGGGAACGAAAGAGAGTTGGTTTCTTGGTCGTAGAGGGCAATGAAGAAGGTCGAGGTATCCATCAGCCGCGAGGTCTGGTGGTAGAGGGTCTCGGCGATGGCGGCCGGCTCGAGGGTGGCGGTCAGTTCGCGGCCCATTTCGTTCAGGATGGCCAGTTCCTCGGCCTGGCGCTGAGATTGCTGGAACAGGCGGGCATTGTCGATCGCCGCGCCGGCCTGACTGGCGATCGATTGCAGAATGGAGAGGCTTTCCTGATCATAGGCGTTGACCTGGTCGCTCTGGACGTCGAGGACGCCAATGACGCGGCCCTTGACCGTAATGGGAATGGCTATCTCGGATTTTGTGTCTGGCAATTCGGTGGTGGCCAAATAACGCGGATCTTGGGAGACGTCATTTACCATCACGGGCTGATTGGTTTTGGCCGCTTCGCCGATCAGGCTGGGGCCTTCGGTCAGATCGACATCGGTGCGCCCGAAACGCGTGTTGGTGTTGCCAATGGTGCTGCCGACTTTGAACAGCAGGCGATCGTTTTCGTAGAGGGAGATGCCCACGAAGTAATATCCAAAGCGGGCCTTAACCAGATCGACCAGAATGGTGAGCACTTCCTCCAGGTTGAGCAGGGAGGTGGTGGCGCGACCGACTTCGTTCAACGCCTCGAGCGCGGCGGCGCGTTTACGGGTCTCTTCGAACAGACGGGCGTTCTCGAGGGTGATGGCGGCCTGACCGGCAATCGACATCATCAGGTTCAGCGAGGTGACGTTGAACATGCGCGGGGTTGTGTAACTTTGGATGCCGATCACGCCAATGACTTTCGACCCGATCATCATCGGCACCCCCAGCCAGGAGAGGGCCTCGTCGCCGATCATTTCGATGCCCAGTTCGCGCACTTTGGCGCCGACGTTTTCTTCGATGAGCAGCGGTTGACCGGTGCGGATGATGTGTTCGGTTAGACCGCCTCCCCGGTGGCGTTTGCGCCAGGGACGGCGCTCGCCCTTTTCGATTGAGATGCGAAATTCAACTTCGTCTGCTTTTTCGTCATAGAGGGCAATATAGAAATTGGTGGTATCTAAGAGGCGGGAGGTGTATTCGTAGATCGTCTCGGTAATTTGCTGGACGTCGGTCAGGGCGGCCAAGGCGCGGCTCATTTCGTTGAGGACCGTCAATTCCTCGGCGCGGGTTTGCGTTTCCCGGAAGAGTTTCGTGTTCTGGATGCTGATGGAGGTCTGGCGGGCAATGGAGGTCAGCAGTTCCAGATGATGCGGCGTGTAGAGATTGGGCGTCGTCACGCTTTGCAGACCCAGCGCGCCCAACACCTGGTCGCCGATGATCAGGGGGACGCCCATCCAGCATTCCGGCATGAGGCCTTCGCCGATGACGATTTTCTCGATGCCCAAGGCTTGCATGTGTTCTTCGACACGGTTGGGCATGAAAATCGGCTTGCGTTCGATCAGCAGGTAGTCTGTCAATCCGTTGCGCAGAGGGCGGGTCATGTTAGACGTGTCGGCCTGTCTCTGCCCGTCTTGGACGTAGAGGGGGTAGGTGATGGTTTTGGACAGCGGGTCATACAGGGCGATGAAGAAACTGTGAATGGGCATCAGGATAGCGGTGTATTTGTGGACGGTTGAGACGATGCCTTCGATGTCCAGTTGGGCGGAGAGTTGCTGGCCCATCTCGTTGAGGATGGCCAATTCCTGCGCCTGCTGCTGGGTTTGCTGGAACAAACGGGCGTTTTCCAGGGCGAGCGAGAGTTGGTCGGCCACCTGCCGGACGAGCATCTGCTCATCCTGGGTCCAGGTGCGCTCCTGGGGGCTGACGACCTCGAGCAGGCTCCACTTGTCGGCTTCCAGGCGGAAGGGGAGCGCCAGGCTGGTGGGGGTTGCGATCACGGCCGTTTCGAGCGGCGATTTGCCGGTCGGTTTTGTGGCCGGCGAAAGGGGAGGGCGGACGGGGCGCTCGGCGGGAGCGGCAGGCTGAGGGGCGGGCGCGCCGGCCGGAGCGGCCGGGCGGCGCGGCGGAAGGGGGCGCGCCTTCTCGGTCGGAGGAGGGCCGCCCTCGGCTTGCTTGATATCGGTAAAAATCTGGTCAAGCCGTTTCTGCAGGCGTTTGTTCGACATAGGCTATCAACTCCTCAGCCAGGCTGCGGTATTGCATGGCGCCCCGGCTGTTGGGCTTGTACTGGGTGATCGGGAGGCCCAAAATCGGGCTTTCGCGCAGTTTGGTGTCGATTTCGATGGTGGTTTTGAAGAGGCCCTCGCCAAAGGTGCGTTCGAGTTGTTCGAGGATGTTGCGATGGGTGCGGTTGCGTTGATCGAGCAGCGTGACCAGGATGCGGTAGGCCAGGGAGGGGTTGTCGTCGGCGCGCACTTGGCGGACGATGGTCATCATGTCGCGCAGAGCATAGGCAGAAAAGTACTCGGCCTGGGTGGGAATGATGAGCAAACTGGAGGCGCTCAGGGCGTTGATCGTGATGGCGCCCAGGGAGGGAGGACAGTCCATGACGACGAAATCGTAGGGGAGCGGCTCGGCGCTTTCGAGAGCGTTGCGCAGGCGGGAGGTGTAGTTGAGGTAGACGGGAAGCACTTGCTCGGCATGTTCGAGGGTCAGGTTGGCGGGAATCAGGTCCAGACCGGTGAAGTTGGTGTGCAGGCGGGCGTCGAGCAGGGGCGCAGCGTCGAGCAGAATCTCGCCGCTGGTGCGTTCGATTTTGCCGGGTTCGAAACCGAGGGCGAGGGTCAGATTGGCCTGGGGGTCGAGGTCGATCAACAGGACGCGGCGTCCCAGTTCGCTCAGGGCTGCGCCCAGGGAAAGGGTGGTGGTCGTCTTGGCGACGCCGCCTTTTTCGTTACTGATTGCAATTACATGAGCCATGGTGTCCTCTCTATCCAACGCGGGCACACATCATTTGTTTCTGGAACGCTTGGCCGGTGTTTTCTCTTCTCCGGGCGTTTCTTCCGGGGTTTCGAGGTAGGGGCGGATGAGGATGTCGCTGGCACCCAGAGCGCGCTTCAGTTCCTCCAGCGCCATTTCGAGCATGGTCTGCGGGTCGGAGGTGGTGCGGATCTTGGCGCTGATTTCGGAGACGGTTCGTTCGCGGTCGGCGCGGCGGGTGGTCTCTTCGAAGAGGCGGGCATTTTCGAGCGCCAGAGTCACCCGTTCGGCGACGGCGCGCACCAGCGTCAACTGGCTTTCGGTGAATTTGCGGCCCGGTTCGCCGGTGCGCACGTCCAGAACGCCGATGATCTGGTCGCGCAGTTTGAGCGGAATGGCGAAGGCGGAGGTCGTCTCGGTTTGGACGGCCGGCTCGCCGCTCTGGAGCGCCGATTGGATTTCTGGCAAGTCGAGCGGCTGATCGAGCGGTTGGGGTTTGCCGCTCCGGTAGAGGAGACCGGCGAGACGGATCTGTTCGGGGATCTGCTGCCAGGCCTGGCGCAGGTACTGGCCATAAACGGTGCGGGCCTCGTTCAGCGCCCGGTTGGTTTCGCTGAACAGATGGGCATTTTCGATGGCGACGGCGACCTGATCGGCCATGACGGTCAGGATTTCGAGGTCTTCTGCCGAGAAAGCATCGGGCGTTTCGCTTTGGATGTCGAGTGCGCCGATGATTCGCTCGCCGGTGCGGAGCGGGAGGACGACCTCGGAGCGCGTTTGCGGCAGGTCAGGGTAGTTGAATTCGCCGCTGGCCGCCAGGCGCGCCTGGCCCGAGGCAAGAACCTGACCTACCAGGTCGGCGTCTGCAATGTTGATATAGAAATGGTTGGCCAGCATTTTCTGACCTTCGGGGCTGCTGGCGGCCTGGAGCGTGGCGGTCAGGCCGCTTTCGTCCAGGAGGAAGATCGCGGTGTGGTAGTACCCGAATTGCTCGGAGATCAAGCGGGTCGCTTCGTCCAGCAAGGCGGCAGGATCGCGTTGCGCGATGGTGGCGCGTGCAATTTCGGCTATCGTCCGAAACTGGGCGGCGCGGCGCTGGTTGAGGCTGGCGATCCGTTCGAGTTCGGCGGTGCGTTCTTTTACCTGTTGTTCAAGACCCCGGCGCAGGGCATTCAATTCCTCGTTGCTTTTCTTCAGTTCGGCTTCGCTGCGGGCGGTGCGTTCTAGGGAGGCATTCAGGTTGTACACCGAGAGATAGGCAAAGATCGCTGTGGCCGCGAACACGACGGTCATGTAAACGGCGCTGTTGATGGCCGGGTCGGGCTTGGCGGCAATCAGGCCGATGGTCTCTGCATACGCCAACACCCAGCCGGTGATGGCGCTCAGCACGGCGACCGTGATCGTGCCCCAGGAGCCCAGGAAGACGCTGGCCAGCAAGATGATGGCCGTGAGGCCGACAAAAGCGCTGTCGCGCACGCCGGCCTCGATCCAGGCCACGTAGGATAGACCTACGTAACAGAAGATCAGGTAGAGGATGGCAGACGAGCGGAGATGGCCGCGGCGTATCCAGAGGGTCAGGACGGCGATAAACAAGGCCAGGCCGGAGAACAGCCAGTAACCGGGCGTTGAGGCCGGATAACCGAGAAGGACGAAGGAGATCACCAATGCCAGGAAGATCACGATGGTCGCCAGGAAAATGCCATTCAACTGGCGCGCCAAGCGGGTCTTGTCCTCGCTTTCGAATTCAGGGACGTTGAAAATGGTACGCAGCCAATTACGCATAAGCAGCCTCTTTCATTTCGCACCCGTTCTCTGGTCGCTTTGGAACTGCAAGATGATCTCCGAACCCGGCAGGGCGCGCCCCAATTCCTGAACGGTGGTCTGTAAGACGTTTTGCAGGTTGACCGAACTGCTGATCTTGGAGGTGATTTCGCCGATGACGCGCTCGGTATCGGCCCTGCGCCGCGACTCCTCGAGGAGAAGGGCGTTTTCGATGGCCAGCGAGAGACGGTCTGCCACTGCCTCGGCAATGTCGATGTTATCTTGCTCCCATTCCCACGATTCGGCTTGCGGGACAAGGATGTTCATCACGCCGATCACCTCGCCGCGCAGGCGCAGAGGAACGGCCAGGCTGGCGGGGGCGTGTTTTCCGCCCTGGGCGGCGACCACTTCGCCGCTCGAAAGGGCCTGTTCGACCTGCGGGTTGACCAGCGGCTGTTCGAGACGCTTGACGGTGCTCGCGCTGACGCGATAGCCAATGCGCGGACTGCCGGTTTGCAACGCTTGCCAGGCTGCCCGAATCTGGCCGCCTACGGCGCGCTGGGCCTCGGCAAGCAGCCGCTGGGACTGCTCGAAAGAGCGGGCGTTCTGGATGGCGATGGCAATCTGGTCGGCCAGGGTAGAGAAGATGGCCACATCTTCGTCCGAGAAGGCGTTCTGCTCCTTGCTCTGGATGTCCAGCACGCCGATCGTTTCGCGTCCGACGCGCAGGGGCAGGGCCATTTCCGATTGCGTTTCGGGCAGGTCGGGATTCCGGAAGTAGACGGCGTCGGCGCCCACGTTCAAGGCGATGCGGGAATTGCCGGTGGCGGCGACGTAACCGACGATGCCGGTCTTGCCGATCTGAAGGCGGTGACCGCGTTCGACCATCCGCCGGCCGCCCTCGCTGTTGGCTGCCAGCAGATTGGCGTACTCGCGTTGCTCGTCTACCAGGAAGATGCCGGCGTGGTAGAAACCGAATTGATTGCTGATCAGGATGACGAGGCGGTTGAGCAGGGTGGTCATGTCCTGGATCGAGGTAACGGTCCGGGCGATCTGGGCGATGGCCTCGAATTGGGCAGCGCGGCGCGCCAGTTGCAGGGAGGCGGAGGTCAGTTCCTCGGTGCGGGCGGCGACGCGCGCCTCGAGGGTGGTCACCATTTCCCTCAACTGGGAGGCCATCGAGGCAAAGGAAGTGCCCAGGCGGTGCAGTTCGGGGATGTTGGTCTTGAGGCTGACCTGATAATTCAAATCGCCGGCCGCGATGCGCGTTGTGGCCTCGGTGAGGGCGCGAATCGGGTTGTTGAGCGCGTTGCCGAGCGCCCACCCAAGCAGGCCGAGGAGGGGTAGGAGAGCCGCAAAGATGGCCAGGTTGGTGAGCAGAAAGGTGCGCTCGGCTTGCAGGACTTTATCCGCCGTAAAATCGACACCGATGATCCCGACCAATTCTCCCCGGCTGTTGTGGATGGGCGCGTAAGCGGAGAGGAACGTTCCATACACATCGGTGTAGAAATCTTCGTCCACGATGGGCGCCGAAAGTGTGCGGTAATTGGCGGCCAGGGCCGGACTGGGGTCTTCGTAGTGCTCGCCGTAGGCAGCGATTCCCTCCTCGCCTGGCTCGCCGGCATCGACGACGAAGTACAGTCCCTGGTCGTCGAAGCGGGCGGTAAATACGTAGCGGATGTCGGGGCTGGAGCGGCGGATGGCCAGGTTCTGAATCCGCACGCGATCGAATTCGGGGTCGAGCGGCGAACGAATGGTGTCGAAAGCGTCTCCATCTTGCTGAAGGGCGGCCAGGGTCACCAGGTCGAGCAGGCGCTGGCGGAAAACGGCCCGCGATTCGCGGCGAAAATTGATGTATGAAATGGTCAGTGTTGTCAGCGAGGCCAGCGTGGCAAGCAGGACAAAGGCCAGCGCCAGGCGGGCGCCAAAGTTCAGGCGGCGGGTCGGCTGTTTGGCGGGCAAGGTTTCCATCACTTCTCTCCTTGCACTTTTTGCTGGAACTGGATGACGACTTCAGCGCCGGGCAGGTTGCGGCTCATCTCCTGGGCGGCGGTCTGCAATAGGTTGTCTATGTCCACCAGGGCACCAATGCGGGCGGAAACCTCGGCAATGGTGCGCTCTTTGGCCGCCCGGCGGGAGGTCTCTTCGAACAGGCGGGCGTTTTCGGCCGAGAGGGCGATGCGTTCGGCGACGGCGGTCAGGATGTCGAGATCGTCCTGCGTCCACTCGCCGTCTTTGGCGTCGACGTTGACCACCCCGACCACTTCGTTGCGGAGGATGATCGGCACGGCCAGGCGGGCGGGTTCGCCCTTCTTGCCGGCCGGCCGTACGAGGGGCTGGCCCGTCTTGGCAACCTGTTTGATTTCGGGATCTTCAAGGGGGCGGTCGAGCAAGGCCGTACCCTCTGCCGAGTAGCGGAAACCGGCCAGTTTTCGTTCGCGTGGCAGGCGCGACCACTCGCTGCGCAGGAATTGCCGGTAGAGGTTTTCGGCCTGAGCCAGCGAGCGGCGGGTCTCCTCGAACAGGCGGGCGTTTTCGATAGCGATGCTGACCTGATCGGCCAGGATGGACAATGCTTCAATGTCACTTTCCGAAAAGGCATTCGGCTGTTCACTTTGCACATCCAGGACGCCGATCACCCGATCGGCAACCTTGAGCGGCAGGGCGATTTCGGAGCGGGTCAGCGGCAGGTCGGGGTTCTGGAAGAAGACGGCGTCCACGCCGGTATCGAGGGCGATGCGCGGCCGGCCGGTCCCGGCCACGTAGCCGACGATGCCTACTTCGCCGACCTTGAGCCGGTGACCGCGCGCCAGCATCCGCTGCCCTCCCTCGCTGCTGGCGGCTTGTAGAACGGCGAATTCTTCTTTTTCATCCAACAAGAAAATGCCGGCATGATAGACGCCGAAATGGCGGGCGATTTGAGTGGTGATATGTCCTAACAATTCGGAGGGTTCTTGAATGCTGGCGGTGGCGCGCGAGACTTCGGCGATGGCCCGAAATTGCGAGGCGCGCGTCTCCAGGTCGGCGGTACGTTGCCGGACGCGCTCTTCCAGGGTGATGACCATCTCTCGGATGCGGGCGGCCATCAGGTTGAAGGTCGAGGCCAGTTGGCCGATCTCGTCTTTTTGTTCGACCCGGACCTCCTGATCCAGGTTGCCTTGTTCGATGCGCGTCGCCGCCTCGGTCAGGCGGGTGAGGGGGCTGACCAGTCTCCGGCTGAAATACCAGCCGGAGACTCCGGCAAAGGCCAGGGAAATCAGGGCAGTCGTTAGGGCGGTCCAGATGGCGCGGTTGACAACGCGGTTCAAGTTGGCGGTCAGGGTTTGGGTGGGGGCGGAGAATTCGTCAATGTAGGTGGTGGCGGCTACCATCAGGTCGGTGCCCGGCACGGGGACGATGACCATGTATTTCTGGCGAACGGTGATCCCGTCCGGCTCCAACCAGTCGTAGTAGCCCTCGACCGAGACGCCGCGCATCGAGATGGCAACCAGATTCCAGAATTGCGGCAGGCGCTCGGAAAGGGTGCTCAGGTCGGTGCCGACCAGGGAGGGGTTGACGTGAAAGTGGTTGATGCCGCGCCGGTCGTGGACGGCGGTGTAGCCGGTGCGGCCGACGGGCTGGACGGCGATGGCGATCAGGTCGGAGTTGCTTTCGATGGCGCGGTAGTCGGTCGGGTCGAGTTCTGGATGATATTGGAAATACATCCCGATTTCTTTGGCAACCGCTTCGGCTCTGGCGCGGATGGACTGGCGTCCGAGCGCTTCGAGCGCCTGCTGGCTGCGGGTGATCGACAGGCTGCGGATGTTCGCAATCGCCCAAGACAGGCCGACACCGATCAGGAGGACCGGCAGGAAGCCCATCAGGAGCAGGCTGAGGGTGAGACGGGTGCGGATTTTCATCGTTCACTCCCATGCATAGGCCGGGATGATGGGTTTGCTGACAGCCGGGCGTTCATTCTTCCTCCGCGTGCAATTGGACGATCACCTCGGCGCCTGGGAAGGTGCGTCCGATTTCCTTGACGGCAGTTTCGAATACGCTGCGCATGTCTGTCGAGGCGCTGATGCGGGCGGTGATTTCGCCGATGGCGCGCTCCTTGATCGCCCGGCGGTTGATGTCTGTGAACAGGCGGGCGCTTTCCAGCGAGAGGCTCAACTGATCGACCAGGGCGCCGGCCGAGGTGATATCTTCCTGCGACCAGGCGCCGGCCTCTTCTGGCCGGTCGAGGCGGATGGCGCCGATGACGAAGTCGCGGCTGGTGATGGGCATGTAAATCGTCAGACCGTGGTTGGCCAGGATGGGCTTTCCGGTCTTGATGGCCTGGAGGTATTCCGGCTCGGGATCTCCTGAGACGGTGGTCAGGATGCCGTTGGCCAGGCTCAGGTAGCCGGGGTTTCTTTGCTCTTCAAGCAGGAGTTGTCGCCAAGCGGTCTGGCTGACCTCGCCATAGGCGCGGCGGGCCGACTCGAGGGCGGCCTGGCTCTCCTGCAGGAGGCGAGCGTTGTCGAAAGCGATGGCGATCTGGTCGGCCATGATTTGCAGGGCGGCGAGATCTTCGCTGCTAAAGGCGGCCTCTTCGGTGCTTTGCACGTCCAGGGCGCCGATGACTTTGCCGGCTACAATTAGCGGCAGGCACAATTCGGAACGCGTTTCGGGCAGGTCGGGGTTCTCGAAGAAGGCGGCGTCTTCGCCCACATCGAGGGCGATGCGCGGCTGACCGGTTTGGGTGACCTGGCCGACGATGCCGACCTGTCCAACCCGCAGGCGGTGGCCGCGGGCCAGCATGCGCTGGCCGCCCTCGCTGTTCGAGGCGCGCAGGACGGCGTATTCGCCGCGTTCGTCGAGCAGGAAGATGCCGACGTGGTAGAAGCCGAAACGCTGGCTGATCAACTTGGCCACTTGGGCAAACAAGGCGTCCAGGTTGCGCAGGCGGGCGGCGGCGCTGCCTACATCGGCAGCCGCCTGGACTTGAGAGGCGCGCCGCTCGAGGGCGCGGGTGCGTTCTTCAACGCGCGCCTCCAGCGAGCCGATCAGGTCGCGCAGGCGGCCGGTCATGCTGTTGAGGGTGGCTGCCAGTTCGCCGACCTCGTCCTGGGCAAGCACATCGGCCTCGGCGCTCAGGTCGCCCTGTTCGATGCGCCGGGCGGCATCGGTCAGTTTCTCGAGCGGGTTCGAGAGGCGTTGGGCAATGAACCACGATCCGAGGGTGGCAAAGAGCATGACGCCGGCCACCATGAGCAGGAGAGAGTCGCTTTCGGTCTCGAGGGGTTTCAGGAACACACTTTCGGGCTGGAAGAAGATCACGGTCCAGTTGACCGAGTTTACCTTGGCGGCAGCGGCTGCGGCGGAGGCGCCGGCTTGGGGTCCGCCCGCCATGGGGGCGTAGAACAATTGGCCACGGGGCAGAGCGAGGCCAGCCTCCACTTCCGGTTGGTCGAGTGAGAGTTGTTCGGGGGTGCCGGTTGGCAAACGTCCCCAGTTTTGCAGGGAAATCAACGTGCCGGGTTCGAGAGGCAGGGGAGTGCGAAGAACCAGGTTGGGGTTGAGGCCGTTGGCCAGGTAGACGTGATAATTGTCCAGCAGGACGCCGTAGGAGCCATCGCCCAGCAGACCGTTTCTCTGGCGGACGATGTTCTGAATCACGATGGCGCGGTAACGAGCGCGCAAGACGCCGATCACGCGGCCCTCTTCGTCCCGGATGGCGGCGCTGAAAGTGATGGTGGGAACGTTCTCCGGCCCGAGCATAACGGGCGAGATGTAGGGCGTGCCGGCGCGGAAGGGGTGGGTAAAGTATTCATAGGGCGCCTCGCTTCGTCCGATGCCGGCGGGGTTGGTGTCATAAATATTGACGCCGCGGATGTTCAGGACGGCATAGGAGAGCAGCATGCCGGGGTCTTTGGTCGCCAGCGTATCGAGGTAGTCTCTGGCTTCGTCGAAAGCATCGGGGTCTTGCGAATAACCGCTACGGAAGGCTTCGACGTAATCGGTCAGGATCGGAGTTCGGGCTTCGAGGAGGACGGTATCGCGCGTGCGCACCAGGAAATCATCTACTTCGCCGGCCGTTTGGGCGGCGGCGTTTCGCAGACTGGTCGTGGCGGCTTGAGTCAGGGCAAGGCGGGAGGCGTTGTAGTTGATCAGGCCGACGAGGATGGCCGGAATGGCGGCTGCCAGGTTGAAGGCGACGATAAGTTTGGTGTACAGGTTGAAGGAGCGGTAGCGCCGCACGATGAAGATCAGCAAGGCCGCCAGAATGACGGAGACCAGAATGGTATTTGCATATGGGACGGACGAGATGAGGGAGGGGATGCGCGCCAGAGGCCAGTAGGCCTCCAAGAGCAGGTTGACCGCTCCCAGAACGAGACCCAACGAAATGGCAAGATTGACCGCCCGCGCCGGCAGGTAGAGGAAGCCGATGACCGAAAGAAAGGCGATGCCGATCAGGCTGACGATGACCCCAACCCCCTCGGTCGAAATGGTCTTGCCGATGGCCGCCAGGCTGACGCCCAGGATCAGCAGCCAGGTGCCTTGCTCCTGTCTGCCGCGCCGGCTCAGGTTCAGTCCAACGGCGGCGCTCGCGACGAGCAGGGTCATGGCGGCGGCGTTTAGGTAGGATTGCCACGCTCCGGTGCGGAGGATGGAGACGACAGACAGGATGGCGTCCGCGCCGCCGAGCAGCAGGGCGGCCAGGACCGGCCAGAGCAGGCTGCGGCGCCGGGCAGCAGCGTTCGTCGGAGCGGGTTGCATGGAGGAGGGAAGGGCTTCGCTCATGAGTTCCTCCCGGCAGGGCGTTTGCGGCCCCGGCTTTCGGCGGGGGTCAGGCCGAGGCGCACCTCGGCGGCTTGCAGGTTCAGGGCCTGGCGCAGTTCTTCGGCAGCGGTCTTCAGCACGGTATCCAGGTCGAGGGTTTGGCGGATGCGGGCGCCCACTTTGCCGATCACCTGTTCGCGCTGGGCGCGCTTTTCCGTCTCGGCCAGCAGGCGGGCGCTTTCGAGCGCCAGGGCGGCACGTTCGGCCACTCTCTGGATTGCTTCGAGTTCATTGGACTCCCAGTTCTTGCGGGGGTCGGGGCTCTTGATGTGCAGGACGCCGATCGTTTCGCCGCGCACCCGCAGCGGGACGGCCAGAGTCGGCCGGTCTGCGGAGCCGGCGACGGGTTTGCCGGAGCGAATGGCCGCCTCGACCTCGGGATAGTCCAGCGATTCTTTGAGCGGCTGGATGCCGGTGGGGGTGGCGCGGTAGCCGGCTTGCTGTCGTTCGAGTGTGATGCGCTCCCATTCGCGGGCCACAAAGCGGTTATAAATGACCTCGGCTTCACGCAGGGCGCGGCGGGTTTCGCTGAACAGACGGGCGTTTTCGATCGCGACGGCGACCTGGTCGGCCAATGTGCGCATGACATCGATATCTTCATCGCTGAAGGCGGCCGATTCCGTACTCTGGACGTCGATCACCCCGATGAGACGATTGCCGACCAGCAGCGGCAGCGCCATTTCTGAACGAGTATCCGGCAAATCGGGGTTGTCGAAGTAGACGGCGTCTGCGCCCACATCCGAGACGATGCGGGCCTCACCTTGCGCGGCCACGAAGCCGACGATGCCCGTCTGCCCGATCTTGAGTCTGTGGCCGCGTTCGAGCATACGCTGACCGCCCTCGCTGTTCGAGGCGCGCAGGATGGTGAACTCCTGGGCTTCGTCGTTCAGGAAGATCCCCACGTGGTAGAAGCCAAACCGCTCGGAGATGAGGTTGCACACCGACTTCAAGAGGGTATCCAGGTCGCTCACCAGAGAGATGGTATGGGCCACTTCGGCAATGGTCTGTAACTGGCTGGCGTGGCGGGCGGCCCGAAAGGTGGCGGTGCGCAATTCGTCGGTTCGTTCCTCGACGCGCTGTTCGAGAGTCGCCTGGATTTGGCGCAGTTGCCGGTTGACTTCGTCCAGTTCGGCCAGACGCTGCTGCTCGAGAGCATTGCGGAAGGCCACACCGATGGCCAGCAGGGCGCCGGTGGTGGTGAGGCTGCCGATGACAGCGCCCATCTGACCAGCGCTCACTCCCGGCGCGCCAAACAGGGCGATGATGAGAATACTGATGGTCACCAGGGAGATCATTTCCCACAACGGAAGGAGGAGACTGGCGAGAATATAGGCCGGAATAAGACTGGCCCCAAGCGCGAGAGCAGGATTGTTCGAGCCGGCCCCGATGGCAAGGAAGCCTACTGCGCCGAATCCCCATATTTGCAGGGAGATGCCAATGCGGTAATTGCGGCTGCGTATCAGGCCATAACAAATCAGGGTGAGAACGACCAAACCGATCAACGGGAATTCGAGCGGCGTAAATCGTCCGCCGCGCACAATCAAAATGGCCGAGATGGCCGCGATGATCAGGACCATCAGGGCCAGGGAAATTGCCGCAGCAAATTGGATCTGCTGGCGCAGGGTCGCGTCCTGCACAGTCGGGTGAGCGCTGGTCAGTTGCTCCCAGAAGCGGCGCCATTCGGAAGGCTTTTGGGGCGGCTTCTGGACGGTTCCGGGGAGCGGCTGCATCGTCATAGGGTTACCTCTGTTCCTTCTTCATGCCTGGCGTCAGTTGCACGGCGATTTCGGATTCGCCGACCAAACGGCTCATTTCTCTGACCGTGGCTTGCAGAATGGAGTCCATGTCTGTCTCGCCAGAGATGCGGCCAACGATCTCGGAAATGGTCGTCTCTCGTTCGGCGCGCTGCTGGGCTTCAGCCACCAGGCGGCTGTTTTCCAGGGCCAGGCTCACCTGCGAGGAGATGGTCTCGAGCAGGATTCTCTCGTCGTCCTGCCATTCGCGGGCGGGGTCGAGGTCCTCGTAACCCAGGATGCCGATCACCTGTTCGCGCAGGACGAGGGGGGCGATCAGGCGCGAGCGGGGATCGCTGCCGGAGGTCACGTAGGAAATGGATTTGCCTCGTTTCAACTCCTGCAAGATGTCGGGCGGTAGTTTTTCTCCGGCCGGCATGAGTTGCAGGCGGTCATAGGTGTACCCGATCGCGGCGCCGCGGTGCACCTCTTGCCAGGCCTCTCGCACGGTCTTGCCGACCAGAATGCCGATTTCCGTCAGTTGTTCTTGCAACTGGGAGACCAGGCGGATGTTTTCCAGCGAGAGGGCCAGTTGGTCGGTAAACGTCCGCAGGATGTTTTGTTCTTCCTGGCCGGGCGGCGGGGTGCTGGTCTGAATGTTGAGCAGGCCGATCAGCCGATTGGCCACGGTGAGGGGGAAGGAAATGTTCCCCTGGACGCCGCTGACCGGAATGGGGCTGGCGATCCGGTAAATTTGATTGCCGATTCGATAGCGAAGCAATTCGGTGCCGGCGGCCAAAAAGGTCAGTTCGCCGCGCGCCAGGCGCAACTGGTAGTTGTCGGCGATCAGCGCCTGGCCGGCCTCGCTGTTCGAGGCTTTGAGCACAAGGAATTCGCCGTTCGCCTCTGTCAGGAAGATGCCAATGTGCATGTATCCCAGGCGCTCGGAGATCAGGCGGGCAACCTCGTTGAGCAGGGTGGCTTCGTCTGTGGCCTGGCTGGAGAGGCGCGCCAAGTCGGCTGCGGCTTGCAGCGCCGCGGTGCGCTGTTCGAGGGCGGTTGTCCGCGCCTCGAGTTGGACGCGGCTTTCTTCGAGTTGGCGGTTGATCTCTGCCTGAGCGGCGATGTTTTCCTGGGCCAGTTGGGAGGTGATGGCGATACTGCGCACGGCCAGATACATCACCAGGGCAATGATGATGAAGATTGTGGTGTAAACGAAGAACAAAAACGAAAGCGGCGCAGGGGGCGGGGGCTGAATGGCCCCGTTCTGTTCTGCAATGACTAACCCAATGCCGGCTAAGATCGAGAGGACGGTGAAGGTGATCGTGGCGCGCGCCCCGACCGTCAGGGTGGCGATGGCGATGACAATGGCAACGGCTGCAAATGCGGCATCGCGGATGCCGCCGTAGAAAATCACCTGAACCACCACGAAAGTCCAGAAAAGTGAGGACAAGATGACGCCAACGGCAGCGACCTTTCCACGCCGCAAGACTTCCTGCAGGCCGATTTCAGCGGCCATGAAAACTACGGCCACGACGACCTGATCCGGCGCGGCCATGATGACTGCGTAGACGAGGTAGAGGACGGTCATGGCGAACAATGTGGCGAGAATCAGGAAGATATTCTGCGCCTGGAGGTTCCTGGCCGGATCATCGAAGACGGGCAATTGCAAGAATTTTCGAATGCGCTCGAGCATGGCGTTCCTCCCGATCAGCCTTGTGCAGAGTCGTCTTCGGCGGGCATCCAGCCGATCTGGATAAAGGTGCGCGGCACGCCCAGGGCGTTGCCGAGTTCGCGGATCGTGTTCTTCAAGACCGTGTCCAGGTCGGTGGCCTGCTGGACGCGCGAGGTGATGATGTTGATCTGCTGTTCGCGCGTTGCCAGGCGCTGGGCGTCTTGGACGAGGCGGGCGTTTTCCAGCGCCAGGGCCAGGCGGTTGGCGGCCTCTTCGACCAGTAGGGTGGTTTCGCTGGGGACTTCGCGCCCCTGGAAGTGCAGGTTGAGGGTCCCGATCGTCTGGCCGCGCAGGCGGATGGGGACGGCCAGCACACTGCCGCCCTTGGATTCGTCCAGGCGGAGGAGGACCGATGAGCCTTTGGCCAGCGCCTCCAGGCTTTCGGGCGGCGGGGCGGTCAGGGGTTCGGGAGCGATTCCCTCGTAGCGGTAGCCGGCTGTTTGGGCTGCCTGCTGCAGGAAGGCGCGCCAGGTGCGGGCGGTGTATTCGCGGTAGGAGCGTTCCATCTCGGAAATGCTGCGTTCGACTTCCTGGAGCAGACGCGCCTTCTCGATGGCCACGGCCAGTTGATCGGCCATAACTTGCATGATGGCGATGTTGCTCTGGTCGAAGGCGTTGACTTTTTCGCTCTGTACATCGAGGGCGCCGATGATGCGGTCGCCGATCCGCAGCGGCAGGGCCATCTCTGAACGCGTGTAGGGCAGGAGCGGATTACGGAAGTGGACGGCGTCGGCGCCGGTATCGAGGGCGATGCGCGGTTCGCCGGTCTTGGTGACGTAGCCCACGATTCCGATCTCGCCGACGCGCAGTTTGTGTTTGCTGGCCAGCATCAGTTGACCGGCCTCGCCGCCGGCGGCGCGCAAAACGGCGTAATCGTTGTTCTCGTCGACCAGGAAAATGCCGACATGGTAGAAGCCGAAGCGTTCGCGGATCAGACGGGCGGCCCGGTTGAGCAGTTCGTCCAAATCCTCGGCGATGGATGCGTCGCGGGCGACCTCGGCGGCGGTCTGCAATTCGACCGTGCGGCGTTCCAGGTCGCGGGTCCGCTCGGCGACGCGCCTCTCCAGTTCGCTGATGAGCGACTGGATCTGGGCGGTCATGTCGTTCAGCGTCTGGCCGAGGATGCCGAGTTCGTCCTCGCGCTGGACTTGGACTCGGGCGTTCAGGTTGCCGGCCAAAACCTGACGGGCCATTTCGCTCAGTTGAGTCAGCGGCTCGTCCAAGTTGCGGATGGTGAAGTAGGCGCCCAGCACGGCCAGCAGGCCTGCCACGATGGAGAGGCCGATGTTGGTACGGAGCAGCGCGCCCACGTTGGCATAGGCGATCGATTGGGGCAGTTCGGCCAGCAGAGCCGACTCGAGGTTCGGCAGCCAGCGGTAGGCGCTGAAGACAGGCAAGCCGCGATAGTTCTGATAACCTAGCGTGCCGCTTTGACGGCTGGCAATCGCCTGCCGGATGGCCGGGTCGTCAATGACTGCCGGCGTCCCAATGGCCGAGGTGGTCAACAGCCGCGAATTCGAATCTACCAGGTAGAAGTTGAGACCCGGCTCATCGGGATCTGTGGAGGCGACCAGCATGTTGAACTGCCGCATGTTGGCCCGCCCGGCCACGACGCCAATCGTCCGACCTTGCCGGTCGAGGACGGGATAGGAAACGATAATCGTAGGCTCTTCGGCGCCGCGAAAATGAAAGGGTGGATGGATGTACAACCCTTCCAGGCCGCGCTGGAAGAATTCCTGGTCGGCGTAATTGGCGCCTTTGTAGACCGCGATGGTGTCTATGACAACGACGCCGTCCAGGTTCATCAAAAACAGTTCTTGAAGGCGAGGCGATTGATAGAGAAGGGTGTAGAAACGCTCTGTGGTTTGCCCCTCCACGGTGGCGGGGTTGTCGCCGGGGGCGAGGGCGAAGAGGGTGCGAATGTAATTCAGCGCCTGGGTGTCGCGAGCGGTTAGGATCACATCGCCTTGCAAGCCCTGCATCCAGATGTTGATGGCATTCTCTTTCTTCTCGATGGCAGTTTCGAGACGGTTGATAGCGTATTGGCGGTCGTTCTGGATGCGCTCAAGGGTTGCGGCGCTGCCCAGGGCGGCCACGGGGATGAAGGCAATCAACAGGAAGGACAACAACAGGCGGCTGAAGAGGCGCCCGCCGGCGACGCCGCGGATGATGAGCAGCAGGGATAGGGCGCCTGCCAGGAGAATGATCAGCGGCAGCAGCCAGCGCAGAAGATTGAGTTCGGTGATCACCAGCCGGTCGAGAGAAGGGATGTTGTCCAGAATGAGGATGATGGCGGTGGCTACGAGGCTGATTAACGGGCCAATCAGGCGGCGGGATCCGCGCGGCACCCCCATGACGGCGGTGATGTTGACGGCTGTCCACGTTCCGATCAGCAGAATCGGCGTCACTCCCGGCCCGGTCCAGAAGGCGGCGAACATGATGAACAGCCCCGCGACCGCCGCCGTCATGGTGATGGCGGCCGGCCAGACGCGCCCCCTTCTGAGCAGGCTGCCTCCCACCACGAAGGCCAGCGGACCGAGCAGCGAGGTGACGGCAACAGCCAGCATTTGCCATTTTCCAAAGGCCAGGTACAGCACCGCATAGCCGAGCGCCGAGAGAAGCCCAATCACCGGCACGAAGGTGGCCAGGGCGCTCAGGAAAAGGGCAGGGCGTTTTTCTTCTGTTGGGCGAGAAGACGTTTCCACGTCGCGATCCTTTGTTCTGATCTATTCGGTCGGCGTTTGTGAGGATTTCGCCTCGGCGGGATTGAGATACACCGAGACCTCGGTGACGCTGGGGAGTTGACGCAATTCGCGCACGGCGATTTGCATGATGGTGTCGGGATCCAGCGATTGGCTCAGGTGAGCCGTCAATTCGCTCAAGGCCTGCTCCTGGGCGGCTCGATATTGAGCCATTTCGAGCAGGCGGACGTTTTCGATGGCCAGTCCAACCTGATTGGCGACTTCGGCGGCCAGCAGGCGTTCGGCCTCCGGCCAGGGGGCTTTGTCGCGGCGGCGGAACACCAGCGTTCCGATCTTCTGGTTGCGCAAGGAGATGGGAATTTCGAGGCGGCTGGGGTCGTTTTCGTCCTGTTCTTGGAGAGGGGTGTAGGGAGTCGTTCCGAGCGGGGTGTAGCGGTAGGCGCGTTTGTATTGACGGATGCGTTCGCTCCAGGCCCGACGCACGCCTTCGCTCGTCAGCGCTTGCAGGTGTCGCACAGCCTCCTGGCTTTCGATCAGCAGACGGGCGTTCTGGATGGCCAGGGCGATCTGGTCGGCCATGGCCTGGAGGAGTTCGATCGTTTCGGTCGGGAAAGCATCGATCTCGGTGGATTGGATGTCGAGCACGCCGATAACCCGTCCGCGCACGCTGAGGGGCAGGGCCGCTTCCGAACGCGTGGCGGGCAGATCGGGGTTGTCAAAGAAGACGGCATCCTCGCCGACATTGGTCGCAATGCGGGGACGGTTGAAATAAGCGGCGTTGCCGACGATGCCTTGTCGTCCCACCGCCAGGCGATGGCCGCGCTCGAGCATGCGCTTGCCGCCCTCGGAGGAAGCCGCCTGTAGGACGGCGTATTCGCCGCGCTCGTCGAGCAAGAAGATGCCTGCGTGGTAGTAATTGAAACGCTCACTGATCAGGTGGACGGTCTCGTGCAGGAGCATGTTCACGTCTTGGGAGGCAACCGCCTGGCGGGCGACGCTCGTAGCGGCTTGCAGCATGACGGCTCGCCGAGAGAGTTCTTCGGTCCGTTCGGCGACTCGCCTTTCGAGGTCGGTTTGGGCGGCCTGAAGTTGATCCAGCACCTGATTGAGACGCAGAGTAAGTTCGGCGGTCTCGTCCGAGGTGGCCAGCGAGGCGCGCTTGCTCAGGCGCCCTTGTTCGATGTCCTGCATGGCTTCGATGAGGTTCTTGATGGGGGCGGCGACGATGAGCGCCTGGAGGGTGGCGATTCCGACCGTAATCAGGATACCGAGTGCGCCGACGATAGCGATCTGAGAAATGAAGGCGTTCAACACCTCGGCCTGATTGCCGCCGGCGGTCATCATTTGCAGCAGTTTTTCGTAACTGAAGGGGACGATCATGAGCATGTTGATGAGCAGGATCATTCCTATCGTGATCTGCAGGCGGGTTTGCAGCCGGACACCCCCGCGGACGGTTTGTCTGGCCGGATCGGAGGGGATGAGGGCGTTCCGCAGGGGCGTCAAGGAATTATCGAGCATCATCGTGTTTTGCATGGCAAAACTCATGCTGAAGATCGCGCCGGCGATGACGATGTGAACAGTCTGGTTCAGGTTGATGTCGGCAAGATTGTTCATGTAGACCGCGACAGACAGGATGACGGCCACGCACATGGTCAAGAATGCGGCGGGCGCCATCTGCCAGGGAAGACGGATGATCTCTTGCCAGGCGGTCGCTTCGTCGGCCTGGCTCTCCGGGTCGCGGATGCCGCGCATCTGGTCGTACAGACGCTTGCGAGCATTACGACTGACATACGAAGCATAGATCGGCAACAGGAAATTGGCGACCAGAATTGCGAAGAACGCGCTAAAAATCAGGTGCATCACCTGAATGCGCGAGAGATGGGCGTTGAGCCAGAGGTAAAGGGCGCCGGGAATCACCGACAACCAGGCGCTCTGCTGGGCCAGCACTTGAATGCGCAGAATGTATTTTTCCTGCCAGCGCTCGAACAGCCGGTCAAAGATAAGGACTCTGTTGGGAAGCGTGCTCATGCGGTGTGCTCCTCGTCATTCAGTCCAGTTTCAGTTCGATGGTCGCTTCGTCGGCCCGCAGGGCGCGGCCGAGTTCTTTGACGGCGGTTTGCAAGATGATGTCTGTGTTGGGCGACGACCAGATTTTGCTGGTAATCTCTGCGATCAGTCTTTCTCGCAAGGCCATCTGTTGGCTTTCCTCAAGCAGGCGGGCGTTTTCGAGCGCATAGGCCGCCTGGGTGGCCACCGACTCGATGAGGGCGCGCTCTTCGGGAGACCAATCTGCCAGGCCTTCGAGGGTCACTTCACCGATGATCTGTTCGCGCAGGGTCAGGGGAATTTCCACGGCGTTCTGTTGCTCGCCCGACTCGGCGCCGAGCCGGAATTCCGCTTCCTGAGGCCCGGCGGGGCGCTGCGACCAAGCCCGGCGCAGATATTGCCCGTGCAGGCGGCGGATTTCGTCCAGGTTGTTCTCCAGTTCGCTGAACAGGCGGGCGTTCTCGAGGGCGATGGCCAGCGTGTCACTGATGTTTTGCAGGATGACAATGTCATCCTCGTCGAAGGCCTGGGGAAGTTCGGACTGGATGGTCAACGCGCCCACCACGCGTTCGCCCGAGACGAGCGGCAGGGCCAGTTCCGAGTGCGTGTTCGGCAGGAAGGGGTTGGCGAAACGGACGGCGTCTTTGCCGACATCCAGAGCGATGCGAGGCCGACGGTGGAGAATCGTCCAGCCGATCATCGAAGACTCGCCGATGGGAAGTTTGTGACCGGCCTCGATCATGGCCCGTCCCGCTTCGCCCGTCCCGGCTTGCAGGACGGCAAAACGCTGCTGCTCATCCACCAGGAAAACGCCGGCATAGTACAATCCAAAACGCTCTTGGATGAGATCGACCACTTCTTGCAGCAGAGTCTGGGGGTTGAGTACGCCGGTGATGGTGCGGGAGATCTCTGCTGCGGTGCGAATCTGCCGCGAGCGCCTCTCCAGGTTGGCGGCATGCTCGCGCAGTCGCAGTTGATCTTGCTCGAGTTGATCGGCAACTTGTAAGGTTCGATCGATCGTCTCCTGCAAGCCGCGCAGCATCGTTGTCAGGGAAGAGCCAATGACTGTGCCCAACAGCAAGATGACCACAATCCGGTTGATCCATGCCGATAGATAATCGTAGGCAAAAATCTGAGCGGGGACGATCAGGTGCTGACTCATGGCCACGGCCAGGGCGGCGACGCTCGCGACCCCGATCCCGACCGCATATACCGCCCCGCGCCCGCCGAGCAGGATGGTGGCCATAAAGAAGAAGCCCACCATGAAAACGGCGCCGTCGGCCGTCACCCCCGATTGGAGGAAACTGGTCATGCTGAGCAGGTACACCATTCCCATCAGGCTGACGGCCCTCACCGTGAACTTCATCCGGCGCGCCAGGGCGACGATGACCATCCACGATACCACGACTGTGTACACGATGGCAGCCGCCGGCGGGGTTTCCCGAATCGAACGGACGACAATCAGGAAGTAGGAGAGCACCCCTACAATGGCCGCCACGATGGTCACGTTGTTCAGGATGCGCCCTCGAATTATCTGGAGCGTGTCTGTATGCGGTGCGGAAAGGACATTTTGCGCGACGGCGTTCTGTCGGAAAGATGGATTCATGGATCTTTTCTCCATGCAGAGGACCTGCTATTGGGTCGTCTGATCGGACTCGGAATCGTCTTGCCCCAGCCCGACCCGGATGCGCGCCCGCCGCGCCCCGAGCGCCTTGCTCAACTCGCTGGCGGTCGTCTCCATGATGGTGCGTGTATCGGTCGAGCGGCGGATGCGGCTGGTGATTTCGTAGAGCAGGCGTTCGCGGTCCACTTGGCGGCGGATTTGTTCCAGCAGACGGGCGTTGGCAATGATGGCCGCCAGACTGCCGCCCAGTGTGCCGAGCATTTCCTCGTCGTTCTCGGTGTAGGCGCCAACTTGTTCGCTTTCGACATTCAGGACGCCCAACAACTCGCCGCGATAGACCAGCGGGATGGCCAGTTCGGAGCGGGTATCTCCGCTGACCTGAATGTAGCGCGAGTCTTTGGTCACGTCGTCGACCCGCAGCGGCTGGAGGTGCGCCGCCACCCAGCCGGTGATGCCTGTCCCAATGGGGATGGAGAGATTCTTGGCTTCGTCCGAGTAGCCGGTCGAGGCCTTGATTTCGAGGGCGTGGGTCTCTTTGTTGATCAACAGGATGGCGACCCGGTCGCCGCCCAGCGTGACCTGCAGCCCCTGCGCGGCGCTGTTGAGCGCCTCCTCCAGCGTCGTGCCCGAAGCGGCTGCGGTGGTGACGTGGTGGAGCAGACGGTGCTGCGAGAGATGTTCCTGGGTCTCGGCGAACAGTTCCGAGTTCAACACCGCGACGGCCAGTTGATCGGCCAGGATGCGCAGGACGTTGACGTCTTCTTCGCCAAAAGCATACGGTTCGGTGCTTTGAACATCCAGCACGCCCAGGATGCGCGAGCCGACCCGCAAGGGAATGGCGGCCTCCGAGCGGGTTTCTGGGAGGAGGGGGTTGGCGTAGTAGGTGGCGTCTTTGGTGGTGTCGGCGACAATCAACGGTTCGCCGCTGCCGCTCACATAGCCGACAATGGATTTGGAGCCGACGCCCAATTTATGGCCGGCGCGCTTCATCTGCACGCCCGCCTCGCCGGTGGCCTCGCGGACGACGGCGTATTCGCCGCCGGGATCGATCAGGAAGACGGCCGCGTGGTAGAAGTGGAAGCGGTCGCGGATCAACGAGACGGCGCGGATGAGCAGTTCGTTGATGTCGAGCGAGCCGGAGATGTCGCGGGCGATCTCGGCGGCGGTTTGCAGTTGCAGGGCGCGTTTGCGAGTCTCTTCCAGCAGGCGGATGTTGTAGATGGCGCCCGCTACCTGGGAGGCCAGCGTAGAGACAAAGTGCATATCGCCTTCGTCAAACGCTTTTTCATGCTCGGTGTCCTGGATGACGATGGCCCCGATGGCTTCGCCTGCCACCAGGAGCGGCACGCCCAGCCAGGATTGGGCCGGCTTGCCGGTGACTTTGGCTCCCAAGGCGGCCAGCCGGCGTTCGGTGTCTTCCACGACCATCAGAGGCTGGCGGGTGCGAATCAGGATGGAGGTCAGCCCCTCGCCGAGCGGGAAGGGTTCGTAGGTGACGATCTGCCCGCCTTCGGGGGAGGCTTCGTACATGTAAGGAATGCGAATCGAGTCGGTAGACGGATCGTAGAGGGCCAGCATGAAAGAGACCTCGCCAATTGCAAGGCGGATCTGTTCGTGCAAGGCTTCGTATAGCGTTTGCAGATCTGGCGCCGCCGCGATTGTCCGGCTGGCAATTGTGATGGATTCCAGTTCGCTCAGGCGGCGCTCTACATCTTTTTGATTCCTGACTCTATCGATCGAGGCGGTGATGAGTTCTGCCAGGCTGACATACGGCTCGACGGTCGCGGGCAGGATGGGGGTCTGTTCACGGCTGCCGAGGATCAAGAGCGTTTCGAGAGCCTCGTTACGGAAGCCGGGCACCAGGGCCAGGCTGAGCAAGTCCATCTGGCGCAGGAATTTCCACAGCGCGGCCGGAAGCGCACCGGTCAATTCGTTGATTTCGCCGATCAAAACCCCTGCTTGCATTCTTTCGGCCAGGGGGGCGACCGGGATGGCCAATGTATCGGGGATAGGAACGCTGCTGACACGCTGCGGGTCGTTGACGGCGACCACGCGCAGCCCGGCCTCTTCGGCCCGCAGCAAGAAGGAGACGAAGGGGGTCTGGCGCAGGGTCAGCGAGGCGGCCTCGATGATGCCCGACTCGGTCTGCGCCTGGGCAATCTGGTAACTGAAGTGCAGGATTTCCAGCATGCCCTGCACGTTGGCGCGGCCTGCCTCCATCAAGCGGAGGTTCTCCAGGTTGGCGGCAACCTGATTGGCAATGGTCTGCAGGGTGATCAGGGCATCTTCGTTCAATTCGTCCCGAATCCGGCTACAGACTTCGAGAGCGCCCAGGGCGCGCCCGCTGGCCAGGATCGGGATAGCAGCCTCGGCCACCGCCTCGGTCAATTCTTCCTTGCGGCTGGCAAGCGGATGGTTGCTCAGGTCGGTGACCACCGCAGCCTGCCTGGTCAGGATGACCTGGCTGACCAGAGTGTTTCCATCAAGGGGGATGCGAGTCGGCTGGGCCAGCAGACGTTCGGCTGCCGGCCCGTGGGCGGCCTGCAAGATTGCATAGCGTTCGGTCTCGTCGAGCAGGTAGATGCCGATTTGGTAGAAATCGAACCGGTCGGCGAGCAGGCGGAGGACTTCTTCGATCAGTTGATCGCGCGTCAGAGCCGAGGCGATGTGTCGAGTCATCTCGGCAGCGGTGCGCACCTGGCGGGTGCGCTCTTCGACCTGGTGTTCCAGGCTTTGCTGGAGGGCGAGCAGACGTTCGTTCGCGTCTTTGATTTCCTTGAGACGCCGCCGCTCGAGGGCGTTACGGGCCACCACGACGACCATGATGGCGCTTCCCAGGGCGACGAATTGGACGGCCAGCAAATAGGCGCTCAGGCGCGGGAAATTCGGAATGAAGAAACTGCCCAGGGCAGTAGCGATGATGGCGATGGCCATGATCCCCGCCGTCGCATAGAGCGGCATGAGGATCGAGGCAAGCAGCATGGTGAGCGGGACGGTGAAGAACAGAGCCGCAAAAATCGATTGGGGATATTGGCTTGCCAGATAGAAGCCAACCACACCGGGACTCAGAGTCAGCAGCAGGATGCCCGGGAAAGAAATTCGGCTGCGGCTGAGCAGGAAGGAGATCCCCGCTATCCCGGCCAGAATCAGGAAGCCATACACGAGCGGCATGACGTATCTGCGGTCGTAGTACAACAGCGCCGCAATGTACAGCGTCAGGATGATCATGGCGAGCGAGAGCGAGGCGGCCAGTTCCGCTCTCTGGCGGGCGCCGGCGTCTTGTATGGAGGGGTGGGCGGCGATGAGTTCTTGCAAGAATCGATTGATTCTCGACGAAGGCTTGTTCTCAGATGTCATGCCAGTCTCCTCGATGGAGGATGAGCAAGGAGGATGTCGGTAAAGACCTGAAGGGGGTTCAACTCATCTCCCACACCGGCTCGCCGGCCAGGATGCGGCGAATTTGGTCCGGGAAGCGGTCCGGGTCGAGAGGTTTGCCGAGGAATCCGTCGAAGCCGGATTCGCGCGCCTTGTTCATCTGTTCCAAACTGGCCTCTGCCGTGACCGCCACGATGGGGATGTTCTTGAGCCGTTCGGAGGAGCGGATTTTGCGCAACGCGCCGTAGCCGTCTTCATACGGCAGGCGGATGTCCATCAGAATCAGGTCCAGGCGCGGCAGGGTGTCGGCGTATTCGACCACCTCGTAGCCGGACGTTTTCCACTCGCAGTGGATTCCCAAAAAGCCCAACATGCGGGCGATCAGGACGAAATTGGCGACATTGTCTTCCACGACCAGCACGGTGGCGTCTTTGGGAATAGCAGCCTTGCGGCCGGTCTGCGTATCGGCGTTCGGATTCTGGGCGGTATCTTGAGGGTCGGTGGGGCTCATTTTTTCCTCATGTATCTTTCTATTTGCTGCGGCAGCAGATCGATGTCAACGGGTTTTTGGATGTAGCCGTCGCAGCCTGCCTCGAGGGATTTTTCGCGGTCGCCGCGCATCACATTGGCCGTCAGCGCCACGATTGGGATGCTCTCGAATCCCGGCATGCTGCGTATGCGGGCGGTCAACGTGTAACCGTCCATGTCCGGCATGTTGATGTCCATCAGGATCAGGTCGGGTTTCAGTTCTTTCAGTCTTTCCTGAGCCTGGAAAGCATTCTCTGCTTCGACGACCTCGTAATCTTCGGCCATCAGAATGCGCCGGATGAGCGTCCGGTTGTCTAGATTGTCTTCGACGTAAAGAATAGTTCCGTTGCTCATGGTTGCAATCAATCCTCCGATATCTCATTATATTCAACCTGCCTGGCCGTCACATAACAGCATCCTTGCAATCCCATTCTGGCTACAGATTTCTTTGAATCTGGTATGATAGTGCTATCACTTGCATCTTCGTTGGAGGAAGGATGTCTGTAGATTTTCATGGTCTGAGAACCCGTTCGCTGCAAAACGAACACCTGCGCCTGGACTATCTGACCGAGGCCGGGCCGCGTCTCGTGCGCCTCTTCCGCGCCGGGTCGGACGAGAACCTGCTGGCCGACGTCTTCGATTTCACCGTCCCGACTCCCTGGGGTGACTACGCCTTCCTGGGCGGTCATCGCCTCTGGTCTGCGCCCGAGGAGATGCCGCGCACTTATCTCCCCGATCTGGACGGCCTGCAGGCCGAGGAATTGCCGGGGGGAGTGCGTCTCTTCCGTCCGGCGCCGCCCCAAACCGGGATTGCCAAGGTGCTCGAAGTGCGCCTCCTCCCCGAGCGCCCGGCCCTGAGTCTCTTGCACGAACTGCGCAACGACGGCGCCTCGCCGGTCGAACTGGCTCCCTGGGCGTTGACTCAATTGCCGCTCGGCGGAACGGCCATTTTGCCCCTGGCCGGCGGGCCGGTCGATCCCGCCGGCCTGCTTCCGAATCGCAATCTTGTCCTCTGGCCGTACACCTCCCTGGCCGATGACCGCCTGCGCCTGACCGACGCGGCCATCCTCATCCGCGCCGAAGGCCGCATGCCGCCTGTCAAGGTCGGTTACGCTTGTTCTCCCGGCTGGATCGCCTATTGGCGGGCAGGCGTCTTGTTCGTGAAGCGTTTCAATTATCTGGCCGGGGCTGGCTATCCCGACTTCGGCTCCAGCGCCGAGTCGTATTGCGGCAACCGGTTCATCGAGTTGGAGAGCCTGGGGCCGCTGGTCCGCCTCGAACCGGGGCAGACGGTCCGTCACGAGGAGACCTGGGAATTGTATGCTGATTGGGAGCAGCCCTTCGTTTCTGATACAATCCGGGCTGTCTTGGAACGCGAAATCGCCTCAGGAGCAACCTCTTATGCCTGACGTTGCCGATTTGCAAACCCGCGCCATTCACACGCTGCGCTTCCTTTCGGCCGATGCCATCCAGCAGGCCAATTCCGGTCATCCCGGCCTGCCGATGGGCTGCGCTGCCATCGCCTACACGGTCTGGACCCGCCACCTGCGTCACAACCCGCGCCATCCCGCCTGGCCCGGCCGCGACCGTTTCCTCCTCTCCGGCGGACATGGCAGCATGTTGCTCTATTCGCTCCTGCACCTGACCGGTTACGATCTCTCGCTCGATGAATTGAAGCAGTTCCGGCAGTGGGGCAGCCGGACGCCCGGTCACCCGGAATACGGCCTGACCCCCGGCGTGGAGGCCACCACCGGGCCGCTGGGTCAGGGCTTTGCCAATGGCGTCGGCATGGCCATCGCCGAAGCCCATTTGGCAGCCAACTTCAATCGTCCCGGCCACACCATCTTCGATCATTTTGTCTATGCCATCGTCACCGACGGCGACCTGATGGAGGGCATCACCGCCGAGGCGGCCTCGCTGGCCGGGCATTTGCGCCTGGGCAAGTTGATCTACCTCTACGACGACAACCGCATCTCGATTGACGGTTCCACCGACCTCGCCTTCACCGAAGACCGCGCCGCCCGTTTTGCCGCTTACGGCTGGCAGGTGCAGCATGTCGCCGATGGCAACGATGTCGAGGCCATCGACTCCGCCATCCGAGCGGCCAAGGCCGATCCGCGCCCCTCGCTGATCGTTTGCCGGACGACGATCGGCTGCGGCGCGCCGACCAAGCAGGGCACGAACAAAGTGCACGGGGAGCCGCTCGGCGAGGTGGAATTAAACGCCGCCAAACAGGCGGTCGGCTGGCCTTTGGAACCGCGTTTTTTCATCCCCGACGATGTCCTGGCTTTCTACCGCCAGGCGCTCGAACGCGGCGCGGTGCTGGAGGCCGAATGGCAGGAACGGCTGGCCGCCTACCGCGCCGCCTTCCCGGCCGAGGCCGACGAACTCGAACGCCGCCTGGCCGGCGATTTGCCCGCCGGGTGGTCATCCGGCCTGCCGGTTTTCCCGCCCGATGCTAAAGGGATGGGGACGCGGGTCGCCTCCGGCAAAGTCATCAACGCTCTGGCGCCGCACCTGCCCGAACTGTTCGGCGGCTCGGCCGACCTGGCCCCCTCGACCAAAACCTGGATCGAGGGCCAGCCGCCTTTCCAGGCCGATACCCCCCTGGGCCGCAATTTCCATTTCGGCGTGCGCGAACATGCCATGGGAGCCATCCTCAACGGCCTGGCGCTTCATGGCGGGCTGATTCCCTACGGCGCGACTTTCCTCGTCTTCGCCGATTATCTGCGTCCGGCCCTGCGGCTGGCTGCCCTCTCGCATTATCCGAGCATCTGGGTCTTCACCCACGACAGCATCGGGGTGGGGGAGGACGGCCCCACCCATCAGCCGGTCGAACACCTGGCTGCCTTGCGCGCCATCCCCGGCCTGGTGGTGATTCGTCCGGCCGATGCCAACGAGACGGCCGCCGCCTGGAAGGTGGCGGTCGAACGGCGGAATGGGCCGACCGCCCTGATCTTGACCCGCCAAAACGTCCCGACCCTCGACCGCAGCCTGTATGCCCCGGCCGACGGCCTGGCGCGCGGCGCCTACGTCTTGGCCGACCTGGGCGAAGAAGAACCGGATTTAATCTTGATGGCTTCGGGTTCCGAGGTGGCCCTGATTGTCGAGGCCGGGCTGCGTCTGGCAGCCGAGGCCAGGAACGTGCGCCTGGTCTCTTTTCCCTCCTGGGAATTGTTCGCCGCTCAGGACGAATCCTACCGCGAACTCGTCTTGCCACGCCGCATCAAGAAACGCCTGGCCGTGGAAGCCGGTGTCAGTCTGGGCTGGGAACGCTGGGTGGGCGCCGAGGGGGCCGTCTTGGGCGTAGATCGCTTTGGAGCCTCCGCCCCGTTCGAGCGCATCTATCGCGAGTTCGGCCTGACGGTTGAAAATATCCTGGCCCTCGTTCAGCGCCTGGGCAGCTGATCGGCGTTCCCTATTTTCGGGTCAGTACCGCCGTGCTGTAAGCGGGCAGTTCGAACGTCCCCTGCACCGGTCGTTTGCCAATATGCTCATAGCCATTCCACGGTAGGCGAACTCTGGTTCCGCTGCGATTGTGGTTGATGACGATGTAGATTTCCTCTCCGTCCGGGCGGCGGCGGGTACGAATTTCCACCCCCGGCGGCGATTCGATCTGGGGGATGCCGGCCGTGTTCAGAATGCGGGTAATCAGTTTGGTCTGCGCGGCCGTGTCCAGATTGACGCCTACATACCAGACCCGCCCGGTGCCGCCGGTCGTCTCGGTGATGGCGGGCTGATGGTCGAGCCAGCCGTTCGCGCGCTGGTAACGGGCAACAACCTTACAGTCCGGGCGCAGCACTTGCAGGCGCTCGGCCCACAGCAGACTGCTGCCTGTGAGCCATTCTCCTTGCACCGGCACCGGCATCTCAAGCGCATAATACTCCTCGACCTCAACGCCCGCCAATTCCGCCAGCGGGCCGGGCGGACGGGAAGGCAGCAGCGCGTTGTACTCATCTTTGACGCCTGTGCGCAGCGTCAGGACGAGGTGCCCGCCGTTTTCGACGAAGGCTTTCAGGTGCCGGACGCGGGTCTCGTTCAGGATGATCAGCGCCGGGGCGATCACCAGGCGGTAGCCGTCGAGCGGCTGATCGGCGTGCAAAACGTCCACGTTGACGTTGCGGGCCGCCAGCGGGCGGTAATAGTGCGTGAAATGCTCCACATAATCGAAATCGCGGTGGTGACGCTGACCCTCGATCGACCAGCGGCTGTCGTAGTCGTGGAGCATGGCCACCTGGGCGCGGACCTCCGAGCCGCTCAGCAAATCCGAGACGGCGGCGAATTCCCGCGCCAGCCACTGCGCCTCCTGGTAGAATGGCCGCGGCTGTCCGGATGGATCGACGAGCGTGCCGTGATATTGTTCCTGCCCGCCCAGCGCCGAGCGCCATTGCCAGTACAGGACGGCCTCTGCTCCGTGAGCAACGGCCTGCCAGGCCATGGCATGGGCTTCGCCCATGTACAGTGAGTTGTTGACGCCTGCCCAGTTCACGTTGCCGGGCTGGGTCTCCATCAGCCAGAAATTCTTGCGTTTGAAGCCGCGCGTCAAATCGTGGATGACGCCCTGGGCCAGCGGGTCGTTGTGGCCGCTGCCGATGTACCAGTCCCAGGCGGCCAGGTCGAGGTCGGCAGTGAGTTCATAGTGATCGAAGCCGCCGAACCAGCCCATGAAGTTGTGCGTCACCCGGTCGGAGGGTTTCAGGTGCGGGCGCAGGGCGTCCAGTTGGCGTTTCTGGAAGCGGCGGTAACTGGCGCCGACGAAGCGCCGGAACTCGAGCATCAGGCCCGGGTTGTGCGGCCCGATTGGGAGGGGAATCTGCTCCCAGGCCGAATAGGTCTGACTCCAGTAGGCCGTCGTCCAGCGGGCGTTTAAGTTCTCCAGGGAGCCGTATTTTCGGCGCAGAAATTGCTGAAATTCCAGCCGGCAGGTATCGCAGTAACAGACGCGGTTGTACTCGTTGTCGATCTGCCAGCCGATGACGTGCGGGTTGGGGCCGAATCGTTTCGCCATGGCGGTCACGAAACGCTCGACCGCGGCGTGAAATTCGGGCGAGTTGACGCAGGCGTGGCAGCGGTTGCCGAATTGGACGCGCCGGCCGGTCTCGTCCACGGCCAGCGTGGCGGGGTATTGGGTCACCAGCCAGGCGGGCGGCGCGGCGGTCGGCGTGCCGAGGACGGTCAGGATGTCGTTTTCGGCCAGCCGGGCGATGGCGCGCTCCAGCCAGTCGAAGTTGTATTGGCCCTCCGACGGCTCCATCGTGGACCAGGCGAACTCGGCCATGCGCACCACCGTCAGGCCGGCGGCTTTCATCAGGCGGATATCTTCGGGCCAGCGTTCTTCGGGCCAGTGTTCGGGGTAATAGGCGGCTCCGATATGCAGGCGGGAGGGAGGGGTCATCGGCATCTCCTTGATTGCGTATCGCCACTTTGTCTGTTGCGGATGGCGGATTGATTGTGTTTCTGAGGCAGTCGAGGGCCGGCAGGCTTGGACAAACGAAAGACCGGCCCAGGGCAGGCCGGCCGAGTAGAGCGGGCGATGGGATTCGAACCCACGATATCATGCTTGGGAAGCATGCGTTCTACCACTGAACTACGCCCGCAGAACATGGCCGATTATACCAAAAATTTTCTGCCTTTGCTCACGCCTGCCTGCCGAGCAGTTTGTGCGTCAGTTCGAAAAGAGCGTCGCCTGCCTCTCCCTGCGGGTCGGCGGTGCGCAGGGCGGCCAGGGCCAGGTCGGTCATCTGGTCGGCGGTTTCTTGGGTCAGGAGTTTGATTCCCTCGGCGGCCAGTTGCGCGGCCAGGGCGGGCACTTCCTCCGGCCGAATCGGCCCCTCGGCCCAGCGCCGGGCAAACGCCCCGCCCTTGGCCAGCCCGGCCAGCACCGGGAAGGATTTCTTTCCCGTCACCAAATCGGACTCGGCCGATTTGCCGGTCAGGGCGCTGTCGCCCCAGACGCCCAGGTAGTCATCTTGCACTTGGAAGGCCAGCCCCAGGTAGTTGCCGAAACTCTTGTAAGAGGCCTGGACGGTCTCGTCGGCGCCGCCCAGGACGGCTCCGATTTCACAGCAGGCCGCCAGCAGGGCGGCGGTCTTGCCGGCAATCATCGGCCAGTAGGCTTCCAGGCTCAAGTCGGTGCGCTGTTCGTAGGCGATGTCCATGAACTGACCGCGGGTCAGGTCGAGGCAGGTTTCATCGAGCAGGCGGAAGGCCTTCAGGATGGTCTCGGGCGGGAATTTCCCTTCGAGGTCGGCCAGGGCCAGGTGGGCCAGGATGAATAGGCCGTCGCCGGCGTTGATGGCCTGCGGCATGCCCCAGCGTTTCCAGACCGTCGGGCGGCCGCGGCGCCGATCGCTGTTGTCTTGGATGTCATCGTGAACGAGGGAGAAGTTGTGGATGAGTTCGACGGCTGCGGCGGCGTGGATTGCGTGTAGCCAATTCCCCCTGGCTGCCTGACAGGTCAACAGCACCAGCAACGGCCGCACGCGCTTGCCCGTTGCTTCTGGCCCGGCACCCTCGCCGCTCCAGCCGAGATGGTAGGTTAGCATCTCGTGGTAGGTCTGTGTGTGCGGCTGGTCTAGCCGAGCGACGACGCGCTGGAGTTCCGCTTCGAGGGCGGGCAGCATTTCGGCAGTTAGCTCGTTCAGGCTCATCGTTTCCTCCGCGGCCAGGGAATGTCAGCACCAGATGGCACGAATGGTATCCAAATATTCGAGCGGTGTCAACCACAAATCCCAGGAGAGGACCAGTCCGTCGGCGGCGCGGCTGGCTTGCAGGTCGGCCTGAGCCTGGTCGAGGCTGAGGGCGTGGACCCCCGGCAGGTGCACCAGGGCGACGCCGGCCAACAACGATCGGACGCCCATCTGCTTGCCGCGCTCGATTTCGAGCCGCAGCACCTCGGACCCCAGCGAGGCGAGATCGTCGCCCAGAGGCAGGCGGGCGCTTTCGGCCAGGGCGGCCTGCGCCTGGGCAGGATTCACGCCGCGGCCGATCAGCCAGTCCAGCAGGCCGAGCAACTCGAACGGCAGTCCGGCCGGGGCGAAGACGCGCGGGTACGTCATCGCCTTGATCCAGTCGCAGACGGCGTCCAGGGCGGCCAGGTCCTGCCCGACCATGCGGGTCAGGGCAGGCGAGAAGCAATCCAGCCCCACCTCCAGCCCGGCCTGGGCAGCCTGACGAGCCGCGGCTTGCATCAGGCGGGTCAGGCTGTGCTGGCGGAAATCGAGCAAGGCGGCCAGCGGCTCTTGGACGGGCGCGCCGAGCAGCCCCCGCGCCAGGTCGAGGGGAGCAGCCAGAGCCACGGCGCGGCGCGCCTCTTCCAGGTCGAGGCCGGCGTCGGCGGCCAGGCGGGCACAGGCGCGGCAGAAACAGCCCAGGTGAGTTGTCGGGTCGGGGGCCGGGGAGGGGAATCGGATGCGGTCGAGGAAAACGCCGTCGAACAGGCCGCGGGCAGCGAGGGTCTCGATCCGTTCGGCGACGAACTCCGTCACGGCGGGCCGGTTGGGGCAGAGGAACGTGAATTCGGCCAATCTGCCGTGGCCGGGGATCGGTTCGCCGCCGGCGCCGACGACTCTCCATTCGGGCGGCAGGTCGAGGCGGGGCGCGCCGGTCAGCAGCGGCTGCCAGCGAAACAGGCGTGCCCCGGCGCGGCGCGTCTCGGCGGCGACGGTCTCTTCGAGGGCGGGCGGCAAATCCCAGCCGAGCAGGATCGCTTCGAGCGGCAGGCGGTCGAAGGCCTGGCGCAGGTGGGCGCGGACCCGCGCGGGGCTGACGCCGCGAGGCCGGCTTTCCAGGTATTGGGCAGCCAGGCGCGGCGCGTTCATGGTTAGGGGAGCAATTCCTGCGGCGGAAAGACGCGCAGCACGGTGAAGTCCACCCAGAACAGGGCCTGGGTGTTCGGCACCGCCTCCAGAATCGCAGCCCCGATTTCGCCCGGCGGATCCTGCAACTGGCTCCACCAGGCCGCGTCGGAGGGGTAACCGAACTGATAGCCGACCGGCGCCGGGGCGAAATGATCGCCCCACGCTTTGAAGGATTCGATCATCGAGTCGAGATTTTCGAATTGCTGGCGGTCGTTGATGAAGACCAGGCCGTCGCGATAAGTGGGCGGCATCCAGGCAATTTCCCAGTGTTTGAGGAACAAACGATAGTTTCGATTGTGAGCGCGGACGGCGCGCACCCAGGCGGCGGCGACCTCGTCGCTGATCGGGACGCCTTCCGAGCCGAGCGGAGTCTGATACCATTCCACGTCCACGCCGAAGCCGATGACGCATTCATGGTGGCGGTACTGGTTCAAAACCAGGTCAATGATTTCGTCCATGTCGGCTTTGCCCGGCTCGACCTGCAGCCAGACCTGGATGCCGCGTTCGTCGAAGAGGTCGAGGTAGGTTTCGTTCATGTCGATGACGCCGCAGCGGATCAGCGGGTCTTCGGCCTGACAGGGGAAGTTGAGGTAGGTGCCCTCTCCGTAGATGCCGCCGATGATCCAGACGGCCTGCGGCGTGGCGGCGGGAAAACGGGCGGCCATTGCTTCGCCGACGGCGGCCCAGTATTCTGGGCCGGGGTTCATGCCCGGCCCGCTGGTCGAGTAGCGGAAGCCGGCCCCCAGGCCGGGTTCGGCGGGCTTCAGGACGCAACCCGCCAGCAGCAGAACAAGCGCCAAGATGCGAGTATGTTTCACGAGCGATCCTCCCCGATTTTGTCTGTAACCGGTTACATAAGCCGGATAAAATTAGGCCGCGTGGCGGCGGACAGATTGTATCATGGCATGGTTTGTCCAGAGAGCCTATGGCAAGGCGATTCCGAAACAGCCTTCTACTTCCCGACCTGGACGAGGCGGCCGGGCAGGTCGGGCAGGCGGGCGGCGCCGGCGGCGAACATGGCGACCTGGATCTGGCGGCGAGTCAGTTCGAGCGATTCGACCGCTTTTTCTGCCGAGACGGCGGCGGCTTTCAGGAACGGCCCGGCCATGCCGCCCAGCGTCGCGCCCAGGGCCAGGCATTTGGCGATGTCCAGCCCGTCTTTGAGGCCGCCGCTGGCGAAGAGGGTCAGCCCCGGCGCGGCGCGGCGGACGTGCAGGAGGGACTCGGCGGTGGGAATGCCCCAGCCGACGAAACTCGCCGCCAGTTGGCGGGTGAACTCGTCGGGGGCGCGGTACATCTCGACCTGCGACCAGGAGGTGCCGCCCGCCCCGGCCACGTCAATGGCGGCCACGCCGCACTCGGCCAGCCGCTTGGCCGTCTCCTCTGAGATGCCCCAGCCGACTTCTTTGACGATGACCGGCGTTTCCAGGGCTTTGCAAATGGCCTCGATTTTCTTGGCCAGGCCGGCAAAGTTCGTGTCGCCGCCTGCCTGGACGGCTTCTTGGAGCGGGTTGAGGTGCAGGATGAGGGCATCGGCGGCGATCATGTCCACAGCGCGGCGGCACTCGTCGGGGCCGTAGCCGTAGTTCAATTGGACTGCGCCCAGGTTGGCAAAGAGCAGAAGATCGGGGGCAGCCTGGCGGGCAACGGCGAAGGTGGCGGCTTGTTCGGGGTGCTCGAGGGCGGCGCGCTGGCTGCCGACCCCCATCGCCGCGCCGACGGTCTGGGCGGCGGCGGCCAGGCGGCGGTTGATCTCGCCTGCCTCTGGTGTGCCGCCGGTCATCGAGGAGATGAGAATCGGGGCGGCAAGTTTCTTGCCGAACAAGGTCAGGGAGGTGTCCACCGCCTCCAGGTCCAGTTCGGGCAGGGCCTGGTGAACGAAGCGGTAGTTTTCCAGGCCGCTGGTCAGGGCCGAGCGCACATCCTGCTCCAAGTTGATTTTGATGTGGTCGGATTTTCTCTGGTCGATAGGCGCAACTTTTGACATCGTTTTGTGTTCCTGTCTGTGAGTATTATACCGGCAGTTTCCCGTCATGGGTTGACAGGCGGGGCGGAATGATTACAATATGCTCGTCAAATTCAAAGGAGGACCTTATGGCAGATACTTTCGAAGAAGTCAAGGCTGTGATCGTTGATTTGTTGGGCGTGGACGCGTCTAAGGTGACCGCGGAAGCCCGCTTCCGCGAGGACCTCGAGGCCGACTCCCTCGACCTGGTCGAGTTGATCATGAAGTTCGAGGATGTGTTCGGAGCCGAGATCTCGGACGAAGACGCCCAGAAGATCGTCACGGTCGGAGACGCGGTCGCCTACATCGAAGCACACAAGTAACGCTCTCTTGGAAGGAAATCGAAGAGTCGCCCAGGGCGGGCGACTCTTTTTGTTGCACAGAGCGGATTACTTCAGCAGGTCGGGGATTTCCTCGGGATGGCGGGCGACTTTGACGCCGGCGGCCTCGAGGGCCTTGACCTTTTCGGCTGCCGTGCCGGCGCCGCCTTCGATGATGGCCCCGGCGTGGCCCATGCGCTTGCCGGGCGGGGCGGTCTGCCCGGCGATGAAGGAGACGACCGGCTTGGTCATGTGCTTGGCGATAAAGTCGGCTGCCTTTTCTTCGTCCGTGCCGCCGATTTCGCCGATCATGACGACCTTCTCGGTGTGCGGGTCGTCTTCGAACATGCGCAGGCAGTCGATGAAATTGGTGCCGTTGACCGGATCGCCGCCGATGCCGACGCAGGTGGTGGCGCCCATGCCGACCAGTTTGAGGGCGTAGAGCACCTCATAGGTCAGCGTGCCGGAGCGGGAGACGACGCCCACATTTCCGGGGATGGCGATGTCGCCGGGGATGATGCCGACCTTGGCCTCGCCGGGGGTCAGCAAGCCGGGGCAGTTCGGGCCGAGCAGGCGGGTGCCTTTTTGATCGAGGTATTCGCGCACCCGCATCATGTCCTGGACGGGGATGCCTTCGGTGATGCAGACGATGAAGGGGATTCCGGCGTCGGCGGCCTCGAAGATGGCGTCGGGGGCGAAGCGGGCCGAGACGAAGATGATCGAGGCGTTGGCGCCGGTGGCGTTGACGGCGGCTTTGCAGGAGTCAAAGACCGGCACTTTGCCGTCCAGCACCCATTCGCCGCCCTTGCCGGGCGTCACGCCGGCGACGATTTTGGTGCCGTAGGCCAGCATTTGTTTCGAGTGGAAGAGGCCTTCATTGCCGGTGATGCCCTGCACGAGCAGGCGGGTATCTTTGTTGACGAGAATGCTCATTTCGGCCTCCTTATGCTTTTGCCGCCGCAACGGCTTTGCGGGCCGCGTCGGCCAGGGTTTCTGCGGTGATCATCTTGGCGTCGGCCAGCAGTTTGCGGCCTTCTTCGGCGTTGGTGCCGACCAGGCGGACGACCATCGGGATGTCGGGTTTGACTTCGGCCATGGCGCTCAGGATGCCCTTGGCGACCTCGTCGCAGCGGGTGATGCCGCCAAAGACGTTGAACAGGATGGCCTTGACGTTCTTGTCGGAGAGGATGATGCGCATGGCCGCGGCCACTTTGTCGGCGCTGGCGCCGCCGCCGATGTCGAGGAAGTTGGCCGGTTCGCCGCCGAACAGTTTGACGATGTCCATCGTTGTCATTGCCAGCCCGGCGCCGTTGACCATGCAGCCGATGTTGCCGTCCAGTTTGATGAACGAGAGGCCGTATTTGCGCGCTTCGGTCTCGGCCGGGGCCTCTTCGTCCACATCGCGCATTTCGGCCAGGTCGGGATGGCGGAAGAGGGCGTTGTCGTCAATGAGCATCTTGCCGTCCAGCGCCATCAGGCTTTTTTCTTTCAAGATGACCAGGGGGTTGATCTCGGCCAGGGTGGCGTCGCATTCAACGTATGCCCGCCAGAGGCCATGACAGATTTCGCCGAACTGCTTCCAGTATTCTTTGGGCAGGTCGATGCCGACGGCGATGTCGCGCGCCTGGTAGTCGCGCAGCCCGAGCAGGGGGTCAATGTGGACTTTGATGATCTTCTCGGGCGTGGTGCGGGCGACTTCTTCGATGTCCACGCCGCCGGCGGCGGAGGCCATCAGGACCGGGCGGCGGGCAGCGCGATCGTTGGTGATGCCCAGGTAGATTTCCTGTTCGATGTTGGCGGCAGGATCGACCAGCACCTTGCGCACCGGCAAACCCTTGATTTCCATGCCCAGAATCTGGGTGGCGACTTCTTCGGCTTCCTTGGGACTTTTGGCCAGGCGGATGCCGCCGGCTTTGCCGCGCCCGCCCACCAGCACCTGGGACTTGACCACCACGCGGCCGCCGAGTTCCTCGGCGATCTGCCGCGCTTCGCTGGCGGTCGACGCAACCCGGCCCTTGGGGATCGGGACGCCGTAACGGGCAAAAATTTGTTTCGACTGGTATTCGTGAAGTTTCATGGGGTGTCTCCCGAGAGGGTTTCCAACAAGCGCGGCGATTATACCACCCCCTTATGGGCGGGTCATCTGTCATTCTGCATACAAAAGGCGTGAGAAAATTACCCAAAATCTGACTTTTTGGGCGGGGAGGCCGATTGCAGGCGCCCTTGGCGCGGAGTTCAAGGATTCGGCAGCGGACTTGTCCCGGGCAGTGAAAAGCGCAGAAGGACGTTGTTGCGGGCATCGGCGACCCAGACGCGCCCTTGCGGATCGACGGCGATGCCCGAGGCGGTGCCGATCCGTCCGCCGTTCAGCAGGTCCTCGCCCCAGGCGCGCAGGAACGAACCCTGGCTGTCGAATTGCAGCACCCGGCCGGTGTCGGGATCGGTGAGGTAGAGGTTCCCCGGCGCATCGGCAGCCAGATAGGGTTTGTTGTCGAGCGATTGACCGTACCAGCCGGAGAAATCCCACAGGGAGAGGAGATAGAAGGTCGGAGAGTCGGGGCTGCCGCCGGCGACGAAGATCTGAACGCGCTGATTCCAGGTATCGGCGATGTAGATGCGGCCGAGGCTGTCCACGGCGATGCCGACCGGCTCCTGGAATTCGCCGGGCAGGGTGCCGCCGCTGCCGAACGCGCCCAGCAAGGCCCCATTTGGATCGTAGACCAAGATGCGCTTGTTGCCGGTATCGGCCAGGTAAACCCGCCCCAGTCCGTCCACGGCGATGCCGCGCGGCCCCCAGTAGCCATACGGGTCGCCGGTCTGGCCGAAGCCGGGATGGCCCCACTGGGTGATGAACTCCCCCTCGGCGGTGAAAACCTGGACGCGGTGATTCCAGGTGTCGGCGACGTAGACGCGGCGGCCGTCGGGAGAAACGGCCACGTCCCAGGGTTCGTTGAACGTTGCGGGGGCGGTCGGGTCGAGGCCGAATCCGCCCCAGGTGTGGAGCAGTTCGCCCTCGGCGCCGAAATGCAGGATGCGGTGATTGCGCGAATCGGCGACGTACAGGCTGCCGTCGGGGGCGGCGGCGAGGCCGCGCGGGGCATTCAGCAGGCCGGGGGCGCCGACGCGCAAGTCGGGGGGCAGCGCGATCAGGCCGCTGAGATAGGGGTCGGGCCGGAGTTCGATCGCCGTCGCGGAGCCGTATTCCCAGATTTGCTCGGCCAGGTCTTTGCGGATGTAGAGCCGCATTCTGGCAGACGGTGCCCAGTTTTCGGGCGTCAGGTTGGCGCGGCCGCTCCAGGCGGCATAGGCGCGGAAGTCGCGGTTCAGCCAGATGTCCAGCAGGGCCTGACGCAGGGCCGGGGTCGTTAGGGCCTCTTTCAGGCGCGCCCAGGTCAGGTTGTAGTAGTCCATGTCGGGCCAGACCATCCGCAGGTATTCGAAACTGTAGTAATCATTCCTGACGATGGGAGCCATATCGTCGAAATGACTCTCGTCCACCAGCAGGATCGGCGTATCGGCCAGGCTGGCGTCGGGGTTGGAGAAGACGCGCAGGTCGGGGTAATGACGAAGATACCAGGTGAACGGCCAGGAGGTGCCGTAGCCGGTGCCGGCGTTGTCGTAGGCGATCGGGATGTTGTGGTCGGCGCCGTAGGTGCGGTAGGAGAGGGTCTCGATTTGCGCCATGACCTGCCGCACGCCGCCCGCCCCATGGGCATAGACCAGGTATTCGTTGGCCTGGTCGAAATGGACGTAGGCGGCGCGGAAAGCGGCGCGCCCCGTCAGGATGGCCAGCAGGCCGAAGAAGGCCAGCCCGCCGAGACGCAGACTCCCCGCGGCCTGTCCGCCGCGCCCCAGGCGGATGACCCCCGCCGCGCCGAGGACGGCGGTCAGGAGGGCAGCCAGGAAACGGCCGGTGGCCTGCAATTGGGCCAGTTCTTTGCCCTGAAAGGGCAAGTCGGTGCCGAGCAGTTGCAACAGGGCGCGGAACAAACCGATGAGAAGGACGAGCCAGGCGAGCAGACTCCAGCCGGCGCGGCTGTGGCGCAGAGAGGCGCTGCCGAGCACTTGCCCCAGCGCCCAGCCGGTCAACAGAATCATCGGCAGGGCGATATGAACGGTCAGCCAGGGCATTTTCTCGCCGGCCAGCGTGTAGGCGGCGAAACTGCTCAGCGTCCACCAGAACAAGAGGGGCAGGAAGGGAGCGCGTTCGGGGGGCGCGCCGGCCGCCGTTTCGGCAGGGGCGGCGCCGTCTGCGGCCGGCGCAGGGGCGGGACGCGCCCGGCGCAGAGTCAGAAAGGCAGCCAGGATGACTCCCAAGGCGGGGAGGAATTCATAGAGCGGAATCTGAATCAGCCCGTAATAGTACCAGGGCTGGCCGCCGCGCCGGACTCCCTGCTGGGCCAGCCAGTGACCGAGCGAGCCGACCACGCCGGTAAAGAATCCGTCGGGGTTGGTGAACAGGCTGGTGTAGAAGAGGGCATACACGCCCCAGAAGAGCAGGGCGTGCTTCCACCAGCGGCGCGCGTCCCAGGCCAGGCCGAGACCGGCGGCGAGGAAGGTTAGCAGGAGAAACAGGCGGGCGGTTATGGCCATGTCGCTCACCTGTCCGTTGAAGATGTCAAACACCTGGCCCAGAAAGGCGGCCAGATTCCAGTCGGGGCGAAGCATGTCGTAGTAGGCCATCGGATCGCGGCCGAGCATCCGCACCGGGAAGGGGGCCAGTTGTGGCAGGACGAACGTGCCGAGCAGGAGCAGGATGTCGAAGGCGCGTTCGCGGCGCAGGTTGGCCCAACCGAAACCGACGATCAGCAAAACGGCGGCAGCCAGGAGGGCGCCTCCTGCCGCCAGCCAGAGCAGGTTCGGGGTCGAGAGGCGGGCGGCCGGGACGGCCTCTGTGCCCGCCTGGCCGGGGATGACCGTCTCGGCCGGAGCGGGTTCGGTGGCTGCGGCCGCTTTTTCGGCCACGCTTGCGCCCAGGGCGCCGCCGATCAGCAGGATGCCTGCTGCCAGGACGAGGATGAAGGCGATGCGCAGTTTGGCTTTTGGCCAGGTCGGGCGCGTCAAACGTTCGATGAGGTAGGCGGCCAGGAAAATCAGCGCCTGAGCAGTATAAATGAAGGCCGTCTCTTTGGCGGTGAAGTGCAGGACGGTGGCGGCCGTCAGCAGGTAGAGATGGCGCTGGCGGCCGGTCTCCAGGTAGCGCAGGATGGCGTAGAGGGTCAGTACGCCGAACAGGCCGACGAAGGCTTCGTTGCGGGCGTAGCGTCCGTAATAGAGCAGGTAGGGGGAGATGACCATGCCTCCGGCGGCAAGGAGGGCGCCGGCGCGGCCGAGGTATCGCCGCCATTTCCAGATGACGAGGATGGTCAGAACGCTGGCAACGGCGTGTGGCAGGCGGGCGGTGAAATCGTTGTCGCCGAGCAGGAGATAGGTGGCGGCAATGAGGTGAAATTGCAGCGGCCCGTGCGTGCCGGGCGAGTGACTGTAGCCCTGGCCTTCGGAGAACTTCCAGGCGTAATACACATGCAGGCCCTCGTCGTGGCTGATGACGCGTTCGCCGAGGCGGTAGAAGCGGGTGAAGACGGCGGCCAGCAGGAGCAGGGCGAACAGGGCGATTTCCCACCGCAGGCGGGGGAAGCGGGGGCTGACAGGCCGGTCGAGCCAGGGGGCGGGGGGGAGGGACTCTGTCGTCATGACGGGTCGAGGTAGGATAAGAGAGAATGCCGACTGACTATACTGCAAAGCAGGCGTTCTGGCAAGCGCAAGCCGGAAGGCGAACAAAAATTGCGCATAGCCAGTAACCCACCGGGAAACGAGAAAAAAACTAACCTTGAACCACCAACTGCCCACAGCCAGCCTGAATCTCGATGCCGCGGCGCAGGCGAATCGTACAGGGGATGCCGGCCTGCTCCAGGGCGGCCTTGAAACGCTCGGCGCGTTCGCGTCCGGCGGCCTGACCGCGATACCCTTCGGTGGGGTTGAGGGGGATGGCGTTGACGTGACAGAGCATGCCCTTGACTTTGGAGGCCAGCAAGCGAGCCTGTTCGGGCGTGTCGTTGACGCCTTCGATGAGCGCCCACTCGAAGGTGACGCGCCGACCGGTCGTTTGGGCGTAGTCGCGGCAGGCGGCGAGGAGTTCGTCCAGCGGGTAGGCTTTGGCCGCCGGCAGCAGGGAGGCGCGCAGGGCGTCGTCGGCGGCGTGGAGCGAGATGGCCAGGTTCACCTGCCGCCGCTCCTGGGTGAAGCGCCGGATGGCCGGCACCAGGCCGACGGTCGAGAGGGTGATGCGCCGGGCGCCGAAGTTGTAGCCATCCGGGTCGTTGAGGCGGTCCACCGCGGCCAGGGTGTTGTCGTAGTTGTGGAAGGGTTCGCCCATGCCCATGACGACGATGTTGGTGACGCGGGAGCCCCGGGAGACCTCCGAGTTCTCAAAGAACTCGGAGGTCTGCAACGCGGAGGTCTGCAAGGCGCGGGCATAGTACATCACCTGGGCGACGATTTCGCCGCTTGTCAGGTGGCGCTGAAAGCCCATCTGGCCGGTGGCGCAGAAGACGCAGCCCATGGCGCAGCCGGCCTGGGTGGAGATGCACAGCGTGCGGCGGCTTCGCCCTGAGCCTGTCGAAGGGTCGTATTTCATCAAGACGGCTTCGATGGCGCGGCCATCGTGAAGGCGGAAGAGGGTCTTGACGGTCTGGCCGTCTCGGGAGGTGAGTTGGGCGGCCGGGGTGAGGGGGGCGAAGTCGAAGGTCTCGGCCAGGCGGGCGCGCAGGGACCTGGGCAGGGCGCTGAATTCGTCCGGCGATTGGTAGAAGTGACGATACAGCCCTTCCCAAATCTGGCGGGCGCGGTAGGCGGGTTCACCCCACTCGGCCAGGCGGGAGGTGAGGGCGGGGAGGGAGAGGTCGTAGAGGGTAGTCATCGGTCGTTAGTCATTAGTCGTCGGTCGTTGGTGGGGATTCTATCACGCAAAGTAGGTCGGATTGCCAATCCGACCTACCTCTGTTGCATTCCCTGCAACAAGCTTTTTGTATAGTGGGGAAAACCGACAGAAAAGGAGTGCAACCATGGCTAGAAAACCAAATGCCCTGCGGCTGGAAGAAATTTATCATAAAATAGAGGCGTATCCTGGCAAGCGTGCTGCCTCTTTGGCGCGTTTGCTCGGTCTGAACCGTTCCGAGGTGACGCGTTCTCTTCCGGCGTTAGAGGAGAGAGGATGGCTAGTTTATGAAGACGATCGGGGAGGCTTATATCCATTCGACAAGGCAAATTCACAAAATTGAAAACGAAATGTTGCAGAATTTGGGCGGGGGTTGTGCTATTCTGTTGCATAGGATTGATTGAAAAGCAAACTCACGTTGCGGAGAATGGACATGAGCGGCATGACCAAAGCAGAACGTCTCACCGAAATGAAGCGCCTGTATATTCAGCGCGCCTGGTCGGATATGGAACTGGCAGAACGCCTGGGCGTGGACCGAACCATCGTGTACCGCGACCGGAAGGAACTAGAGAACGATTATCCCTTTGAAAAAGACGCACAGGGGCGCTATTACATTCCCAAATCGAAACTGATTTCCGAAATCAAAATCAGTCTGCACGAGGCGCTGACGCTGTACCTGGCGGCGCGCAAGACCGCGCGCCAATCGCCTTTCCATCACGCGCACGCCGCGAACGCGCTGGAAAAACTGGCAGCCGTGCTGCGTCAGCCGATGGCGGAACGCCTGCTGAAAACCGCCGACCGCCTGCTGACGCAGAAAAAAGATGCCGAGAAAATCAAGATTCTCGAAACGGTCACGCAAGGCTGGGTGGAGCAGCGCAAGGTCCGCATTGAGTATCAGCGGCTGGGACATGAGGGCGTCACCCGTCACACCATCAGCCCGTATCTCATCGAGCCTTCCATTTGGAGCGACAGCGTGTATGTGATTGCCCAAAGCGACTTTGACGACAAAATCTACGCTTTCAAAATGGAGCGCATTTTGCACGCCTTTTTGACGGGCGAGACGTTTGAGATTCCCGCCTCCTTCGATGACGAGCGGCTGCTCAAACACGCCTGGGGCATCTGGTACGCCGACCGCCCGCCCGTGACGGTGAAACTGCGCTTCGCGCCCCACCCCGGCGTGATTCAACGGCTGGAGGAGAGCGTCTGGCATCCGCTGGAGCGCATCGAAAAGACCGAAGACGGCGGGCGACTGTGGAGCGTGGAAATTGCCGAGTGGCGCGAAATGCTGCCCTGGGTTCGCGGCTGGGGCGCGGACGTGGAAGTGTTGGAGCCGAAGGAATTGCGCGAGGCGCTGG